>JAYZAS010000001.1 GCA_036339585.1 Pseudomonadota bacterium
ACACCTAAATACTGGAGCGCTCGATGAATTAACAATCACAACAAATGGTAGCCAATTGGAAAAACATGCCGCCGGTCTAGCCACAGCTGGCGTGAAACGAATCAATGTATCCTTAGATACACTTCAAAAAGATAAATTTTCGCATATCACTCGCTGGGGGAACTTCGACAAAGTGATGAGAGGCATTGATGCCGCAGTATCCGCCGGCTTGGATATCAAAATTAACTGTGTTGCTCTTAAGGATTTTAATGATGATGAAATTCACGATATTATCATTTGGTGCGGTGATAGGGGGTTTGATCTTACCTTCATAGAAGTGATGCCTATGGGAGATATAGGCAATGAAACCCGCCTTGATCAATACTGGCCTCTCTCTATGGTACGAGCGGATTTACGGAGACGTTGGACGCTCACAGAAACGGATTTCCGCACCGGCGGGCCCGCCCGCTACTGGCGTATTGAAGAAACGGGTGGGCGCATCGGCTTCATTACCCCACTTACTCATAATTTCTGTGAGTCCTGCAATAGGGTTCGTCTCACTTGCACAGGCACGCTTTATATGTGTCTTGGTCAACATGATCATGCCGACCTGCGCACCGCTCTTAGGGATAACGCCTTTCCGTCCCGACTCGAGGCAGCAATACGTGAGGCCATTAGCCGGAAACCGAAGGGCCATGATTTCTCCATCGATAGAAGGACAGAAGTAAAGCCAATTGACCGGCATATGAGCGTTACTGGCGGGTGATACAAGATCTAATTTACAGACTGGGACAACTCATTTTGCTTTGATGGCCTGCCACTAGTTGGCGCTGCTTGGTGATGCATTATTCTCCAAGAATCCCCCTGCTTTATAAAAACATTTGTTGCAGCTAGGAAAATTCCATCAATGTCTTCAAAGCAAACCACCGTAGCGTAATCATTCCTAAGGAATAAGTGGGGTTCTCTGCATATAATTGACGGGAAACCTCCCTCAGAAACGATATCAGCCCAACTGCTGAGAACCGCCTCTCGACCGAATAAGGGCTCCCACCCGGGATGAATAACGCTCACATCATCTGTTTCTGCCCAAAGACAAGACATTGCTGCAATATCCCCACAAGAAAATGCAGCGTAAAAAGCCTCATTGGTAAATAAAATAGCCTCTTGGTCATTCATCATTATATATTCTTTTTTTGAACAATAGGTCTTAGAGGACCTTTTAACGTGGGGACTAACTTCGGTTGAGGTGAATCTATATTTTTTGATTTGCTGAAATTTGCATTTAGTATCTCTCCACCTTCTTTGAGCGGGGTGCAAATTGCCGAGCATTTAAGTGATTACTGTCGAAGCGTGACAATAATGCTCTGCTTATCTCCTCGCAATATGTAAAAATTACACTTCAACTTTATCAGAACTGGTTTAATGGTATAGCTCTGCTGCATGGAATGGTCTACATCAGCATTGTTACAAGCTCCTTGCCTATGACTACTGCCTGACTTTATGCTATTTTCATCAATCGATTTTTAAGTTTTGGATTTTAATGAAAAAAAAGAAAATATCATTTGTGGCTGCCGAAATTCTTGAGGCGCAGGAAGTTCTCAAAACACTCGAGAAGCAGTACGCAAATGTTCCGCCCGAGAATGCTGATGTAATTGTTGCTCTTGGTGGTGATGGTTTTATGCTTCGAATGCTGCATAAGTATAAAGCACGAAAAATACCAATTTACGGGATGAATTGCGGCTCGGTTGGTTTTTTAATGAATACAAGAAGCGTTATAAATCTGGACCAACGTATATCTCAAGCTGAGTCAGTCGAAGTTCGCCCATTGGTCATGGAGACAGTCCTCGCAGATGGTTCCATAAAAAAATCACACGCCATAAACGAGGTCGCTGTTCTGAGGCAGACGCAACAAGCCGCAAAAATCAGGGTGGTAGTTGATGAAATTGAACGTATTCCAGAATTGGTCTGCGACGGTGTCCTAGTAGCCACACCTGCCGGCAGCACCGCATACAATCTTTCAGCTCACGGCCCGATTCTTCCACTAAATGCAAACGTTTTGTGCCTTACACCCATCAGCGCTTTTCGTCCTCGACGTTGGCGAGGAGCTATAGTGCCCTGTCAGGCGAAAATTCGCTTTGAAATTCTTGAATCATCGAAGAGGCCAGTTTGCGCAAGTGCCGATGACTTTGAGGTGCGGCAAATAGTAAGTGTGAGCATTGAGCAAGCCCAGACTGTATCTATGACTTTATTGTTTGATCCCGAACATAATCTTGAGACGCGTATCCTTAAGGAGCAGTTCACCTTGTAACTTTATTATTCTGCAGCCACCGAGATCCGCTGATTTGAAAACCTGGCTAGTTCGTACAAGAGTTGGTTTATGTTAGCTTTTAGTGTTTCAAAACCTGCGAGGCGTTCCAGACTGCGTTCATTCATATAAATGGCGCGATTAATTTCTATCTGTATGGAGTGCCGGGCACTTGCTGGGTCTGAATGAGCCCGAATAAGTTCAACTCCTTTATATGGATCATTTACAGCAACCACGTAGCCCATGTCTTCAAGAGTTTTTGAAATCACTTGACGTAACCTTAAGTCACAGGTGGTTCCGTCTCGATCTCCCAGCACGAAATCCGCAGGCACTCTTCCACTGCGGGTAATAACACTTGGGGCACTTCCGCTTGGCATAGAGTGACAATTAATATGCCACGTCTCACCGAACTGTTTGTGCAGCATGTTAATTGCTTCAGAGAGACATTGATGATAGGGCTGCCAGTATTTTTCAATCCTATGACGGACTTTTGCCTCCGTCAAACGATGGCGGTACATAGGCATTTCCGGTGGGCACAATCGCCAAATTAATCCATGACCTGATCGGGCTTTCTCGCTCATAAATAATGGTGACGGCCAATCATTTTCCAACAGATCCGGATCAAGGTCGTCAAGTGATCGATTTGGATCAATGTAGCTTCGCGGGAAAAGTGCTTCTATAAAAGTGGCTCCGTGCCGAGGCGCATCACCAAATAATTCACCGACATAACTATCCTCGGCTCGGCGCAACATAATATTTGGAACCAAACAGTCAAAGTCGGCAGGATAATTGGTACCACTATGAGGCGAGTCTACGACAATGGGCACTGCTGATGTCTCAGGAGCTGCTCTTTTTAAGACCATAGGTATTGATAAAGAGTGGAATCCTTCTGCAAATTCATAGTGACAATTTTTATTGATCATTTTTGTGTCGCTTTTACTACTGCAAATATCTAGAAGCAGTGACCGGATTGAATATTGTTTTTTGTCAGTACCATACTACTTGCCACGGCAATAATGAAAGTAGCAAAGTTGATAACTCGAAACTTATTTCTCAGAGCTTTAATGCTCCCGCTATCGTATCAACCGCTTTCAGTCCACTGCCTGTTAATATAAGGACCACCTTTTCATTATGACCAATAGACCCATCTTCAAACAATATTTGTAGGCCCGCCGCCCCCGCCGCTGTTGTGGGTTCCACAAAAAGCCCTTTCTGGCAAAGCGCTTTCAATGAGGCCTCAATTTCGTCCTCGGTAACTGCTACGATATCGCCATCGGTTTCACGCAAAGCCATAAATACCTCGCGAAGTCTTATTGGCCTAGAAGAGGCTATTCCGTCCGCTATAGTATGGCTAGCGTCAATTGCTATCGGTGTAGCGGAGTCAACGGACCATGCAGCGTAATAAGGCGCTGCATTAACTGCTTGTACGGCATAAAGCCGGGGCAGCCGATCAATCACACCAGCACGTTTTAGTTCAGAAAACCCTATGTGGCATCCCATAACATTGGCGCCCTGCCCCATAGGTATAACAATCACATCTGGCAGATCAAAATTGAGTTGTTCCCATATTTCGAAAGCAAGTGTTTTGGTGCCTTCCAAAAAATATGGCTGTAAATTGTGACAGGCATAAAAGATTTTTTCAGCATCTTTTAATGCTGCAGCTGAAACATCATCTCTACTACCCTTCACAGCAACAACATCAGCACCCACGGCGGCCATTTGCCGTCGTTTAGCAACTGGAGCATTTGCAGGTACAAATATACGGCTTTTAAGGCCCAAAAAAGCACCATAAGTTGCTATTGAAGATCCAGCATTCCCAGAAGAGTCCTCAAGTACAAAGTCTATCCCTACCTGTTTTAGGTAATTCATCATTACCGCAGAGCCTCTATCTTTGTAGGAACCCGAGGGCATCATGTACTCCATTTTAAATATCACTTCATGACCGGCCCATTGACTGTATACGATAGGGGTCCAGCCTTCGCCCAAAGAAACTATATTTTCGTTAGGGAGCCTAATAGCCTTGCGATAGCGCCATAGTGAGTTTAAGCCGACATCAATAGCATCTTTGGTTAACCCTTCACCATCGGTTAGGTTAACGTAACCTCCATCATCTGGCGCACGCCAAAGCGCAGTCTTTACTTGCCAAACCGAATCAGTCCGCGGATTTATATATTTTGGAAGCTTTGACAAACCAATTCTACCCTTACAATCACTGAATTATTAGATGTTCAACCAAACACCATTGTTATTCAACCTACAAATTTATTATGATCTAGGATATGTAGATTACGGTTACATAGTATAAAATAAATGTATTTGGGGAAAATCATGTTTCAGCACTGCCCGCGCATTTGCATCGTGCTTTTGTTAATCGGTGTTTTTTCAACAGCCCAAGCCCAAACATCGCCAGATGGAGCGGCCGAGTTTCTGCGTAAGGTTGGTGATGAAACGATAGTTTTACTAAAAGACAGATCGCGCCCAAAAATAGAAAAAGAGGCGGAACTCAGGAAAATTCTAAACAAAAGCATTGACATGAAAACTATTGGTCGATTCGCACTAGGTAAAACTTGGCGTGAAATTAATGATGAACAGAAAGCTCGATATTTAACGTTATTTCGGGACTATGTCTTATACTCGTATTCTAAACGCCTTTTAACTTATGCCGGGGAAACGTTCAATGTTGTAAAATCTAGGCCAATCCGGCGTGATGCACTAGTTTACACATTAATAAATCAAGCCTCGGGTCAACCGCTCGAGACTTATTGGCGAATACGCCGGCAAAATAACCATTATTATGTTATCGATGTCATAGTTGAGGGCATCAGCATGGCTGTAACACAGCGCTCAGAATTTCGAACCGTGATTCGGCAACGAGGGGTAGAAGGATTTTTCGACAGCTTGAGCAAGATTATAGGTAAAATGCGAAAGTCCACTGGTTGATTTTTTTAAAGTTAGTTACAAGGTAGTCTGATGGAAAGTTCGATGTCTGCTGTAGACCTAATGAAGATGCTGGTTTCTTTTGATACTACAAGCAGAAACTCTAATCTTGAACTCATAAGCTTTATTCAAAGTTATCTGGCAAATTTAAATGTTGAAAGTGAATTGGTCTACGATGAGACTGG
The DNA here is from genome assembly GCA_036339585.1 of Pseudomonadota bacterium. NCBI lineage: Bacteria > Pseudomonadati > Pseudomonadota > Pseudomonadota bacterium. The sequence continues at coordinate 5,407 of JAYZAS010000001.1, forward strand.
GCAAAAAGCGAACTTATATGCAACGTTGGGCCCACTAGACCGTCCCGGCATAATGCTGTCTGGCCACACAGATGTAGTTCCTGTTGACGGACAGGTGTGGTCCACAGACCCTTTTGAAGTTGTAGAGAAAGATCAAAAGCTATATGGGCGTGGGACATGTGATATGAAGGGATTCGTCTCGATTGTCCTCGCACATGTACCCAACTTTTTGAGCCGAAGCCTCAAAACCCCTATTCACTTGGCTTTTTCATATGATGAGGAAGTAGGTTGCATTGGTGTTCAGCGCCTAATCGCTGCTATAAATAATATGAAAGTTAAACCAAAGCTCTGCATTGTAGGCGAACCAACCGAGATGAAGGTAGTAATCGCTCACAAAGGCAAAACGAGCTTCCATTGTCGGGTCAAAGGCTCTGAGGCTCATTCAAGTCTGGCACCGGAGGCTGTAAATGCAGTCGAATTTGCCGCTGAGTTGATATCACACATAAAATCAATAGCACGTCGAATAAGAACGGAAGGCCCTTTCGACCCGCTTTTTGATATTCCCCACACAACAATCCATACTGGTAACATTAGGGGTGGAACGGCGTTAAATATTGTCCCAAAGGAATGTGCCTTCGAATTCGAAATACGACACCTTCCTGAGGAAGATTCCGATATTTATATGAATGAGATTAGAGACTTCATCAATCAAAAGTTGGAGCCCGAAATGAAGTCTTTGAGTGCAGAGGCTGGATTTGAGTTTAGCATTAAATCTTCGATGCCTGGACTTCACACTGATCCTGACGACGGCGTGGTAAATTTTGCGAAGTCCCTTACTGGCAAGAACGATCATGCCAAAGTATCATTCGGGACTGAGGCCGGGCCTTTTCAGCAAACCGCTGGAATTCCCACGGTAGTGTGTGGCCCCGGAAGTATTGTACAGGCACATAAGCCTGACGAATTTATTGCTCTCGAACAAATAGCCAAATGCAGCACTTTCATGGGTCGCCTCGCAGAGAGTGCATGTGTTGAGACGCAATAAAGAGAGATCCTGCAGGTCGAAATGGGCAGAGAACCATGCCCCCTAAAAGCACAATCCATCGGCCAGTTCTGAGGATACCTAATATAATTCGGTTAATTGCCGCACTATCAATACTTGCACATTTTCACGGAATACTTTTAACCGGAGTTCAAGAAAATTTCGTTCTACGCTACTTTGCTTTTATTCCAGAAAGATTTCAGAGCCCTGAACTATGGCATAGTGAGAGTATTACACTCGCACTATCTCCGGTGACTTACGCATACATTCATTCAGATACGTACCATTTGCTTTTAAATGTTTTCTTCCTTCTCGCATTTGGTACAGCCGTAGCGCGCCGAATGTCCTTAATTCAATTTTTGCTGTTGTACATATCGAGTGGAATCTTTTCTGCTTTTTTCTGGATGGGCTTCAACCCTCACGAGATTGCGCCATTAATTGGCTCTTCAGGAGCACTTTCAGGCCTCCTAGGCGCTTTAGTTCACATATCAATCGCTCCAAAGTTTCAGACAGATCCGTGTCACCCAATTATGCCAAAAAGTGTAGCGGTATTGGTTGCGATTTTTTGGATTGGAACAAATTTAATATTTTGGTTATTTGAAGTTATGATCTCAAGTGAGTTGGGAAATATTGCATGGGAGGCACATATTGGTGGTTTCATTTTTGGGTTTTTAGTTGGCCGAACTTTTGATGGCCGAGGATTGCCCAACACTCCAATGCCACCAGGTCCTTAGGATTGAAGTTTGCAGATGAGGTGAGAACTATAATATGGATGCTATGGAACTTTTATTGGGTCGCAATTCTGTGCCCGCGCGAAAACTGTCAGACCCCGCTCCGGACGGTGAAGAGCTATTGGAAATACTTGAGACGGGGATGCGTGCACCGGATCACGCAGGGCTTAAACCATGGAGATTTTTACTTATTCGGGGGGAAGCCCGACACAGACTTGGGGAAGTAATGGCGCAAAGCATGGCACGCCGAGATAAAAATACAAGCAAAGAAAGGTTGGAGTCACAGCGACAAAAACCGCTTCGGTCGCCCCTCATCATCACCATATACGCAGAAATAACTAAAGACCATCCAAAGGCTCCTGAAGTCGAGCAAATAATAACTGTCGGGGCTGCGGCGCAAAATATTATCAATGCTGCCTACGTCAAAGGATACGGTGGCATTATGCTCACGGGGCCAGCTGCCTATGACCCTCACGTAAAGGCGGCACTGGGGCTGAAAGAAAAAGATCAGATCATATGCTTCTTATACCTTGGTACACCAACCGATGAGCCACGTAAAAAAATCAGGCCTTCTGCCGCAGATTACGTGAGCGAGTGGACTTCGGACGTTACAGAGGTAACATCTAACGATCCCTAAACCTTTTCTTTTTTCTTATTAATGATAGGCTTCTTAATACCGGTCAGGAGCTGGAACAATTTTCCATCAACCTCGCCCGGATGCTTATGAACCCCACAAAATGCTACTTCCTCTTGCGGTCGCTTGCGAACAACAAATTCGATGCCTGCTTCAGCCACCGGGGTTAAGGTCTGGTCAAATCTTGGTAAAACATAGCGGTAGGAGTGGTTTAGTAGCTCTACTTTGACAACCTCTGCTGCCTCACCGAGAGCTGGTAGTAGGTCAAAAATATTTATTGAATTTTTACTCCACGACTCCTTTTTACTTATGGTGAATGTACATTTATGGTCGGCATTGAAGGTGCTTGGGAAAACACCTTGTTCATAAAGGTCCTCATCAGGGACCGTGACAATCAAATATCCATGTGGCTTGAGAATACGAAACCAGTTCTTTAGACCAACCTCAGGATTTTTTAAGTGTTCCAAACAATGACTGGAATGGACAAAATCATAAGAATTGTCCCCCACACCTTCCATAAAGGTGGCATCTCCATCCCCTAGATCCCAAGTCCTTACTTCGCCGATCTTTGGAAATAATTCTGAGTACAGAAATAATGGGTCAGGAGCTCCACCTATATCGATTCCATTTCCCGAAAAATACCGATTCATAAAATTTGAATCAGCCATACGTCGATTGATCGATTTACTGCATTCTTTCATGTCGGCAGGAGGTCCAAAATTTCAAATTTAACTCATATGACAATGTGTATCTTATTTGAATAACGACAAACATAACAGCAGATTGGTTTCCTTGTAATAGACCTACGGCACAACATCAGGAGCTCTTACCCGAATTATATATCCACTGTTTATTTTTTTTTCAGTGCTCAAGCGATTTGCCATATTTACGGCTTCTTCACGTTTTTCAACGTACCCAACTCGAAGGAAATAGAGTGCTTGCCCTGATTGATTCATACCTTTATCGATTCGGGCAGTGGGCACAAAGCCCTCAAGCTCTTTCATCATCTGAGATGCATTAATTTTTGATGAAAATGCAGCCAGCTGCAATGAGTAACCAAAGTTGCCCGAATAAGCGCTTTCATGAGGCATTTCTTGTTGAATAGGCGATGCTGCCGTATTTACGCCGGTCTCTTTGGCGACCGGTGCCTGTCTTTTACCATTATTATCTAAACTTTGATTTGCTTTTTCATTCTTTGGAGGTGCGGACTGCGTGACAAAATCAGACACGCTATCGCTATTACTAGGAGCCGTTAATAAGCGTTCAGGTTTACTTTTAGGAACTACAAAGTCACCAGATCTCTTGCGATTACCGGGTATTTTCGTTATCGATACTCCATCTGGTTCTTGTTCTAATTCCTCGGAATTTGACAATTGGTTAGTGTCCTTTTCGCGAACAGATTGTGGGTATATTGATGTTTTGCCTAAGGATCCACGCATTTTGCCAGCGCTGGGCTCAGGGGCTACTACCGCCTTCCCACCAGAAGTTTCTGGCGACATAACCACTTCGAGAGGACGATGTGTAGCCTTTAGACTTTCCGGCTCCTCAGATTGATCAATTTTGTGGTTCTTCTCAAACTCAGGCGATGGCTTGACTTTCGCAATCAAAACATTGCCCGGATTTCTCGATTTATAAACGACGTATGCAGTCACATAACCACCTAAAAAAAGTAATGCCGCAGCCACTAATATTCCAGCTATACTTGCAATGACTCCACCCCTGCTCAAAGAAAACCGGAAAGACCCAATGGATCGTGTTTGGGAATATTCCGCCTGGTTTAAAGACGTATTAGTCGATGCCTGCGGAACAGGTATAGACGGTGACGGCTCTGCTGTTATTTTAGAGGTTAAAGACCTTGCACCCACTACTGAACGATCGCCCCCTAGCTCGGGTAGAGAATTGGAGGGCCTTTGACGCCTCCTCCCTGCATTAGCCGAGAGTTTATCGAATTCGTCAAATAAGGACATTGATTCCCATCAGTTCAATAAAAGAATATATACATGGACAAAAGAACACTAATTGTAAATATATACAAATCTAAAAACAAAGTAAATTACAAATTAATTTGTTTAAATCAGAATAAATATTTAATTTATAATAGGATTTATAAGTATTAAAATAATCATTTGAAAAATTATCTCAATTTAACCGGATTTTTCACGTCTCTGATTTGTGTTTTTTTTATTCCATTTAAATTCGTTTCAAAAGACTTTAACCCTTTCGGACAAATAACATGGCCTCTGCACAATTTTTTTTCGTTGAAACAATCTTTTTTGCTAACTTGCTGCTAGCGATACAGACAGTGGAGCCATATCTGACATATAATTCTCTTCAGCACCTAAACAGATAACTAAATACGCTCAAAGGGGCCGCGATTGATCTCAAAACCGGCATTCCCGATCAAATGATTAGTTGCCATCCAAATTTACTTTTTACCCTTTTAGTTCGATCATATTTCCCTCCGGATCATAAAGGTAAAGTGACGGACCCATTCCGTTTGAACCATAACGCGTCCCAAATTCGCCTAATCGCACTCCGGCCGAACTGAGATGACTCATTACCTGTTCTTTGTCAAACCCCTCTATTCTCAGACAGAAATGATCCATACTTCCCACTTCGGGGCCAGATGACGTAGTTAACCCACCTCTACGTCCAAGTTTCCCCGCGCAATCAATTAAATCAATCAAACTCGTCCCCGCACGCAGCTGCACAAGTCCTAAATCCGCGACCTCACGTTCTTGGATACAACCGAGGATATCGCAATAAAAAGTTATCATTACCTCTATATTTTGCACACGAAGTACTAAATGATCCAAACCAATAATTCTAAACGGGATTTCGTGCATTTTAAGTTCTCCAGCTATAAAAATGCTGTACATCCTTTCAGTTAAAAGAAATAAATACATCGCATTTTTAGTATAATACTTGTATTAATTTAATATTTGAAATATAATTTTCCAATATTCCAACAATTGTATAAAAATTTAGACAAAATTATTATAAACTTATTTTATCGGTTGAATAGTTTCATAGGAATTAAATAGCGATGAGTTGGCATGCTGCCGTCGATTATAGAAAAGCAAAAGCAGAACCCCCCTCTCTTTTGCCTGCGCTAGATTACGGAGAAGTTCACAAAGTCGGTGAAGATGTAATAATAGCAGCACTTTCTGATGATATTGGAGAGATTATCCATCCTCACAACTTAACAAGAGTTGCAGTAAAAGAGGCTATTACAAATCTTTTAGAGGACAGTCATTACTTGGCAAAACTTGTTGATTGCCCAGAAGTAGACATAGCAACTCCCTTATTTCAAAAACTTTGTGAGAGTGTTAGGTCAGCGCTGATGAGGCAACTCATCAACGAAAGTAATGCTTCGCTTGCTGTATCCCCTACTCTAATCGTCATAGTAGCTAGTCCGGCTGGGACAATCGCAATGCGTGTTGGAGACGGCTCTATTGTCTATCGGCAGAGTGGCAGGAGCTACGTATCAATGTTCCAACTAGACCCTGAAAATACAGCTCCAACTTCAATTGTTGCCCCAAATGCGCTGGAGAAAATGGAAATTGCTTTTCAACCCGGAGTTGCAGAATTTATCTGCGCCTCTACCGGTGGCCTTATTCCACTATCTATACAAAAAACTGAACACCGGCCACGCGCTCCTTTTTTCCGTCCACTTGATCAATGTGCCGCTATGGCGGAAACAGATGACGACATCCACCGCGGGCTTCGGGCCTTCCTTCGATCAGCACCCTTCATCGATCATCTTAAAAAAGATTGCACGCTCATGCTCGGAGGCTACCGCTCCAACGGATACTGCGCTGCATAACTTTCTAATTTCACTAAGCCGTAAATAAAAATGGTACCAATACTTTCCATTGGATCCTGCATGTGCGATTTATTGTTCAGCAAGAACATCAAGGGAGAACGACATGCGTGGCCGACTGGAAGGAAAGGTAGCTTTAATATCTGGTGCTGGATCATGCGGCCCCGGTTGGGGTAACGGGCGAGCTACCGCTACTCTGTTTGCTCGAGAGGGAGCAAAAGTATTTGCTGTCGATCTTAATCAGGAAGCTGTTGAGGAAACTGCCAAAACGATTCAAGACGAAGGTAACGAATGCATTACTTATTGTTGTGACGTGACAAATGCCGAATCGGTCAATGAGATGGTTACATCATGCGTCGACCGTTTTGGTCGTGTAGATGTGCTTCAAAATAATGTTGGTGGATCGGCCGCGGGCGGAGCAATGGACATGGAGGAAGAGGTTTGGGACAAACAAATGGATCATAACCTTAAGCATGTCTTCCTGGTTACAAAAGCAGTTCTTCCAATAATGGTTAAAAATAAAACCGGATCAATAATAAACATGTCGTCAACTTCTGGGCTTACCTATGGCGGTGCTTTCCAAATTGCATATTGCACTACCAAAGCTGCAATCAGGCGTTTTAGCGAAGCGGTGGCAATTGAATTTGCGGGTCGTGGAGTTCGATGCAATACAATAATTCCAGGCCAGCTACACACCCCGATGGTTGAAACACGGCTTGCCAATCAACGAACTGGCGGGGATATTAAAAAATTAATCGCAACACGAAATGCGCGTATCCCTCTTGGTCAGATGGGCGACGGTTTTGACGTTGCATATGCCGCAGTCTACCTTGGATCAGATGAGTCTAAATTTGTCACGGGAAGTGAGATTAAGCTTGATGGCGCAATGACATTAAAATGCACCAACCTGCCGGATGACTACCCCACTGATTAAAGAAAACCTTGAATACCACCGAAAAAGTCGGGAATTTTCAAAAAAACAGGATTGTACGTTAATCAATATTTTTGTCTGCCCCGAGCGAAAATTGTTAGTGATTACCGAGACGAAACATCAGGTACTCTTTATTGAGAAATTTCGAGTACCTACAACTACTTTGCACGAAATAATTTAATGATAAATTGCAGATCTTGTTTCAATATTTGATTGTACCGTTCGTTTTGCTTCTTTCTCCATGATCTCGAGCGTTTTGCGAGATCATCTTTCAACATCCACTCATGGGGGTAAAAACGACCATTGAGTTGATGAACCGCTTCTAAACGTTCCGGGCTAACTAGTCCACGGTTAAGCTTTGCAAAAAATTTCTTATCAATCAAAATTGGGGTGCGTCGAGAAAAGTCCATTATTTTCTCTCGATCCCGCGCACTGTATTTCCCGATCTTCATCAAGGCTTGGTCCAACGCTACCGCATTATCATATCGCTCGCCTCTGATTGGCCCTAGCGCCGATTGGGACACTCCTGCCTTTGCAAGTCGATCAAGAGCATCGTTACTAAGAAAATAGGGTACATCACGAAAGACTTGTTGATTAAAAACATTCTGCAAAAAGAAAAGACCTACAAAACAAATTGCACACGCGATTACCGGCGTCGCCATCCAGCCCATACTTATCGAACCGAAAACTTCCCACCTAAATCCCTGTCCACCTTGAACAAGAGCGATGCCTAAAACCGCTCCAACAACAGCCTGTGAACTCGAAACGGGCACCAATGGTATAGACGGCAGCCCACTGCTTTCTAATGCATACTTCAGTCCTTCCGAAGCGAATAAAAAAAGAACAATAGAATGCGAGATCACAGCAACCCAGGCACCCACAGGTGAAAGAGGCAGTAAGTCGTTCCCAACGGTCATCATTACCCGCTTTGAATATGTAAAAACGCCAACCGCTATAGCGATAGCACCTATTAAAAATAACTGCTGCATCGAGGACAAAGTAAAAAAGCCACCAATAGATATAGCATCAAATGGTGATGCAGGGATGAAGACACCCATAACATTGGCAATGTTATTTGCCCCTAAACTATATGATCCAAATGCCCCAGCTATTAGTAACCCTAAGCGGGTATAGGCGTCGACCCTTATCAAATGTACCTTGGCAAATCTCATTGCCTTGACTGTAACTATAAATATTGCTGCTCCAAAAATAGCAGCAAGTAGTGGACAAAGAACCCATGTGCTTATTATTTTTGTCAGCGTAGTAAAGTCAGTGAGCGTGCCACTAAATAAGTTCCAACCTATGATACCTCCGACAATCGCTTGACTAGTAGAAACCGGCAGACCTGCTTTTGTCATCAGATAAACTGATAACGCGGCAGAAAAAGCAGCCATGAAGGCGCCAGGCAATGCATTTACTGCACCCAGTTTACCAAGGGTACTAGCGGCACCGGCACCACTCCAAACAGCTCCTATAATAACAAAAATTGAACAGATGATGGCTGCCGTGGAAAATTTCACCATCCTAGTCCCCACAGCCGTACCAAATACATTGGCTGCATCGTTGGCACCCAATGCCCAACCTAAAAATAGGCCACTACTTAAAAAAATGAGAACACTGGCGTCCACTGTATATTAAACCGAACGCTTCAGAGCGTAAATTGCCAAACGATCAGCTACATCCTCTGACCAATCAGCAATATTATCAATACTTTCGACGAAATATCGCAGATGCATTTTGTGAGCAAGATCTAGTTTCGACTCAAATATCTGCCGCTTTAATTTCGTAGAAACTTTGTCGGCCTCGGTTTCGTAAAACATTACTTTATGATTGTGATAAGACACTCTATCAAAATCGCGAAAGAAAGCGCGCGACGATCGGGCCAACGCCTCCACAGATTGTACAACCATTTCGGTCAGTTCCTTGAAAAGAGCATGGAGCTCATCCGGGATTTTTGGCTTTTCTATGTCAAAGGCCCAAAGTGAGCTCTCGCAGAGATTGAGCACATCATCCAATGTCTCGATAAGACCTAAAACATCCCCTCGACTTTCAGGAATTAATGTTTGCGAATATAGCTGCGATTCGATTTCACGACGCAATTCATCAGCTGCGCTCTCATTGTCATTAACGTCCTTGCGCTTCGCAGCAAAATCTTCGCTAAAACCGTCCAAAAGATAGGATTTGATCGCTAAATCAAACAACAAAGCAGATTCGGATAACCTATCGAGAAATTCATCGATTTTATGTTCTAAGGCTTTTGATTTGCCAAACATAAGCACATTCTTTGGTAAAGCCATGACATACCTATTAAAAATGTTATTCGCCAAGTTGAATCGTAATCCTTGAACATAGCACAATAATGTATTCGGCCTCAATAAATTTAGTTATAAGTAATAATTATTTTGATTAAAACATAATTCAAATAAATTATATTATTTAAAAAATTTTTTGTGCTTTTTTGTGAAAAATTAAAATTAATTATTATATTTTTATTATTAAAAAAGTATTTTTTGTGTTTTTTTAAAAATATTTTCACAGAATAATTTAAGAGAATCACGAATTTCTATCTAAGTTGTTACGGTTCGGCTAAACCGCGTTCCCGCCGACTAGACAAGTTTCGATTTCCAAGTTAATCCAAGTTAAAACTCAGTAACAATAATCAGGGGACATCAATGACTGACCACCTCCAATATAAGGTTGAGGATAGTATTGCCACTTTGACGCTTCATCGGCCCGATGTGCGTAATGCCCTTTCACCAGAAATGCTTGACGCAATGGTGGAGCAGCTCAACGCAATACAGGCCGATACTGAAATTAAAGTTGTTGTTCTAACCGGGCACGGCGATTCTTTCTGCGCTGGTGGGGATATCAAAGCGATGAAAGAGGCGGTTGAGAAGAAAAGTCCGATGATCGCAAAATACAGTCTGTATGACGGCATTCAGAGGATCCCACGCTTATTAGTAGATTTCGACAAACCAATTATAGCAGCCATAAACGGACCTGCCACAGGAGCAGGCCTCGATATTGCTTGTCACTGTGACTTTCGACTAGCATCAGATGAGGCACGGTTTGCTGAAAGCTACGTGAATATGGGCCTCGTTCCTGGCGCTGGAGGTTGTTGGGTTTTGCCGCGTGTCGTCGGCTTGCCCATGGCTTTGGAACTGGCTTTTTCAGCCAATTTAATCGACGCAGATGAGGCACTTCGCATTGGATTGGTAAACCATGTTTACCCGAAAAAAGATTTGATGGAGGAAACCTACAAACTTGCGCGTAAAATTTCTCGAAAAGCTCCTATTTCAGTGCGACTAATTAAACGCGCCATGTATCAGGGAATGAATATGGATATAAGAGCACATCTTGACCAAATATCGTCGCATATGACATTGGCGCGGGCCAGTGAAGATCATTCTGAAGCTGTAAATGCTTTCCTCGAAAAGCGCTATCCCGAATTTAAGGGCGAGTAAACTTAAACTAAGGAGAATGTTAATGAGCAAACAAGAAAAAAAACAGGTTACGGACGCGGATATGGCCAACCAGGCTGACCTGAGTTACCGCTTCGCAACAATCCACGAACTGATCCATGCCGCTCATAAAACTTGCAGCCAAGGGACCTGGGATTACCTCGCAGGCGGCTCTGACAGTGAAACCACACTCAGACGTAATCGCCATGGCTACGATAAATTAGCACTTCGTCCACGAGCTATGGTAGATGTCAGCACATTTGATCCATCGGTTGAATTCATGGGCAAAAAGATAAGGCTGCCCCTTATCCTTGCACCGGTAGGCTCAATTGAAACCTTTGCAGAAGGAGGGGGCATTGTAACTGCCCAAGCTGCTGAACGTTTCAATGTCTTCGATATGCTTAGCTCCCGCTGCACACCAGGCTTAGAGGCCGTGGCACAGGCCGCCGATAATCCTAGGATTTTCCAACTTTACGTCCGTGGTGGCGATGAATTCGTAGATGACCATGCAAAACGTGCCATTGACTCAGGTTATGATGCATTTGCAGTTACAGTTGACTCGGCAACCTACAGCCGTCGCGAACGCGATCTTGCTAATCGATACCTCAAGAAATGGCGATCTAACGTTACCACGGATGAGAATACCTGGCAGGCCCAATGGACTTGGGATAACGTGAAGCGTTTCAAAGATAAATGGGACATTCCACTAATTCTGAAAGGAATTGGCGATGTTGATGATGCGGGTCGGGCTTGCGAGGAAGGGGTAGACGGCGTCTATATCTCGAATCATGGAGGCCGGGCGCTTGATCATGGCAGGGGAAGCATTGAGGTCCTTCCCGAGGTAGTCGCGGAGTGTAAGGGCAAAACAAAGATCATTGTAGACGGCGGGATACAGCGCGCCACGGATATCGTAAAAGCGAAAGCACTCGGTGCAGATATGGTCGGTATAGGCCGGCTTCAATGCATTGGATGCGCGGCTGCAGGTGTAGATGGTCTCGTCCGCGTTTTAGAAATCCTTGAAGAAGAATTAAGTATAGCATTTGGGCTCATGGGAGTAACGAACTGGGCTCAGATTGGTGAAGATAATCTTCGCGCTGCTGATCCAGTCCACGAGCCCAGCGTCTGGTCAAGCCATATAATGACGCAGTTGCCGGCACATCCGTACGGGGGCTAGCTGAAATGGACACAGGCGAAGAACCGCCGCTAGAGGGCTTAAACGTCTTTGATGCATCACAAGGTGTTGCGGGGCCTAGTTGCGCATTTCTACTTGCACAGTACGGGGCCAACGTCATTAAAGTCGAACCCCCTCGTGGTGATTGGGTTCGCCAGGCCGGGAAAAAGTATGGCGACTTGGCAGCCGGGTATGTGAATTTTAATCGCGGCAAACGAGCACTATGCATTAATTTCAAAACCAAAGGCGGACTAGAAATTGGCAAAAGATTAGTGTCGCAATCGGACATAGTTATAGAGAGTTTTCGACCCGGCGTCATGGGTCGTTTCGGACTTGATTACGGAACGGTAAAGAAAACGAACCCAAAAGTTATCTATTGCTCGATATCAGGCTTTGGGACCAAAGGACCTTATAAAGACAAACCAGTAACAGATGTCGTAGCACAAAGTTTTACCGGCTGGATGACCCTCAATAAAGGAAATGACGGTATCCCACATAAAGTCGGGATGACGGCCATGGATGTAATCACCGGGCTTTATGCGTATCAAGCCGTCGCAACAGCACTTTATCGTCGTGCCGTAAAAGGCAATGGTAAGTTAATTGAAATGAACATGATGCAAGCTGCTGCCGCCTTTATGGGCCAAAAGATTATTGAACATGTGAAGCAAGAGGGAAAAATAACGGTATTGGGCGCGCCAACTGGCACTTTTCCCACCAAAGATGGTTCAATAAACTTAAGTGCGAGAGAACCGGATAAATTTCACGCATTATGCCAACTTCTAGAGAAGCCCGAATTAGAGCAGGACCCCCGCTTCAATGAGTGGGATAAGCGAATAGCAAATGTCGATGAGTTGACTGCGATCATTTCCGAGACAACAAGCACTAAGTCAAATGCCTATTGGATAAAAGAACTCGACAAACTCGATATAATTAACAGTCCCACCGCTACGTTTGATGATTTTCTTAATCATCCCCAAACAAAGGCTTCTGATTATATCAATTGGGTCAACCACGAATCTCTTGGCAATATTCCTATGGCGACCATACCGGGCCATCCACCATTCACAGACGGGACCCAGGCGCACGCGCCGCATCTTGGAGAACATTCTAAGCAAATACTTTCTGAGTATGGCTATAGTACAAATGAAATCGAAGGCTTCTTGAAAGCGGGTAGTGCTATACAATACGCAGAAAGATAATCGAACCCGAGAACAAAGCAAGACAATAAAAACACTTAAACGCGCATGCGCTGCATAGTTAGGGCTATACAGTCCAGTCACGCAACCATTAAGTTAACACTAATTCGATGTGCCTGCATGCACTGCAGCCTCACGACCGGCAATGCGTCCGAATGTGGCCCCAGCCATCAATCCTGTGCCAGATGCATACCCATGAAAATATAGTCCTCCGACCATTTCACCAGCTGCGTATAAACCCTTTATCACAGAACCGTCAGCCCTCTCGACCTCTGTTCGGCCAGAAACCTTAACACCACCAAAAGTAAATGTAACACCCGCAGTGACAGCATATGCATCAAATGGCGGTTCATCTATCGGATTAGCCCAGTTGCTTTTGTCAATGGAAAGCCCCTCGGTGCATCTGCCATCATGAACGTTTGGATCAAAAGGAATATCGGTACGGCATGCTGCGTTAAACTCTTCAATCGTTTTGACCATTCGAGCCGCGTCCATGCCTTCTATCTTACCTGCTAGTTCCTCAATAGAATCAGCAGAATATTTGGTTAAGAACCGACAACGGTATTCTGAGCGGAGAAGATGCTGGACTTTGGCATCAAAAATTTGGAAGGCACACATTCCGGGCTGCTTCAGTATTTCACCACCGTAACGTGCATAAACATAAGAGTGAAAATCTTCTCCCTCATCACGAAAGCGTTCCCCCTTCGAATTAAGCACTACGGCAAAAGGCACGTTATGTTTCTGAAATTGGTCCCCAATAGTTATATCCCCGTAAGGGGGTGCGTTCAGATCCCACGCCACCGCGTGGGCACCTGAAAAATGACCGTAAGGCATAGCTCCTAGATCAAGTGCCATCTGAAGTCCCGCGCCGTTGTTGTAAGCTGTGCCTCGAACCTTTGCTAAATCCCATCCCGGCCCAAGATAACGAGCTCTCATTTCTGCGTTACTCTCGAAACTACCACAAGCTAAAATAACGGACTTCGCCGCAATATCATGTTCCTGACCCTGATAACGAACACGCACCCCATGGACACCCTTACCCTCGTCATGGAGAAGCCCTATTGCTGTGCACTCATATAAAACATCGACACCGATCTTACTCATTTGTTCGTGCCAATTTTTCACTAATTGCTCGCCACCACCATTAATGCGTAAAGCTAACCCCCCCCAAAACCGAAATTTTCCATCCACCTTAAAAGCCTGGCGTCCCATAGCAGGTATTAGGTCTACGCCATAAGTGGTCATCCACTTGGCTGTCTCGTAAGAATTTGTAACCAAAATTTCACACATATCACCGTCAGCGCGATACTGTGTCATGCGGAAGATATCGTCATAGTACTGTTCATGTGTGTACGTGCCAAAATCTATGTTTTCAAGATCTTCATCCGCAAGACTAGGACATAAATCCATTAAATCATCCACACCATTATGGGAAAAACGAAAGGCACCACCGGTAAAGGCAGAATTTCCACCTCGCATGTCCTCAGGAGCAGTCTCAATCATCACCACACTGGAACCGTTTTCCACCGCCGACGCTGCTGACGCACAGGCAGCATTTCCCGCCCCCACCACTATAACGTCGACATTAGATCTAATAATATTAGCCATTTAAAACACTCCTGCGCTTTGACGAAATTAGCATTAAATTACACATATTAAGAAACTTAAATAATCAATTTGGTCGAGATAAGCTCGTTAATCGCACGTTCGTTCCCCGAATAATGATTCGTACCGATCACAAAATTTATCCCATGCTTCAGGATTAATTAGGCGCTCAGGTTTCTTACCACTTAGTGTTTTTACAACTTGGTCAGCATTCCAAAACGCCATATTTTCTCGTGACTCAAAAGTTACACCGGCAGTGTGATAAGTGGCGATAAGATTGTCAAACTGCAAGAGCGGATGATCTAATGGGGGCGGCTCTTGATCCCAAACGTCGAGACCAATACCGCGAATTTGCTTGTCCTCTAATGCTTCGATCATTGCGGCCTCATTAGCAATACCACCACGGGCGCAATTTACAAGAAACGCAGAGGGTTGCATTAATGCTAATTCTGCACGACTTATCAGATCCTTTGTTTCAGAATTAAAAGGACAATTAATTGATATAAAATCGGCCTGTGCTAGTAATTCCTCTAGCTCTGTTTCAATAGCCCCGTGGTCTGTAAAGTCAGCGTTTGTAATGTAAGGGTCGTAAGCAAGCACACGCATATTGAGGCCGTTCTTACATATGCGCGCCACCCTGCTTCCGGTATTACCAAGTCCTACTATGCCAACGGTTTTGCCCTCCATGTTCCAGCCTTTGAATGTTTCACGCTCCACACCTCGCTCCCTACGAAGCGACTTGTCGGTTTGCGGAATGTTTTTGGAGAGAGACAGCATCATCCCAACGGCATGCTCAGCAACAGCCTCCGCATTAGCACCTGCTTGATTAACAACCAAAACACCGCGCTCGGTACACGCTGCCACATCAATAGGGTCGTAACCAGCGCCAGAAGATGACAGAACTAATAGTTTTTTACACCGATCGAGCAGCTCTCCATTTCCTTTGTATTGATCAAGTACCTCGTCACGAGCTGCCGTAATGCAGTAGGCATGACAACTCTCCATTATTTCCCAATTTTCATCCTGAGGAGTATCAAAATAAAGCTTATATGCCTGTACGGCATCTACCTTTGATAAAGCGTCATATACGTTCGGTGTCTTGTTGTCATTAAACCAGAAAACGCGACGTGCATCATCTCTTGATTTATTGGGCATAAAACCTCCCTTTAGTTCGATGCCTTTAGTTACTGCGCACAGTTAAACATATCTATAGTTTGACTTGACGGAATTCGCAATTCACGCGATGTGTTTGCGTACTATGACAAAAACAACTGAAAATCGAAATAAAAACATTACAAATTATAATCAAGTCCTAGGCTACGAAGTGCTGGAGTGGATTGATGGACATGCTTTGTTAGCAACTCCTATTCAGAAAAAGCACCGAAATAGGGGAAGATCTATACATGGCGGCGTAATAGCATCTCTTGTAAACGTTGCTGGCAAAATGGCAGGAAATTGGACATCCAACGGAGAGCGCAAAACAAAGACAATCAACCTCAATATAAACTTCATTTCGGGGACAAGCGCCGACTTGGTACATGTAAGAGGCGTCCGTTCCCATGCAACTAAAGGCACGTTATTTTCTAACGTAGAGATTTTCCTCCCGGATACCGGCACCGTGATCGCCAGCGGCCAAGGTGTGTTTAAGCTTCTACGCTCAGAAGTAACACCTATCCGTACCACTTAATAAAGAAAGACATCAGACGAATGTTGACCTCTGTATATGAGCGCGAAGACATTAAAGGTACGTTTCACGAAGTGCTCGACTATAAAGTGATTGAGTGGCGAGATGGCCATGTCTTGATGGAACTTGAGGTAAAACCAGAGCATCGTGATCACGAAAATTTTATTCACGATGGGATTTTATCATCACTCATAGATATCGCAGGCTTTCTTGGTGGTGACTGGTCTCCAAATGGCCCCGGACGTTCAGTGACGATCAATCTGAATATTAGCTTCATTAATGATAGTAAAGCCGAAACGATCATTGCTATAGGGAAGCGCACCCAAAACATTAAAAAACTACAATTTACTAAAGTAGATGTTCTAGAAAAAGGGACAAAAAAATTGCTTGCCTCTGGCCAGTGCACCTATAAGATCCTCTGCCCTAACACGAAAGATAGCCCTGGAGTGACCGGACGCTAAATGAAGCTTTCTTATGATAAGCTAATTACTGAATCAAATTCATCAAGGTCAGCTTGGTCTTCAATGCTTAAAATTATGGACCGAATTTCCTCAGCCCGACCAGTTGAAACCGCACTAGTAGCATTTTTCATAAATTTATCGAGGACCTGTTCCTCGCTGATAGGGTGTTCATCCGTACCAAGATTATGCTCTTGAGCGTGCTTCAGCTCGCGTCCATCTTTTGTTCGAACAACTACTGTACCCGAGAAATAGTCGGGATATAGGGTATCAGTCGTAGTGTTGTAATGAATTTTATCGCAGAGACTAAGTATCTCGGGATCACCAAACGCGTCTGGCTCTATTTCAGCCAACGTAAACTGCCCCCGACATATTGCAGCTGCTGTCGCATAATGCACACTAAATTGTGCCTGGTAAGAACTCTGGGGGCGACGCTTGGCCTCCTCAGGAATACAAACTGCCGTTTGATTGGGGTGTGCTAGTACAATTATTGACTCAATTTGGTCAGGCTTCAATTCATACTCTTGCCGAAGCTTTATACCAGTTTCTATAAACGCGTGTAACCAATGACATGCTGGATATGGTTTGTAAGCAACATTTGACAATTCCCATACATTTCCGAGCCCATTTGTCACAACATCTAAGTCAATCTCCTGCCCATGAGCATAGCACCCGTAAAGACCTTGCTCATATTCATAGATAGTTTCCGGCCCGGTGAAACCGTGGCGCGCCCACATAGCGGCATTAATGCCGTTAACGGCCGCAATTCCAGTATGCATACGCTTTGCCCAAGCACCATTCGCATGGTAGGCACGAGTGGGCCCACCGAAGCTCGCTACAAGACCCTGAGCATGAGTTAGCTGACTAACAGTAAGATCGCAAAGTTTGCCAGCAACCATCGCACAGCCATACGCGCCTATTATTCCAGTCGTATGAAAACCATTTGCATGAATACCCCCAGCAGCCGCCTTTGCGAGGCGTGATCCAGTCTCAACTCCTATCAAATACGCTTCCAATGCCTCGTACCCAGTCTTTGCATTCGCCATCGCCAAAATAAATGCAGTGGGCACAGTACTCCCTGAGATATGAATAACACCGGTTGTATGAGTATCATCAAAATCAAGCCCGTGCACTAATACCCCATTTACCATCACCGCATCACGAAGCGGCAAACGATGTGCAAGCCCAACCACAGGAAAGTCTCCTTCTCCACCAAGGTCTAGCCCAGCGCTTGCTGCTTTGTGACCGTAATCTTTCGTGGATGACGCAAGCGCGATACCAAAACTATCTAAAACATGGAGTTTTGCTAAATTAATGATCTCCTTTGGCACGTTCGTAAGGGAGAACTTTTCAACAAATTCTGCAACCTGTTGAGAAACTGTTACGGATTTTTCAATTTTAGATTGCTGAAACTCAGAGGGTGTTACGACGTTGCTCATAAAAAAAACTCCCGGTTAGGATCTAAACACAACTTTGTCAGATCGACGCCTAATTAAAATTAATCAACTTGTTTTGATATTTTGGAGGCAGTCTCAAAAAATCTCTGCGAGACCATTATTTTAGTGCTCCCTACTGTGCTGCTTGCATGGTTTCGTTATCCTCACTCATCGGTTCATCATCCCAAATTTTTTTCGGCATTGGTAACCCGTTGAATACATCTTCATCAATAGGTTTTGAGGGAGGATTACCTCTATTTTCTAGATACATCTTAAGCTGTCGAATATGTTGCCCAGGGTGCCAAGTTACCCGTTCAAGAAGTTCCCTCAATGTAACGTCACCCCAATAAGCATTAGCAGGCTCGGTGCCGTCTCCTGAATAAACCGAATGCCAGCCTTTAAAGCGCTTCAGCACAGCACGACCGTAAACTGCGAGATCAGCACCAGTATTAATGTCTTTAGGGTGATCTATATCCGCGATGGTCGTGTGATATTCCTCCGCTTCTCCATCCATAAGTTCGCAAAATGCCTCGACGATTCGGTAGATGTGGTAACAAAGTTGCCGAATTTTACGATCCCGGTTAGGGAGCTTAGGCTCGAGGTCTTCGTCCTTCATCTCTTCCATGTAAGATATGGCTGCCAACAAAATAATATCCATCTTGGCTGCCAACTCATCTACACTAAACTCTTGAATGTCTCCAAGAGGAATGCCAACAAAGTCACATACGTCTTTTAATTTTTGCCCCATAACATAGCTCATACCGCGCGAAATAGCAGGAATACGCTTAATACCAATGCGTTGGAGCCTAGCCATTCCTTCTGAATTGCCATGAACATTTACCGATTCGTAGACGACCCCACGGGCCGTAAGAAACTCTTTGAGTCTCAGGCAACTAGTTCATCCTGGCTGCCAATAGACGTATAGTGGTTCTGTCATAACTGTGAGCCTCCTTACCTTAATACAGTATAGAATGTGACCGTACTACAGTATGGAATGCGACTGTCGAGAAGGCAAGTATCTGTAGGCCATTAGCTCTCGCATCCTAGAAACAGTTACTGCACTATGCCAACTCAAATTTTACAAAATAATTTACCCGACTTAAATGTTACTTTAGTAAATGATAGAGAGTGTACTTCTCTGGACACCATTGACTTTGAAACCTTAAAATAGTGTGAGTGTGTAGTTGAAAACTATTGGCATACACTGAAGGAACGTCCTGACAAACCCTTGAGCAGATCAAACGGACTGACAAAACTAGCCGAATACACAAAAACATCTCTTTTCTTAATTTGGGAGGATCGAAAATGGCATCAACAAATATTCCACCACAACATGTGAATAGCTTTGATGAGGAATTCGACGTCGTAGTAGTTGGCTTCGGCTACGCGGGCGGTGCTGCTGCCATTGCCGCATGCGACGGGGGGGCAAAAACACTTTTGATTGAAAAGATGCCAATGCCAGGCGGCATTTCGATTTGTGCTGGGGGTGGGGTGAGACTGGCCCTAGAACGAGATCCAGTTGTTGAACATCTATACGAAACAAATGACGGCACAACATCACGAAATATTATTGAAGCATTCGTAGATGAAATGATGCTACTAGATGACTACTTGGAAGACCTCTGTAAAGTGAATAATGCAAGCACCATTACTATAGAAGGACGAGGAGCGAACTATCCTTTTACAGGCTTTGATCAAATGAGATTTGTAGAAGTAGATGACATTCCGGGTGTTGACGTTCTTAAAGTTTACCCACATGCTCGATCCCATCGTAACGGGACTAAACTTTTCAAAGTTGTTCATGATAATGTGAATTCACGTGGCATTGAAGTTCGTCTGAACACCCCAGCTCTAAGATTAATCACTCAGAATACCAATGAGGTAAGGGGTATATGGATCGACGGGCCAGACGGCCGCAAAGCCATAAAGTGTAACAAGGGTGTCATTCTTGCCTGTGGCGGGCTAGAGGCGGCACCGGACATGCAACGTCAGTATTGGCAAATAAATCCGGTCCTCTCCGCCGCCCATCGAGGAAATACTGGAGATGGAATAAAGATGGCAACAGATGTGGGGGCAGATCTATGGCACATGTGGCATTACCACGGCACCTACGGTTTTCGACATCCTGACCCAAGTTATCCCTTTGGAATTCGCATGAAACGCCATCCCGACTGGGTTCCAACAAAGAAAGAAGCTGAAATTCCTATGGCATGGATTCTAGCTGATAAAAAAGGCAATCGTTTTATGAATGAGTATCAGCCCTACACTCAGGATACGGGTCACAGGGCCCTTGATGTATATGATACTGGCAGAATGGAATTTCCTTATGTCCCCTGCTTTATGATTGCAGATGAGGATGGTCGCGAGCGTTATCGTTTCGGCGCTACAATATACAATGACAGCACAATAGAGCCGTATGAGTGGAGTGAAGACAACCTAAAAGAAGTACAAAACGGAATTCTTAAAAAGGCCAACACAATCGAAGAATTAGCGGGGTTTATTGGCTGTGATCCCGTAAATTTGAAAAAAACTATTGAGGAATATAATTCAGCCACCGATTGCGGCTTGGAGGATAAATTTGGCCGCCCACCCAAAACACGTCTCAAGATCGAGCGCCCCCCATTTTACCTTGGAGAAATTTGGCCGGTTGTTTCCAATACTCAAGGTGGTCCGCGACACAACGAGAAGTATCAAATTTGCAACGCTTTTAACGAGCCAATACCCCGTCTTTATGCAGCAGGCGAATGCGGTGGTATCTGGGGTTTCTTGTACCTGGCAGGCGGTAATCTAACCGAGTGCTTCGTCGGAGGACGTGTTTCCGGCAGAGAGGCTAGCGCTTTAAAGGATTGGAATACTTGATCATACCCAATTCAAATACGGTAGCTCTGGCTTGTGGGCTTGAGGAAAACTTAGAGGATGGGATCTGCCTTTTCCGTTTGTAAATAGACCTACTTGGTGTTGCTATCACCTAGTCTCTAAATTCGGAAACGGTCCTGCAGGTTTTTAAGCGCCACCATTGGTGCCAAGAACCACGGGTTGCCCGAATATATCGGATGTGTAGGGTGCTCACTGTCAAATATGGTATTTCCATTTTTTTTTCCCAAAACCTTGAGGCCTGTTTTGTGCCCCAAATAATTGGCGTTCACTACACCTGAGCCGCAAAAACCAGCAACATAAAAAATATCTTCATTTTGTGCTATGTGAAGCATGTGGTCTAACGTGTAGGCGATAAAGCCACCCCAACTATGGGTTATTTTTGTTCCTTCAAGCGACGGAAAAATTCGTAGCAACCGCTTATAAAGCATTCGCCCGCTCCTACGACGGTCTCTGATTTCTGCTGCTCCAGCTCTGCCACCAAACAAAATACGATCATGATCAGGTGACCCTCTAAAATAGTAATGTAACCGACAAGTGTCCCCCAATTGGCGATTACCAGGTACTAAATCAGCCATGATGTTGGAGCCTAATGGCTCTGTTGCGATTATTTGGCTCTGCATTGGTAGAACACGACGACGCAACCAAGGCGACTCATAGCCGGTATACCCGTTTGTAGCGATTACTATTTGCCGAGCTCGTAGAGTAGAGGATCTGCACAAAAGTTTAAAGCCGTTCGCTTCCCTTGTTATTTCTTCGACTGGAGCACGACCGACTACGGGGACACCCTCGGCACAAACTAGCTCCAACAAGCCCTGATGTAGCCTACCAGGATGAAGGTTTCCATCTTCTGCCAAAAAACGACCGCCGAAATATGCCGTTGACCCTATAAACTTATGTTGCGCGTCAGCAGTAACCATTTCACCCTCAACCCCAAGGTGTTTTGATTGCAGGTCAAGATCATAGCCAAGTGTCTCATAATCATTTTTCCTGTGACAACCAATGAACCTACCAACCGGGTGTAGGTCACAGTCAATATTCTCTTTTAAAATAAAATTCTTTAGCCAGTCACGCCCTTCCCGCGCTTCACGATAAAACTGCAGTGCTGTTTCCAAGCCATGCATTTTAATTAATTTTGTAAGTGAGTGTCGGAGCGTGGCTCCAATTGCTCCTCCGTTACGAGAGCTCGCTCCCTCGCCCGGACGACCAGCCTCTAACACGACAACACTTCTCCCACCACGAGCAATCGTGAGCGCTGCTGACAGACCGGCATAGCCGGCTCCAACAACAGCAACATCGATTTTTTGGGGTAGGTTACTTATGTTGGCTTCAGGCCTTGGTGCAGCCAACCACCAGTACGGTGTAAATGCAACGTCGGAAGAGAAAATGTCACGTTTCATGTTCATTACCTCCTGTTGCCGTTCTCAATCGCGTGCTACAAATTAACCCCAATGCAGCATGAATGGAAGAAAAGGTATTTCAGTGGATAAATATCCTAATAAATTATCATTGAGCGAAGCCGCTTCGGCTATTGCGGTAGGAAGTCTTTCATCAGAAGAACTAGTGCAATCTTGCATAGATCGAATAGAGGAGCGAGAGAATGCGGTTCAAGCATGGGCATATTTCGACCCTGAACTTGCGCTAGATCAAGCGAGGAGGCGAGATAACGCAAAGCCTGATGGACCACTACACGGTGTGCCGATCGGGGTGAAGGATATTATCGACACCATGGATATGCCCACCGAATATAACTCACCTATTTACAAAAACCACAGACCATCTATTGATGCAGCATGTGTCGCCAGACTGCGTCAAGCCGGCGCAATAATTATGGGTAAAACCGTGACTACGGAGTTCGCCTCGAGCTACCCAGGACCAACCCGTAATCCTATCAATACAGCCCATACCCCCGGCGGTTCCTCCCAAGGATCTGCTGCTGCAGTGGCTGACTTTATGGTGCAAGGTGCATTAGGCACACAAACCGGCGGTTCGGTAATTCGCCCCAATGCCTATTGTGGCACAGTCGGTTACAAGCCACCTTACAATACTTACGATAAAGCCGGGGTCAAACCTCTCGCTCCCATTATGGACACAGTCGGCTTGATGGTTCGTAGCATTTTGGATGTCGGAATACTCTCCAGCGCTCTTTCTGGATTGAAACCAGCAAAGTTAATAACCGATAATGCGCCGAATTTGCTTTTACATCGAACAGGCCAATGGGATGCTGCAGAAGACTATATCAAGGTACTGATTGAAGATTGTGCCAAAATTTTTTCTTCTGCTGGCGCACAGGTTCGTGATCACGCTTTTGTTCAACCCTATGATAACCTACAAGCCGCTCAGAGAGTAGTTATGGCAGTAGAAGCCTGTCGGGAGTTCAAGGAAGAATGGATGAACCATCAAGACTTGTTGAGCAAACCATTTCAGGATTTGATGCTACGCGGTTTCGAGACAACTCCTGAGGAGCGAGGGGAAGCTGAGGGTTTACTCAAATATGGACGAGGGAACTTGTCTGAAATATTTACAGAAGGTGAAATTTTACTTACTCCAGGTGCGCCTGGCGAGGCACCGAAAGGTATAGGATCCACAGGTGATTCAATTTTTAACAGGGCTTGGACTTTTTTAGGCGTAGCATGTCTCTATTTGCCGGTTACCAATGGTCCGAATGGTCTGCCAATTGGGATACAATTGATAGACCCTCACAACAACGAAGCTCGTTTACTTTCCGCTGGGGTTTGGTGTGCTAAGAAACTTGGGCTAGATGCAATTATTTGATTATGACAAAAACCCTGCCCATGGCCAAAAATATGCTCATAACGGGAGCTGCACAGCGTATCGGTGCCGCCCTCGCAGGGGAAATGGCCGCCGAGGGGTGGCACGTGTGCATTCATTACAACACATCGCAAGCTAAAGCAGAGAAGGTAGCAGATGCTATCATTTCAAAAGGCGGAAAAGCCAGTCTATATCATGCCGATCTCGCCACAACAGAAGGACCGGAGGACTTGATTGCTCGATGTCACGATGAGATTGGGCCACTAAGTTGCCTTATCAATAATGCATCTATTTTCGAATATGATGATCTTGATAGTTTAAACGGAGAGATGCTTGATCTACATCACGCAGTAAATGCGCGCGCACCGCTTCTTTTATCACAAGCCTTTTCAAAAAGAATTCCAAAAAAGGCAAAGGGCAACATAGTAAACATTCTCGATAACAAGGTCATGGCACCAAATCCGGATTACATGTCTTATACCATCAGCAAATTTGCCCTGAAGGCTGCGACTGAAATACTAGCAATGGCCATGGCACCTCAGATAAGAGTGAATGGTATCGCGCCTGGCATCACACTTTTGTCCGGCAAACAGTCAGAATCCCGGTTCAACAAAGCTCACAAAACTAACCCGCTAAAACAAGGCTGTACCCCCGGACAAATTGCCGCTGCTTTAAAGCTTATACTTGACTGCCCTTCGATGACCGGCGAAATCATTGTGCTAGATGGAGGTCAAAGATTACAAAGCCTACCACGCGACATCGCCTTTCTTACATAATTTACGAAAGTATTTTGTTATGCCAATTTCCGCCTCGAAGTTTTTTCTCAAGGACTATGCTGTACCCGTATCCATAGGCATACACGACTTTGAAAAGGCTCGCCGCCAGACTGTTGTAATTAATATCGAGATGTATCTTGAAAATACCGACGTTGATCGCAACGATAGTATCGAAAACACTATAAATTATGACTTTCTAAGATCAGAAATAGAAATTCTCGTAAAAGATCGCCATTTTAATCTTCAAGAAACACTTTGTAATGAAATAGTAAATATATGCAAAGGAAAAAATTTATTCAGTAAAATTATTGTTTCTACAAGTAAACCAGACATTTATAAAGACTGTAAAAGCGTTGGTTTTGAAATGATATTTGAAAAATAGGAAATATATTATACTTTATGCATAATTACCCGATTAATATTAGCGTATAGAAAAACCACGACGATTGAGTAGAAAACATTTTTTAGATATGGGTCGTCTTGCATCGCCTGACTAATCTATGCCGATCACTATTTTAGGTTCTTAAAAGTAGTATTAGCGAAGCCAAAACCAGTAAGCTGTTGCATCATATATTCCCCAAAAAGGCTCCTTATATGGTCATAAAAATTGAGCTATCCGCGTTAAGTATTACGAGCCTCCTATCAGCTATTTAAATAAACATCTTTAATAGTCGATTATCTATCCTGACAGATAGTCAAGCCGTGCTAACATAATGAAAACTTTTACCGGGGATATGATAATGGCTAAAAATGTTTTGTTTATAATGTCAGATGAACATCAACAAAAAGCAAGTGGATGCTATGGGCATCCGTTTGTGAAAACACCCACCATTGATAAGCTCGCTGCAAGCGGAACACGCTTTACAAATGCGTATACCAATTCGCCAATTTGCGTTCCAGCCCGCGCTAGCTTCGCTACGGGTCAGTATGTACACGATATTGGTTATTGGGATAATGCCCATGCATACGAGGGACGCGTTGAAGGATGGGGGCATGCCCTGCAGAAGGCAGGAATGCATTGCCTATCCATCGGGAAACTGCACTATCGCAGTGAAGAAGACCCCACAGGCTTCAACGAGCAAATCGTGCCATTACACATTGTCGATGGTAAAGGAAGTATCGGTGGTAGTGTGAAACAGCCTCTGGCCCCTCCGATTACGAAAAGTAAACTTGCAACTAACATTGGTCCAGGCGACTCCGGCTACATTCAATATGATAAAACGATAATGGAAAAAACTGTAGAATGGCTAGAGACTGAAGCCACACGCCTTACAGATAAACCATGGGCTCTATTTTGTTCCTTTGTTTGTCCACATTTTCCCCTAATTGCGCCGCAAGATTTCTATGACCTTTACCCCCACGACATGCTTCCTCATCCGAAAGGAAACGATCCAGATTATCCCCTTCATCCTTGGATTGATAAATTTCAGAAGGTGCAATGCCACGACGATTTTTTCACTGAAGAGAGCCGTAAAGTAGCCATGGCCTCTTACTACGGTCTGTGCTCCTATCTAGATTCCAATATCAGCAAAGTGCTCATAGCACTTGAAAAGGCGGGACTTCGTGACGACACTTTAATTGTGTACACAGCAGATCATGGCGAAAACCTTGCAACGCGGCGTCTTTGGGGTAAGTCAAACATGTATGAGGAGGCTGCTGCTATTCCAATGATACTGTCGGGGCCCGGCATACCATCCGGCAAAGTCGTAAACACACCAGTTACATTAGCTGATGGATCTGCAACAATTCTCGACGCGTTGGGACTTTCCAACATCTCAGTAGGTGAAACACGTTCGTTATGCAAGATAGCTAATGAGGGTGATGATTTAGAACGTGTTGCATTCAGCGAATATCACGCAACGGGGGCCGACACTGCCGCATTTATGATTCGAAAAGGTAACTTCAAATACATTCATTATGTAGATTACGAATCAGAACTTTTTGATCAGGTTAATGATCCGGAAGAGGAGGAAAATGTGGTTAATAACCCTGATTTTTCAGATATTTTAGCGGATCTTCAGGAAGAGCTTTATGCGAGGGTTGACCCACATGCTGTGAATGAGGCCGCACAGAAATCACAAGCTGCGCTGGTAAATGCAGAGGGAGGGCGCGAGGCCGTCCTTGCCAAAGGTTCGTTTCAAGGAACACCAGCGCCAGGAGAAAAAGCAGAGTATATCCAATAAAAAATATTTTGGAGATTTTGTAATGGAAAAGATGAACGTACTAATTATCATGTCCGACCAACACCAAGGAAAAGCATCTGGTTGTTATGGACACGATTTCGTTCAAACTCCAAACATTGATTATCTTGCTTCCTTAGGAACCCGGTTCACCAATTCTTACACAGACTCGGCAATTTGCGTTCCAGCTCGCGCTGCTATAGCTACCGGCAGATATGTCCATCAAACAGAATACTGGGACAATGGGCATCCCTACGAGGGCCGAGTCAAAGCATGGCATCACATGCTCAAAGAGAATGGGTCTTCCGCCACATCAATAGGTAAGCTTCATTTTCGTAATGAATCGGATAACACGGGATTTGAGGAACAGATCATTCCAATGCACGTGGTTGAAGGCAAAGGTGACGCCCGAAGCTGCATTAAACGACCCATGACTCCACCTATGACACAAAGCAAAACTATGACCGATATAGGAGCCGGCCAGACTTCATACCAGCAATATGACAACGACATAGCAACCAGAGCGTGTGAGTGGCTTCGTACTAAAGCTGCGGATCCGAATACTGACCCATTCTGCGCATTTATTTCCTTCGTATGCCCTCACCCCCCTTATAAGGCACCTGCAGAATTCTACGACCTTTACAGCAAAATAGAAATGCCAGAACCGAAACTGCGCGATCGAGATGTGGAGTACCACCCCTGGATAAAATTAAGTCAATCGCAGCGTAATTTCGATGATTTTGTTACAGAGGACTCTTTGCCGGTTCTCTTGAGATCCTACTATGGATCTATATCCTACCTGGACAGAAATATAGGCAGAGTGGTCAAAGTCCTTGAAGAAACTGGCCTGCGCGATAACACGATTATCATTTACACATCTGACCATGGCGAAAATCTCGGCACACGGCGGCTTTGGCAGAAGTCTAATATGTATGAGGAAGCATCCTTCATACCAATGATCCTTTCGGGCCCAGGAATACCGGAAGGAAAAGTTTCAAGCACACCCGTTACGCTAATCGATATTGCTCCAACCATTTTAGACTCTCAAGGCCTACTCGACGTGAGCAAGTCTCATGGACTCCCAGGAAGCTCATTGCTCAATCTCGTGCAAGCAGAAAATGATGTTAATAGGATAGCCTTTACCGAATACCATGCTGCTGCGGCTGATCGATCGGCATTTATGATTCGAAAAGGAAGATACAAGTACATTCATTACGTATCTTATGAGCCAGAATTGTTTGACCTCGAAAACGACCCAGATGAACTCAATAGTTTGCACAACGATCCAAACCACTACGCCACCCTGGAACGGTTGGAGGCGGACTTACGATCAATCTGCGACCCTGAATTCGTTGATGAACAGGCATACATTTCTCAATGCGCCAAAGTCCAGGCAGCAGGAGGAAGGGACGCTGTTATGGCACGGGGGAAATATCAGGGAACTCCGATACCTGGACAGAATCCAGAGTTTTTGATTTAACCATGCCCTCCTTTCAACCAGCAATACCAAATATTAGTCTAAACGAGGTTGAGACGCCGGCACTATTACTGGACATGGACATCTTTGAGAAAAACCTTAACACCATGAAGAATGCATTGGCAGGTTCAGGTGTTAGGCTTCGTGCCCACGTTAAGGCCCATAAATGCAGCGAAATTGCTAAACGACAAATCGCCGCTGGTGCCATTGGTATATGCTGCCAGAAAGTATCAGAAGCTGTTACGATGGCGGCAGCCGGTATCAAAAATATTTTGGTTACCAACCAGGTTGTTGACCCGGTGAAACTTCAGCGGCTGTGCTCACTCGGCGGAACGGCTGAGATTGCTGTTTTGTGTGACTCCACGGAGGTAATACCGCTGCTAAGCGAAGCGGCAACCGCTAATGGAACAACGCTTAAAATACTTATAGAAGTCAATGTTGGAGCGAACAGGTGCGGCGTAGACGCTGGCGATCCAGTCGCTTTGCTTGCTTCGGAGGTTGACAACGCGCCCGGCTTAGATTTTGTGGGCTTACAAGCTTATCACGGTAGCGCACAACACCTAGTGTCGGCAAGCGATCGTCGAGCAAAAATTTCAAACACTATCGCAAAGGTTAAACGCACCAAAGCTTCTCTTGCTGCCGTAGGTCTCGATAGAAAATGGGTGACAGGCGCCGGCACAGGCACTTTCACTTTTGAACGCGACAGCGGCGTTTACACAGAAGTACAAGCTGGTTCTTATGCATTCATGGATGGCGACTATGCCAAGATTAAAGGTGATGATGGGCATCCCTTCACAATCTTTTCACATTCACTCTTTTTGTGGTCGAGCGTAATAAGTAATCCTCGCCCTGATCAGGCATTCCTTGATATTGGGCATAAGGGACATAGTATGGATGCAGGGTTAGCCACCGTATTCGACCTTGATGGTATAGAGGTGGCAGGGCAGTCCGACGAGCATACCGCATTGGAGATCGGGCATAATGCAAAAGCACTTAATATCGGTCAAAAATTAAAGCTAGTACCAGGCCATGTAGATCCAACTTTTAATCTTCATGACTGGGTTGTTTGCATAAGAAAAAACAAGGTAGAGGACATTTGGCCCATTGATGCCCGCGGCCCAGGCTTTTGAGTCCAACAACCTGCATTGATTTTCTTGTTGTCAGCATTCAATTTCAGAATTCTTTTTTCAACTAACCTAAAGTGAGCCGTGCACAACGAACATTAAAATATGGATCCTGAAAGGTATTTTTTTGTTTAAACGTCCAAAACGAAACTAATTAAAGATTTCTTAGTTTTGTAGATATAGATTGCGCGACGTCGAATAATTTTCGGTCGCTATTCCGGCCAGAAACGAGTTGTATCCCCATTGGAAGACCCTGAGGGCCTGACTGAACCGGAAGGGTTACAGATGGAACACCTAACATAGTCCACAACCCGTTAAAGATAGCGCTGCCAGTAAAAGCATGACCTTTGAGCGCCTCACCTGGTGCAGAGGGACATAAAACTGCATCATAGTCAGCAAGTATTGCATCTACCTTGAGTTTGAGAACTTCGAGGTCCGCAGTTGCTTTGCGGTATTGATCGTAGGACGTATCTACCCCATTCTGCATGCGTCCATCGCGCAAATCATCACTAAGCTGATCGTGCCGGTTTAACCGCTCCCATGCTACAGTTCGGGCAAATTCCCACCCAGCTATAGTTTTGTGTAGCCGATCAAAATCATTCTCTGACGGTAAATTCAGTTCCGTTATATTTGCACCAGCATCTATTAGAGCGGCCGAAGCGCTTTCGAGCATTTCATGAGTCGCTCTGTCGGCCTTTTCCCAATTCGGCGTTGGATAAAAAGCCAACTTCAGATTAGTTACGTCAGCTGGTAAAACCGGATGTAGCCCCTCCTCTAAAACCACCGATCTAAAAAGGGCAAGGTCATCGACGGATCGAGCTATAATTCCTACGGTGTCGAAGCTTGGCGAATTAGGCAACACGCCATTACGATTGATATCCTGAAATGTGGGCTTGTACCCAACGGTTCCACAATACGCTGCCGGCCTTATAACTGAGCCGCCCGTCTGTGTTCCGAAGGCCATCGGAACCATTCTGTCACCCACTGCAGCAGCAGAACCGGAAGAAGAGCCGCCAGGTGTAAAGGCCGGATTAAAAGGATTTTTAGTTTTGCCTGGGAACCGATGGCCAAATTCAGTAGTTACTGTTTTTCCAACGAGTATAGCTCCGGCTGCACGAGTTATTGCTATGCAGCCAGCATCGCGGCCGGGCTGGAAACCCTGATGTATTTGTGAGCCATAACTAGTTGGCATGTCGTGTGTATCGATAATATCTTTGGCGCCAAAAGGTACACCTGCAGCGAGACTTGCCGCTCCCAGTTTATCAACTTTACGGGCCTTTTCTAATGCGCCATCGCGATCAATATACTCCCAAGCGAGAACCTCTCCTTCTCGGTCAGAAATTCTCTCCAGGCAGCTCCCCATCCATGCTTCCGCGGTTAGGTTTCCTGCCTCAATTTCCTTGAGTCCTTCAGTTGCAGTTAGTTCATAGGCTTCAGCCATTGGATTTTTTCCTCATTCATTTTTATTAAACTTTATCGATCAAACATTCGCGATTACGAAGGTCTGGAGTTACTTCTTCATAAGCATGGCCTATACGGAATGCTTCTGCTTCTTCACCTGGAAGCGTTGTTATCTGTAAACTCATTGGCAATCCAAACACCGGATCATACCCAGTTGGCATGGTAAGCCCAGGGAAGCCCACAAAATTCTGAAGGCCGACCAAATTTCTACCCAAACCAACGAAATCTACCTCTTTACCATTCACAGAAGCCATTTCGGTATTTATTGGTGCTGCTAAACAAGGATAGCCCGGCGTTAGGAGTGCGGAATACCCCTCCAAGAGGTCGACCATCAGCCGCCTCAAAGACCTGCGCCGTTCAACCGCCTTGATATATGTTCTAAGCGTTGTGCTTCGAGCATTCTCCAAACGATCTTGAAGTCGTTTGCCAAATCCAGATGAGTTTTCACCATACCGATCGCAATGAACACTGAAAAACTCTGCATCAGCAATTGCACGTCGATGAGGATTTATTTCCGCAGCAAAGCTGCATGGAATTGTGTCAATCGTTGCCCCAAGGTCACGGAAAACTTCAACTGCTTTATCAAAAGCATCGATAATCGGTTTGTCTACCTCTACGTCAATAAGGTCGGGGCAAACCGCTAGTTTTGCACCTTTTATACCCATATCAAGTTTCGCGCTAAAATCAGGCACAGGCAGGTCTATGCAAAAAGGATCAGCACGATCGAACCCCGCAATAGCTTGCAACAAAATGGCATTATCTTGAACCGTTCGCGTCAAGGGACCCACATGGTCCAAGCTCGTAGCATTTGGAAAGACGCCACGGACGCTGACACGACCGTATGTGGGCTTAAGCCCGACCGTGCCACAAATAGCTGCTGGCCCTCTCACCGAACCACCAGTGTCGGTGCCAAGAGCACCTGGCACCATCTTAGCGGCAACCGCAGCACCAGAACCACCACTTGAACCTGAAGGAACACGGCTTGTATCCCACGGATTTCTGCATGCTCCATAGTGCGGATTGTTGGTGCAAGACTCCGCCGCGAATTCAGCGGTATTACATTTACCTATCATTATTGCGCCAGCATCCTGCAACCGCCTAACGCACTCTGCGTCGGCTGTAGGAACATTGTTGCTATAGAAACTCGATCCATGAGTAGTTAAAATTCCCTCACTATCAATAATGTCCTTCACACCAATGGGTATTCCATGGAGTGGCCCTCTGCAATTTCCTAATGCTAGCTCATCCTCTGCGCGCTGCGCCTCAGAGCGAGCACGTTCACTCGCAACGGTTATAAAAGCATTTAAAATAGGGTTGAGCCCATTAATTTGCTCTAAGAAAATTTCAGTCACCTCGACTGGTGATATTTCCCTCGAGGAAATTTTTTCACTTAATTCGGCAATAGTTAAATTGAAAATCTCCATAACGCTGCAATGTCAACTTACCTTATTTAGTCATTTGCTGGTTGAGCTACCATGATAGATGCCGGCTCAGCATCACGTGTTAAATCCTTTCGCAGACGCTCTGTCATATCATAGATATAGGGTGCCGCCTCGTAAACCTCGTCCATCATTAAATCATCCAGCTCTAGTCCTGCACTTTCCACTGCAGCGGCGGCACGGACTTTTGTTCGTTCACCAACAGACGAAACATCCGGCTTCACTGGTATTACGCCTGTCGGTGGTTTTTTCATGCCCGGTTCGAGCTGAGGACGTGTGTTGCGCCAAGATGTGGATTTCTCAATGGCATAAGCAGCATTTAGCACAGTAGTTTCTGCAAATGGACGACCTGAAATCATTAGCGATACTGGCAAACCGTTGGGGTCAAAACCATTGCATATCGAAATAGACGGGCCACAAACAACATTGAATTGCACAGAGGCCTTTCCTCCAGTCCAATTGCTAATTGACCTATAAGCTGGAAACTCAGGTGCCGGACCTTGGCCCGCAGTTATCAAGACATCATATTTTTTATAAATGTCCTCCATCTCAGCTATCATGACCCGACGCAGCCGGCTTGCTTGCATGTAGTCAACTCCCGAAATAAGACACGCAGGAATAGTGCGACTTCGAAAGTCATGCCCGAAATCACCAGGCCGCTTTATTAAATCCGGATAATTGACAGAGAATATCTCGGATTCTCCCATTATCAGTTTTGTGATACGATATTCTTGTAGAGGCCTTACACGCACGTCAGACACGTTCGCACCTAAACTTTTAAAAACAGCAATACTCTCGTTCATTGCTTTAATTACTGTTTCCGGAAATTTATTTTCTTCCTCATAAAATTGCCTTATCACGCCAACTCGCAAACCTTTTATATCGCCAGTCAATGCTGAACGGTAATCCGGGTAGGCTATTTTTACGCTAGCCGGATCCCCTAAGGGGTCGTAACTGACCATTCCCTGAAGTCCAATAGCTGCATCCTCAACATTCCATGCCATTGGTCCGGCGTGATCATAAGAATAAGAATTGGGTATAATGCCTGACCGGCTTATTAATCCGTATGTTGGTTTTAAACCGACTATTCCGCAAAGCCCTGCGGGTCCTCTTATCGATCCACCGGTATCCGAACCGGTGGCGAGCGGGAACAGTCCGGCCGCTACACCACACCCCGATCCAGTTGAAGATCCGCCAGTAAACCGAGCGAGATCCCAAGGGTTGCGTGCGGGCGGCCAGGGTAAGTCCAATGAAGGACCACCATGTGCAAATTCGTGCGTCGCCAATTTACCAAGCAAAATACCGCCCGCTTGTTTCAAGTTGGCTACGGAGGTAGCATCTTTATCCGGCACATTATTGATAAGTATTTTAGAGTGCGCTGTAGTTAAAATTCCCTTTGTGTCGTAAATATCTTTGAGGGCAAACGGAATACCGTGGAGCGGACCTTTATATCGACCTGCAGTGATTTCTGTTTCGGCCACCTTTGCTTCGGCTCTCGCCTGATCACCGGTCACAAGAAGAAAGGCGTCTAAAATAGGGTTAAGACTCTCGATACGTGCCAGAAGGGCGTCCACGTATTCGACAGGCGATAATTTCTTCTCCTCAATTAATCGGCTGGCTTCACCTATGGATAGAAAGTGTATTTCGTCAGACATACAACGCTACTCCCTTAATATACATTTCTGTAATATTATCTCATTATTTCTAATTTCACCATCCAGTGTAACGATAAGAATCTAATCAGGAGGTTTTTATGAAAGGTGTTGTTGTGTGCCCTCAACCGCGAGCTGCCGACGTGGGAGCAACGGTTTTGAGTGATGGAGGCACGGCATTCGATGCCGCACTTGCGGCCGCATTTGCTCAAATGATTTGTGACCCGTTTATGTGCGGTATTGGTGGGATGGGAACATTACAATATTTCCGTGCCGCTACAGGTCAAAGTGGGATGATTGATTTTCACTCCACCGCAGGAGCTAACGTAACGTCGGACATGTGGATGAAAGATGTTAAAGGCCGTACAGAAGTATCTGGCTATTCACTATTTGATGATTTTCGATCTGAACTTGGTTATACGGCCATCATGACGCCGGGGACTCCAGCAGGGTTTGGCGTCTTTCATAAAAAATTATGTTCTCGCCCTTGGGCTGAGCTCCTTCAGCCCGCCATAGACTACGCCCGCAATGGAC
Source organism: Pseudomonadota bacterium (assembly GCA_036339585.1). NCBI lineage: Bacteria > Pseudomonadati > Pseudomonadota > Pseudomonadota bacterium. The sequence goes on from JAYZAS010000001.1 coordinate 39,844, forward strand.
TTGTAATGACACCCTACACGAGGCGGGTATGGACCCGCTATCGAATGGAAGGAATTCCAGACGGCACCACCCGAATAAAAGCGACAGATGAATGTGCCCGCGTGTATCTTCATCCAGAAGGACGTCTTTATAATGAAGGTGAGCTTTTTAAACAACCTGACTATGCCGATACCTTAACGAGATTAGCAGAAGCAGGATACAAGGATTTTTATTCAGGGGACTTGGCCAAGGTTATTGCCGATGATCTAGAGAAAAATGGTTCTTTTGTTACCCGTAACGATCTCGAAGGTTACTCACCATCTGTGTGTGAGCCACTTACGGGAACCTATAGAGGACTTACTGTTCGGTCCAATCCTCCGCCAGGAAGTGGTGCAACCATTATAGAAATGCTCCATATCCTTGATCATATTCCGCTCGCTAAGTACCCCCATACTAGCGCTCATCATTTAGATTTTATCGCAAGAGCTATGGCCGCGGCACATCATGATCGCAACAACCACCTTGGTGATCCAATATTCACGGAAACACCTACCGACATGCTAATTTCCAAAAAGCGTGCAAAGCAATGGGTAGAAGAGTTAAAAAATGGGGTTAACCCTCAAACAGGCATGGAAGAACCACCATCTTGCACAACTCATCTCTGCGTTTATGACGCAGATGGAAATGCAGTTGCTGTTACTCATACGCTTGGCACCAGTTCTGGTGTAACAACACCGGGCTTAGGCTTCACCTATAATAATTCCATGAAGTTATTCGACCCCATGCCGGGAAATAGAAATTCAATTGCGCCAGGAAAAGCAAGAACCACGGGTATGGTGCCAACAATGATATTTAAAGATGGGAGGCCTATTCTAATTGCGGGTGCTCCAGGAGGCAGCGTAATAATTAGTGCAGTTCTTCAATCGATTATAAATGTTATAGATTTCAATATGTCTCCGGTAGAGGCAGTAACGGTGCCTCGTATCCATTGTGAGGGTAATGGCATACATGCAGAGGCGACCATTCCGACATTTGTAATTTCGGAGCTTGAGAGGATGGGCCATTCTGTGACCCACAAACCAGAAAGTTTCGCTATGGATATGTCAATGGCACATGTAATTAGTATCGATGAAAACGGCAGGGCAAGAGGTGGTGCTGATCCACGAGCTGGCGGTGGCGTTGCATACGCATTTTAAAATGAAGTCCCGATGACTTCGGTTTTGTTTTCGATTTATCTACAATTGAAATTCTTGCTATTTATAAAGTAATGTACGAAGTTTTTTTGACAGATAAATAAGCTTTTTTTTCACTAAACCATTTGAGTTTGATTTAAATGCGCCGGAATTCTGCGTTCCAGTTATTAATCATCTGTGGCGTTAATTACCTTTAAGCTCGGGAAGGGTTTGAAAAGCATCACGCAGTGCCAGAGACCAGCTGTTTGTAATATTTAGAAAATTTGAATCATCGACATCGATTCTCCTATGATGGGTAAAAGCCAAGGTGTCACCTCTGACTACAGCTATATCTAATGGCATACCGACAGATAAATTACTCCTCAACGTAGAGTCCATTGAGACCATTGCAGCCTTGATAGCATCCTTCAAAGGTGTGTTAATGGTCAGCACTCGATCCAAAATTGGTTTGCCATATTTGTGCTCGCCAATCTGAAAATATGGAGTATCAGGGGTAGCTTCAATAAAGTTTCCAGCCGAATAAATTTGAAAAAGCCGATGCCGACCACCTAACCGCTGACCGCCCACTATTAATGTCGCACTGGAAGCCTCACCATGCGCCTCAAGGTCCTCACTATGACTTTGTTGAATACCTTTCATTTCTTTACCCACAAGTTGAGCGACCCTAAACATAGTGTCTGCATTAAGAATGCACTCAACATCATCAGTTTGTGAACGTTGAATATTTTGATTTAATCGAGTTATGACACCTTGTGTAATTGATAGGTTACCCGAGGCCATTATCGCAATTGCGCGTTTTCCCCTGATAGACCAAGTAAACATCTTCCGAAACCGTGCAATATTATCGACACCGGCATTGGTTCGCGTGTCCGATAGAAATACCAAACCATCTGAAATTTTTATGCCGACGCAATACGTCATATCTTACCACCTGTTTTATTGGGATACGCAGTCAACACTAACTTCCACATCCATAGTCTCTGTACAATTGCCCACCAATATTCCGCTTATTGGTGCTGCATCATTTGCGTCAAACCCTGATGTCAAACGTACATAATGATCGGTCGGGCACACTTGATTGGATGGGTCGAAGCCAACCCAACCAAGCCCATCTATTTGTAATTCTGCCCATGCATGGGTTTCCCTTGACTCATCCTTTCTATCGGGTTCAAACAAATAACCAACCACATAACGAGCAGGAACGCCAATTTCCCTCGCTATACTTATCATTAAATGAGTGTGGTCCTGGCAGACCCCCGCCCCATTTTTGAGCACATCAGCCGCCGTGGTCGCCGTGTCAGTTTTGCCAGGCAAATATAGTATTCTGTCGGAAATTATATTGGATAATGCATGGGCCATTTCTAGCGAAGCCTTTGACGGCAATCCTAGCGCCAATTTGCGAATGGCCTCATCAGGCTGTGTCAAGTGAGTTTGGCGAAGAAAAATTTCGCTAGGTACTTTTCTTTCTGAAACACAAACGACACCAGAATTGTCCTTTACCTCAAAAATACCCTCCGCGGTTAGCTCAAGGGGTGTCTCAGGCTCATAAACAAGCCAAATAGCCTCGCCTTCGCCGAAAGCGTTTTCAAATTGCTTATTGATGACCTCCCCATTTACTTTGATAGCCCAATGTTGAACTTTCTGTGCAGGCAGATTTCTCGGAAACATCTTCAGTCGCAACCCGACCCTGTAAGGGTCAACCTCATATTCATATGTTGTTCGATGTTTAATAGTTAACAGCATGGGAGGGTTCGAAATAATATGAATGTGAGATTGCAGAATTCAAACGATCAGTGTGTGCAATTGCATCGACTATAAATTCGTGCAGTCCATCTCGGAAGATTTCCCCCATCCCCACTTCTGCCATTTTTGAAATCATCTCCTGCGCAATATCATAACAATGGTCTGAGTAACCTGAGCCATTATGCAATAACGACAAGAAATGCCCCAATTGTTGATAACAAAAATTAACTGACCTAGGGAAAGAACGATTCAATACGAGAAAATCCGCTATCCGCCATGGACTGAAATCACCACGATAGACCCACTGATATGCCCGCGTTGCCGACAATGCATGCAAGATACTTGTCCATTGGTGGTGATCACGGCCACCGCCTATCTTGTCAATTTCTGGCAAAAGGACGTAATACTTTATGTCCAAAAGCCTCAATGTCATATCAGCACGCTCTAAGGCGCCACCGATCCTTAAAAAATTGTACCCATCATCGCGTATCATACCGGTTTCCGCAGCTCCTCTAAATACAGATGAATGTTGCTTGACCCAATCGAGGAGACTTGGAAGATCTCTTTGAACGGAGACCCCATCTATGTTTGACAGACGCCCCCACCCATCATTGAGTGCCTCCCACATTTCTTGAGTAATTGCTGACCTGACATTTCGACCATTATTGCGCGCACTCTTCAAGCAGCTTGCGATGGATGAAGGATTTTCAAGATTCAGCATCAACTCATTAATAACTTCAGCCTCATTAACACGACGATCTGATAAATGGTATCTATGCGCTTGTGCCGCTATCAAAATAGAACGCCACTCCTCTCGACCAGCAAATGTTGGTAGCATTGCCATGCGGCAACCCATTTCAATGAGACGAGCCATAGACTCTGCTCTCTCTATGTATCGAGCAATCCAAAATAAATTCTCTGCTGTTCTGCTAAGCATTGTTCCTTACCGAAAGCCAAATTTATTGTCAGCCAAAACCCATGTGTCCTTAACTCCACCACCCTGACTCGAATTTACCACTAATGAGCCCTCCGTAAGAGCAACCCGAGTCAACCCACCAGCCACAAGCCTTTCTTTTTCCCCAATAAGACAAAACGGGCGAAAATCTACGTGGCGACCTGAAAGGGCGTCGCCACAAAGTGTGCCCAGAGTTGATAATGCAAGTGTTGGCTGCGCAATAAAATTGGATGGGTTGTCACGAATACGTGCAGAATAATCTGCTAATGCGGCCTTAGTCGCTGCAGGACCAATCAACATTCCATATCCACCGGAAGCATGCACTTCCTTAACCACAAGTTCACTCAGGTTATCAAGAACAAAGGCGCAATCGTCTGCCACTCCACATAGCCAGGTCTTCACATTTTTCAGAATTGGTTTCTGGCCAAGATAAAACTCAATCATTTTTGGAACGAAAGCGTAAACGGCTTTATCATCAGCAACTCCAGCGCCTGGTGCCGAACAAAGAGTTACATTTCCATGCCGGTAAGCGTCAAAAAGCCCAATTACTCCTAAAAGACTATCGGGTCGAAAAAACAATGGATCTAAAAACCTATCGTCTACGCGACGATATATAACGTCAACCCTCTTTGGACCTAAGGTTGTTCGCATCCAAACCACTCGGTCCTCGACAAATAGATCCTGTGCCTCAACTAGGTCAATACCCATTTGGTCTGCTAAATAAGAATGCTCATAAAAAGCGGAATTATGCATCCCGGGCGTTAATATTACTACATTTGGGTCCTCCGAAGCATTACTCGGCGCGAGCTCAAGCAAGGTTTTCCTCAATCCATCAGGATATTGGTCTACGGGTTCGATGCTTATTTTTGAAAAGAGATCGGGAAACATTCGCATCATAATTTCGCGATTGTCCATCATATAGCTAACGCCAGAAGGAATGCGACAGTTATCTTCTAACACATAAAAGTCGTTTACACCTGTTCGAACCAAATCAATTCCAGTTATTGGGCTGTAAATGCCGTGTGGCGGATCTACTGATACCATTTCTGGAATGAAACTTTCATTTTGATAGACCAATCTCGTAGGGACCACACCAGCGCGTAAAATTTCACCACGATGATAGATATCAAATAGAAAAGCGTTTAGGGCTCGAGAACGCTGGATAATCCCGGCAGATAGAAATCTCCACTCCTCGGCATCATAAATACGCGGTATGACGTCAAAGGGGATCAAGCGCTCGGGATCTCCACCATCAGAATAGACAGAAAATGTGACCCCTAACCTCTGAAAAATAGTTTCGGCTTCCTCACTGCGCTGTCGTAAAAAATCTATGCCAACTTTTTCAATCCACTTTGATAGGACCTTGTAAGGAGGTCTGACAACACCCTTGTCGGTGGACATCTCATCAAACAATTGAGGCCCCTATTCTTACGCTTGAATCAAAAATCTCAGTAAACCACGCTTTGCCAAGTGCACTATCTATGCCGTTTGCTAACCCTCTGTAGAATATAACCTATTTAAAGGGAAAGAACTATTCAACGCCTATATTTTGTGCTCTGCCAAAATTTTGTGACTATTTATGATGCAGTCTATGTTACAGTTACAACTCGATGGGCAGCCCTAAACCGCAGTCAAGGCTCTACACATAAATTGCTTTTGAAGGATACAGATCTGCTGCAGACAGTCAATTGCAAGTAACAGGCTCAACCGATACGAACCAGTGGGCAACAACGATACACAGCAGCAAAAAGTGAAGTTAGTGCGATAAGCTTGATGGTTATCTAAATCGGGTTTTCCCCACCCACGTTTTTATTTACGGAACTAGCGGCAAATGGCTCACACACTCCGGTAGATGCACAAATGAAACAGACTAGTAATTTTTACCTGTAAATGTAGATCGGACTTGTCCACGCTAGCGTGCCATCTTCCTGAGTTAACCGAATAAAAATACTGTTATCACCGCTATTTCTAAGTTTGAGATCCCGGGAAAATTTTATTGATGTATGCCGGTTTTTATTAGGCATACGGAAGACTTTCAAATATCTAGGTAGAACACCGCTCTCATCAAAAACTTCGTCCTCAAAGCCAATTTCTTCTAGCGGGATACCACATTTAACTAGTGGTGTTTCAAGCTTAAGGGTGCCCCCGTAGGGGTCCCCCACCCAAACATCAAATCCCCCAATATTGCCGGTGGTCAATGCTCTCCATTGCAATCCAGTTGTGCCTAACCGGTTAAGTGCCTTATCACGATTGAAAAAGTTTATTGGGGAAGCATCAATAATCTGATTATCGGAAAACTGTGCTTCCCCATCCCAAATTACCTGTCGAAAGCGACCTCTATATTCCGCTCCCTCCCAAATCACACGAATACGATTTCCAAGCTCCTCTTGGGTATATGGACGAATAGTTTCTATATGCTCCAGTCCATTAAAGATATCTACCCGCTCGATTGGAGCTGCGCCCACAATATCCACACAAAGTTCCGCATTACCGTCAGGCAAATGGACTATATCACCGATTACAGCAGAACCTGCGGCGAAGCCATCGGTGGGCCCCAGCTTCGGGTCATCATGATAAAGCGTGCCTTGATGTTCAAAGGTGACAGCTACATCTATAAACATTCGCCCGCCGTGGCCGCCAGTCGTGGCGTAATGTCTTCGCTTACGCATACAATCAAGTAACGCGGACCGGGTCAATTCAGGCATTAAAAAACAGGTTAGGCCGCCCACAGCGCCAAATAATGAAGCCCCTGGGTAACTAGCACCAGGTCTACCTTTATGACCGTCGGAGTTAGCAACAATTCCACAACGATAACCCATTTCAAAAGCGTCTTTCACTAACCACTCGAAAGTACCCCACGATGAGTGCACTTCCATCGATTTTTCAAAATGACCATCATGTGCTAGCTTCACATCAGCATAACGCCCACCGCAGTGAGCATAAGTGACAACGTCAAATTCTTCACTTACCGTCAATGCCCCAAAAAGTTCGGCTGCGCTGTTACAATCTGTATCAATATCACTCTGATCTTCCACTAGCGCATGCGATGAACGCCGGATTTGCCTACCTTCTTCAGAGAAATAAACATTCCGATCTCCACCCAGACCTGTATTGCCAGACCATTCATAGCCCGGTAGTACAACAAATTCACCGTCGGAATTAAACTCCGCAGACAAATGGTCAAGCTCTGCCCAAAAGTCATTTGTAATTTGAAAATCGTTAGCTTGGTGCCCAGTCGCATCTAAGAAGGCTTTGTCACGAGCGAAAGTGAAATATTGCCGCGCACTATTGGTTCCAATAGATTCTTCTGACTGACCATGAAGGTCGCCCCACCAGTGCAATAAATCCGACTTCTCTAAAATACGAAGGGGGTTACTGCGCGTAACGGCTTTCCCTTTTTGATCAATCAACTCCACAACCACATCACCCAACTCTTTAACCATGAGCCCTTCAATAGTAACAGAATCAATCCCCGGCTTGAGTGTTATGGTTTCTGGTAGCCCAATAATATCCAAATTCGCTTTTAAACCTAAAGTAAGATCACATTGGTCGGAGGGATTTCCCCACCTATCTTCACCCTTAATCCTAAGCACAAATAATTGCCCAGCAGTTCTCAACGTTGGTAACACAGCCACGTAATCTACAGGTGGGCCAGCTACAATACTAATAAACGGTTGCAGTGGTAACGGTTGGTAATTGTATGTAGCAATCGGATCTACTAACGTGTGAAACTCAAAGGTATCTTCCAAAAATGTTTGCAGACGCATTCCCGGAGACCCGTGCCTCGTTTCACCAAATGTAATGGTTATGGTGTCTCCTTCACGAAGGAAACCTTTAACTACCTTTATATAAAGTGTGCGATCCCAAGGACGTACATTCCCTTTGGGATCATAATGATACTCAAGAACGGCATCATTGCTTGCCTTTATGGTCGTATAATTATCCCACTTTGGATCTTCAAATTGTGGCCTTGTCTGATCGGAAGCAAATCGGAAACACACACGCATTGAACCCGAATCATCTATGCCGAATTTCCCTGCCGTGTATACAAGTTGAAAAGTCTGGTATGAGCCAGCCTCAAATTCACCTGTTGGCGTCAATGCAACGCTTCCCAATTCCTCTTGTCTTATAGGTGCTCTTATAGGACTACTCGCCTCACCACCTTGCGGACCAACAGCAGAGTCGTCAGGACTTCCCATTGGCCTTTCAATCATTTTCTCCCCCCGATAAAGCAAATTATTGACACCATAACCTATGTTCAACCGCAGTGTATCTCCCTTGTGAAAGTTTGGAAATTTTATCTCAAGCTAGGCTGAACTTGTACAAACCACTCTAGAAAACATATCGTTTAGATAAATTTACCCCTCAAACGGCATTCTTCGTTAGCAGTCTTAGTTGAAGGCCCGCCAATCCTGTGGCGGGCCCATTTTATAATGGATGTGCCATTTTTTATTGCGGCCGCATGTCTGCAGGATCTATATCGGCAACGATAGTAGGATTCTTCATTGCATCTCGACGGAAAGGTTCCCCTAACTCTTGGTTTAATAATACTTCGATAAAAGTCGTTTTGTTATCATTCATCTGAGCGTCCACGGCCTTTGCCAACTCATCGGTTAGCTCATCCATAGTGCCAACTTGAACACCGTGTACACCGCACGCCTTTGCAATTTCCGCATATTTTACATCAAGATCAAGCTCAGTGCCGACGAAATTATCGTCGAACCATAGCGTGGTATTGCGTTTTTCAGCACCCCATTGGTAGTTGCGGAAAATTACCATGGTTATCGGCGGCCACGGATCTCGCCCACATGCGGTCATCTCATTCATCGAAATACCAAACGCACCATCGCCAGCGAACCCTACAACAGGGGTATCAGGACAGGCTATCTTCGCACCTAGTATTGCAGGAAAACCATATCCGCAGGGGCCGAATAAGCCTGGCGCTAAATACTTCCTACCAGTCTCAAAAGTAGGGTAGGCATTTCCTATCGCACAATTGTTGCCAATGTCTGAAGAAATTATGGCTTCTTCTGGTAATGACGCTTGGATTGCTCTCCATGCCATCCGTGCTGACATTCTATTAGGCTCGCGATCACGCGCGCGCTCATTCCAAGTCGTGCCAGGATCATCATCTTCGTGATCCATGGATGAGAGCTTCTGTAACCAAGCCGATTTGGTTTGTTGGATAAGTGCAAGCCTACCTTCTCGCCCGTTATCACCGGCAGTCGGCTCTAATGCTTCTGTAAGCTGTTCCGCAACCATTTTTGCATCGCCCTGAATTGCTACGCTGACTTTTTTGGTCAGACCAATGCGGTCGGGATTAATATCTACTTGAATTACCTTAGCTTTCGCAGGCCAATAATCAACCCCGTAACCTGGCAATGTTGAAAAAGGATTTAATCGGGTCCCAAGTGCTAAGACCACATCAGCTTTCGCGATTAGCTCCATAGCTGCTTTGGATCCATTATAGCCAAGCGGACCAACAGATAATGGATGTGTTCCTGGAAATGCGTCATTGTGCTGATAACCACAACAAACTGGTGCACTTAATTTTTCTGCCAGCACTGCAGAAGCTGAAATTGCATCGGATAACACTACTCCAGCTCCATTCAACATGACTGGAAACTTCGCATTTGAAAGCAGCTCTGCCGCTCGAGCAATCCCGGAACGGCCTCCCGATGGCTTCTCAATGTCAATCACTTCCGGTAATTCAATATCAATGACTTGTGTCCAAAAATCTCTTGGTACGTTTATCTGCGCAGGAGCACTCCCCCTCCAAGCTTGCGCTATCACTCGATTGAGTACTTCAGCGACACGCGATGGATCGAGCACTTCTTCTTGATAACAGACCATATCCTCAAAAACAGCCATTTGGGGAATTTCCTGGAAACCCCCTTGCCCCATTGTTTTATTGGCAGCCTGTGGAGTTACTAACAGGAGCGGTGTGTGGTTCCAGTAAGCGGTTTTAACCGGCGTTACAAAATTTGTTATGCCGGGGCCATTTTGAGCAATCATCATACTCATCTTGCCACTTGCGCGAGTAAAGCCATCAGCCATCATTCCGGCATTGCACTCATGGGCGCAATCCCAGAAAGAAATACCTGCTTTCGGGAACAAATCTGATATAGGCATCATCGCTGAACCTATTATACCAAAAGCATGTTCAATGCCTTGGCGTTGTAATACTTTAACAAAGGCTTCCTCGGTAGTCATCTGAGCCATTTGTTGAGCCTCCTTGGTAATGTTCATTTGCACATTTATTTAACGGATGAAGCAGCCATTGTCGCCTCTTATGTCCAAATTTGAAAAATCTACCGTAAAAAAATTGCATTGCTCTTTTACGATCTAAACTTCAATAATTTTGCATAAAGGTACTGTTTTTTGAGACTACGCTTTTTACCGGCTCAATTACAGAACGAAATGCCATATTTTGAAACAAGGATTGTAAAAGTGCTATCCATTTCTGGCCTTTAACTTATAGAATTAACCGGTATTGCAGGAGAGACATAATGCAAAAGGCCCAAAATATTCATGCTAACCAAGATGATTTGGCCGTCATTGACAAATTAATTGCTAATGCGAAACAAGCAATGGCACAGATCCTCTCCGCCAATCAAGATCGTGTTGATGAAGCTGTAACAGCTTTATGCTGGGCAATCTACAAACCAGAAAATGCTCGTGAAACAGCTAAACTTGCAGTAGCTGGAACGGGGTTGGGAAATGTTGAAGACAAAATTATAAAAAATCAACGCAAGAATTTTGGCACGCTTAGGGACCTACTTCGGGTTAAAACAGTCGGCATTATAGAAAAGTTGCCGGAAAGGGGATTGGTCAAATACGCCAAACCTGTTGGAGTTGTTGGCGCAGTAGTACCGTCCACAAATCCCTGTGCTACCCCGGTTAATAAAGCAATGATGGCAATAAAGGGCCGTAATGCAGTCATAATAGCTCCATCACCAGCTGGCCTGCAGGCAACTGGACGCACGGTTGAGCTGATGCGAAGCGAACTTGAGAAAATAGGATTGCCTGCAAATCTTGTACAAATACTACCTGGTCCAATTTCTAAAAATTTGACTAACACGCTAATGCAAGAATGTGACCTTGTGGTTGTAACCGGCTCACAAAACAATGTTCGCAATGCTTACAAAAGCGGCACGCCCGCAATAGGTGTAGGAGCGGGTAACGTGCCGGTGATTATTGATGCAAGTGCAGACTTAAATGATGCCGCAAGAAAGATAATGGCATCAAAATGCTTTGATAATGCAACCTCGTGTTCGTCGGAGAATTCAGTAACTATTCAGGATAGTATTTATGAAGAAGCTATCGATGCACTCACGAGGGTCGGCGGATACATGTGTACCAACGATGATAAACAGAAGATTCTTGACCATCTCTGGGTGGATGGTCATCTAAACAGACATGCATTAGCCAAAGACCCTGATGTCTTTGCTGATGTTTGTGGTCTACCCGTAGCCGCGAAACAAGCAAAATTCTTTATGATCGAAGATACTGGGGCCGGCCCTGAGAAACCTCTCTCAGGTGAAAAACTCTCACTAGCACTTACCATATATCGCGTTCCAGATATTGAAGCAGCCATTAGCCAAGTAAAAGATGTTCTTAAATATCAGGGTATGGGTCATTCTGTGGGTATACACACCAAGACCATTAAAAATGCTGAATTATTAGCCGAACGCCTTGACGTCGTTCGCGTGCTCGTGAACCAGGCTCATACCTTTGGAAATGGCGGAAGTTTTGACAACGGGCTAGGATTCACACTGACGATGGGTTGTGGAACTTGGGCTGGTAATTCAATAAGTGAGAATCTCGCATATCACCATTTCATCAACGTGACACATCTGGTTGAGACAATCCCGGAAGATAAGCCGAGCGAGGAGGAATTATTCGGCACCTATTGGGGTAAATACGGCAAATAGATACAATCAGCTAAAAACGATCGGACGTGAGATGAATTTTGAAGAAAGTACAGCCAAGCTACTACTCGAGGAGGAAGGAATCGCCATACCACACGGCAAGGTAGTGACAACTTTGCAGCAAGCAAGCAAGGTTGCCGATGAAATAGGTCCGTGTGTAGTAAAGGCGCAGGTGCCCAGCGGCAAACGTGGCAAAGCTGGGGGCATCAAACTGGCCAAAACCCCACAAGAGACAGCGGCAGCAGCCGGCGACATCCTTGGCATGCAGATTGGTGGCTATAAAGTAAAAAAATTACTGGTTGAAGAACAAAAAGATATAGAGCGTGAACTCTACCTAGCGATCATAAACGATTCAGAGACCCGCAGCCCTACCCTCCTATTTTCAACACTTGGTGGTATGGATATTGAGACTGCTGCCATTCAAGATCCGAAACAGGTGTACCGTATGGCAATAAACATTTCTGCGGGGCTTAAAACAAGCTGCATCATAAATTTTCTACAACAATCGAACTTAGGAGATGAAAAAGCCAACATTGCTGATATATCTTTAAAACTTTATTCTTTGTACCGTCGATACGACGCCGAATTATTGGAGATCAATCCCCTTGTATTGACTAAGACTAATGAAATTATTGCACTCGATTGCAAATTTTCAATGGATGACTCGGCTATTCAGCGTCATGCTGAATTAGCTCTAAATGGATGCCCTGAAAAGGTTACAAAACTTGAGGCGGATGCGAAGGCCTTGGGCCTGAAATATATCGAACTCGATGGCTCGGTAGGCATTTTGGCAAATGGCGCCGGCTTAACCATGACGACCATGGATGTCGTAAAATTCTATGGTGGCAAACCGGCAAACTTTATGGAAATTGGTGGCGAGGCATACACTAAAGGAAAGCCAGCGCTCGAATTGGTCTTGGCAAATAAAAAAGTGAAAAGCTTAGTTATCAACTTTTGTGGAGCTTTTGCTCGTTGTGACGTTATGGCAGAAGGCATCATTGCAGCATGGGAAGAAATTCATCCAACATTGCCGGTTTTCTTTTCAGTTCATGGGACAGGTGATGAGGACGCCCGACAAATGCTGAAGCAGAGGCTTGGCATCTCCCCCTACGATACGATGGACCAAGCTTGTGAAGCTGCAGTAAAAGCAGCGCAAGCGGCTGAGAGAGGGGGGGGAATTGATTGTTCGTAAACATGAGCGAGTTATGATCCAGGGTATTACTGGCAAACAAGGAACGTTTTGGACCAAACATATGCAACACTATGGGACTAATGTTGTTGGTGGAATCGTGCCAAAAAAGGGGGGGCACAATCACCTAGGCGTACCGGTTTTTGATAATGCTTATGATGCCATGAGGGAGGTACCATTCGATGTGGCCGGACTCTTTGTACCACCATATTTTGCAAAAGTCGGAGCAATTGATGCGATAGAGGCCGGTGTAAAAAAATTAGTCATACTCACCGAACATATTCCAGTACATGATGTAATGGAGATTGTTGCCGCCGGCAAGGCAAACAAGACACAGATTATTGGACCAAATACCACCGGAGTTGCCACACCGGGGGAATGTTTCATCGGGTTTATGCCCGCGTTTAATAAAAATATTATGACTGCCGGAAACGTTGGGATTATTTCAAGGAGTGGTAGCCTTGGTACATTAATATCTCTAAACATTACACAGGCTGGCCTTGGGCAATCGGCATTCATAGGAATAGGTGGTGATCCAGTGATAGGAACAACGACCTTGGCTGCGCTCAAATGTCTAGATAAGGATGACAGAACGAAGGCCGTTTTCATTCTTGGTGAGATAGGCGGGACTATGGAAGAATTAGCAGCGGAGTATGCGAGTACCATGCAAAAACCAGTGGTCGCATTTATAGCTGGCGGTGCAGCGCCGAAGGGAAAGAAAATGGGTCACGCGGGTGCAATAGTTTCTGGAAATAAAGGTACCTATAATTCAAAGCGCTACGCTTTAATGGAGGCTGGCGTCCATGTCATCGATACACCCTCCGATGCGGGATCAGCAATGGTGGCTGCCCTAAAAACTATGTAAGCGTTTTTTCTTTTTTTAATGTTGTCAATTTTTTTAGGATTCCCGTTCAAATCATGACCAAAATTGAACGCCTAGTGTTGACGTACGCTCACTTTACTAAAAGCATCTTTTATCCCAACACGTGCCAATTACGCCTTCCGCGGGGCATGACGAATGCACCACCCGAGCACTTGATCTGCCGTCTTAGCCAATCGAGGCCCAATGCCAAAGCGCCTGTACCGTGGTTCACGTGCAAGAAACCTGTGCTCCTCCAGCTGCCTTAATGTTCAGTGGATAGTTAGTTTTGGCCGCCCACCCAGCTAGCTGCTTCAAAGAGCCCATGTGTCGGCCTTGTCTCAGTGAGAGGTCAACGGCTTGGCGAGCTTTAACAGCAATGGAGTCGGGTTCAGATGCCATCAACTGAGCCGTATTTTCTTTGATTATGTTGGTGCGGGCGGAGGGACTCGAACCCTCAACCCCGAAAGGAACGGATTTTAAGTCCGTCGCGTATGCCAATTCCGCCACGCCCGCACTACTTTTATTTTAAAGGAGGGTTGGCTCGGGGACAATTGCTGTTTCGATTTCTTGAAAAATTTGCAGCAAAAAATCCGTACCAATTAACAAGCACTTTCTTCCACCCAACAAGAGTTGATATATTGTGTTCCATTGACATGGCTTTTGTTTAGGATCGTCCTACGCCCTGAAGGTTCAATAACTATAACCTCCTCATCTTTAACTGCAGGCGGGGGACAATCGATCATTTCATTCAGTGCCTCCAGCAACACCCTCCCCTGCACATGACTTGGAACGTCTATTCCAAGTAAAAATAGAATAGTTGGCAAGAGATCAACATTACCAGCGGGAATATCAATAGTTTGCTTCGATTTAAACATACTTCCGCTAGCCACCAACCAATTGTTTAGTTCTGATTTATGCAGCCCACCATGAATCCCTCCGCCTGTTGGATAAGTTGAGTCTTGGAAGGTATGCCCCACATAACCATAATCATTTTTCCTATCGTCCGCTTTCAAGATCAGACCAATGTCGGGTGCCCTACTATGATTCCACATAAGATCTGAATGCTTAAGTGTGCCATCTCCATCCCTAGTTGAAACTGGCCCACACCAATTCTCTCTCTGGATCCAATCTACAATGGCCCTGATAAGGTTTGGATCGCTATCGCGAACGTATAGACCACCTGCACTAGAAAGGGCCAAAGCAACATCTGCTCCACCTTCCAGTGTCTCATCCACGCTGAAACCGGCTGCCTTCAGCTTACAAGAAAGATTGAGTTTTTGTGAAGCGACAGTAATTTGGCCGTGATCGGATAGTGTAATTATTTGTAAATCAGATGATGATCCTATATCACGATTTGCCAATACTTGGCCGAACAATTGATCAACACATTGAGCGGCAGCAAGACTTTCGTCTGACCCAATACCTTTTTCATGATAACTTGTGTCTGGTTCACTTAACCAAAGAATAGCAACATCTGGCCTCAACTTTGGCTCCACATAGTCGAGATAAACTCTTGTTGCATACGCATTCCAGTCAAGTGCCGGTATTTCATGTTTTGGGATGGGTCCGAAAGCTTTTTCAATATACTCAACCTCGCAACGCTGCCCCGGCGGCGCTAATCCGACCGTCGCTTCAGGGGCATGCAGCGCCATTCGAAAGCCACCCAATTCCTCGGCCTTATGATTAAGCATCCTTCCCCCGCCAGGGGTACCAGCACTAATTGTTGCAAAGCTTTTGTTAGCCGACTGTAGAAGTTCCCCAAGACTTGGCACCCCGAGTAATTTTCCGCCCAAACGTTTGTCACCCTCGCGCAACTGTGATTCGATACCGGTGTCAAATAACCTTCCTGGAGCCGCAACCGGATCAACAAAACGATTGCCCACAATTCCATGGCGCTCCGGGTAACAACCAGTAATTACAGCTGTCTGGTTAACCCTTGTCTCAGTCGGAAATGTCGAATGCATTTTGGGCCAAAAAACACCTTTTTCACGGAAACGGCAAAGATTAGGCATGAGCTGTGGCGTCACCATATCCGGGCGTAAAGCATCAAAGGTAATTATAAGAATACGTTTGTCATTGATTATCAAGTTCTTCGCCCCGAATTGGATCCCCCCCCAGATCGCTTATCATTCTGTGAACCGCTTCCTGCACATCTTGCAATTGTTGATCGTCAAAACCTCTAATAACTAACGAAAGACGGTAGTTTGCCCTAGCATAATGAGGATAGGAGCCAATATCGATGTCAGGATGTTTGTCTTGAATATCTTTTAAACCTTTAGCAATGCTGCCTTCACCCAAATTACAAAGAATGCTGCGAGAAAGTTTTTGCGCTCCCCCCTGCAGGGTAGGAATAATATTATCCAACATGGCTTGCATTATCTTTGGAACACCCGCCATCACGTAAACATTTTCCACTTTAAAGCCCGGCGCTGTGGAGATTGGATTTCTTATCAACTCGGCGCCATCTGGTGTATTGGCCATGCTTAGGCGTGCTTCATTTATTTCTGTGCCGTTATACTTGTAGTGCTCTTCCAGCAACCGACGGGCCTCCTGATTTTGAATTAATTTTCGGCCAACAGCTTCTGAAACAGACTCCGCAGTTATATCGTCATGGGTTGGCCCAATGCCCCCGGTAGTAAACAAATAATCAAACCGCCCACGCAATGCATTCACTGCGTCAACTATTTCTTGCTTTATGTCAGGAACGACACGGACCTCCGCGAGTTGCACCCCTACATTATTCAATTTTTGAGCTATATGAGGCAGATTCTTATCATGGGTCTGACCCGAAAGAATCTCGTCACCGATTATCAGTAATGCTGCTTGAACTCGCTTTCTGTCAGTTTGGCTGTAGTTCACTTCCACCTCCTTTTACGTTGAGGACCGAGTGTACTTAAGCCAACGGCAAACGGAAATCAAAAATCCTCGCCGGAAAGGCATCTCATCAAATAATTCCGAAACAGCTAGCCCCGATAATCAATCGACAAAGAGATTACACAAGCTATCACTCTGCGTATGTTGGATCCATACGGTCTAGACGTCGCAAGTGCCCCGGCCAACCTCGATCCGCAAGCTCTGTGCCTCTATTTTTGAACTGCCCATTTGTATGGTCGGAAACAGCCTCAGGGACTAGATGCAGCTCGGCTCCAGTTGACATTGCATCAACTTGTGCCTGGCAAGATTTTTCAAGCCGCATGAGGGTATAGAACGCGTCTGGAACACTTACCCCAGCAGTAAGTAAGCCATGGTTCTTTAGCATCATTGCCTTATTGTTAGGCCCTAAATCTCGTTGCAGCATCTCGCGCTCATCAAGGTTAACCGCGACCCCCTCATAATCATGATAAGATACAGATTTATGAAAATGCATCGAGTGTTGGCTCATCGGCAACAAGCCGCATTCCATGGAGGAAACAGCAATACCGGCGCGTGTATGGGTATGCATAACGGCATCAAGATCATCCCGACCCGATAAAACAGCACTGTGAATAGTGTAACCGGCAGAATTTACGCCGAGGCCGAGATGGTCCTCAAGCACGTCACCATCCAAGCTTAATTTGACCAAACTTGATGCGGTCACTTCCTCGAAATACAAACCGTAGGGATTAAGAAGAAAATTATTCGCCTCACCTGGCACCCGAGCCGAGAGATGGGTTCCAGTTAGATCTGTCATATCATAGAATTCACAAAGCCGATAAGCTGCCGCCAGATCGACTCGCATCTGCCATTCCTCGGATGATACTTTGTTTTTTAACGACATCGCTCTCTCCCTTTTATTTTACTCAATTCTTGTAACTAGGGTCCATACGATCGAGCCGACGTAAATGCCCTGGCCAACCGAGATCACCTCCAGCACTTTTCTTTTTAGCGAATAATTCTTTTGTACTTTCTTGTACCCCTCTATCTATTTCAATCACTTTTGTACCTGCCGCCATGCCATCTATCTGCGCCTGACAAGCTCGCTCCAATTTGTAGATCAACCAAAAAGCATGGCCAATATTGAAACCGCAAGTAAGTAGCCCGTGATTTCGTAAAATAAGGGAAAGATAATTACCTAGGTCGCGCTGCAAACGTTCTCGTTCATCATGATCATGTGCTACGCCTTCGTAGTCATGGTAACCAATGTTATCTATAAAACGAGCCGAATGCTGCGACATCGGCAAAAGGCCACATTTAAGTGCAGAAACAGCTATGCCAGCTCGGGTATGAGTGTGCAAAGCGCAATTAATATCGGGACGGCCCATCATCACTGCGCTATGTATAGTAAAACCGGCTTTGTTGAGGTCGAATGGTGTTTCAGTCAAGACATTACCGTCATAATCGACTTTGATTAGGCTAGACGCCGTAATCTCATCAAAATACATCCCGTAAGGATTGAGCAAAAATGTATTTTTCTCTCCAGGCACTCGCGCAGAAATATGTGTCCCTAACAAATCCGACATATCGTAATAGTCAACCAACCGGTAGCAGGCGGCGAGGTCGACTCGTGTCTGCCATTCTTCATCCGATACTTGACCACGCACACTACATAAGTTGTCTGGGTGGGCGCTCGCTAAAACTGCCATATTTTCCTCCCTAATAAATCTGAAAATCGGCTCAGACTGCCGAAAAGAAAATATCACAATTTCCTTACAAATGACCAGACACCTAATGAATTATCAGCAACTTTTATTTTACAGGTATTGTAGCAGTTGGGGGGATGCCTTATAGCCAATCCATAAAACGGTTACAGGAGGAATACATGCGCGTTTACACAGTTTTACCGCAAGATAATCTCAGTCATGCAGCAACCGCAGCTGCGAAAGCAGAGGCTGATGGTTATGATGGACTTGCTAGCATGGAGAATCAACATGCACCATTCTTGCCTCATGCTGCTGCAATTACAACAACTTCCAAAATAAAGCTAATGACCGGGATCGCCATTGCATTTGCACGCAGTCCAATGGTGGTAGCTGGTGAATGTTTTGACTTGCAAGCCAGCTCCGGCGGACGTTTTATTCTTGGTATTGGCAGTCAGGTTCGAGCACATAATGTGCGCCGTTTCAGCGTGCCGTGGAGCCCCCCTGTTCCCCGCATGCGAGAATATATTGAATCGCTCAGGGCAATCTGGTCCTGCTTTGAGAATGATACAGAACTGAGATATGAGGGTGAACATTATCAATTTACCCTAATGACACCTAATTTTAAGCCACCCGCTTCGAAGCAATCAATGGTTCCTATTACTATCGCAGCCGTTGGACCAGCCATGCTGCGCTTGGCGGGCCAAGTCTGCGATGGCGTTCGCCTTCATCCATTCTGTACCCGTAAATATATCGACAACGTCGTGATGAAGGAAATTGGGACTGGAATGGCTCGGTCTGGACGTAAAAGAGAGCATTTCGAAATAGTGGGCGGCGGTTATATTGTTACGGGACCAGATGAGGAAACAGTCGCTAAAAACCTCGAGTGGGTTCGCTATCGTGTTGCGTTTTACGGATCAACACCAAGCTATTTTCCGGTTTGGGAAATACATGGGCTCGAGGACCTTGGAAAAAAACTGCATCAAATGTCTCGTGAAAAATTGTGGGACAAAATGCCGAAGGAAATTGATGACGATGTTGTTCGTCTATTTGCAGCAGTTGGAACCTATGAACACATAGCAAAACAAGTTAAAATTCGGTTTGGTGGCGCCTCCGACGCCATTTCTAGCGGTATTCGAGAAATAGATGACCCGGGTATACCCTCCGATCTCATCAAAGATTTACAAAAAATTGAAAGCCCTTTCTCTAAATATAAAACTGCATGGTAATGGAAACTTCTATCACACGTTAGACTAAACTTGCACCACGACGTTAAAAAGATACAATTAAGTATGAATAACATGAAAATAATTATCTTTTTCGTAGCAGCTTCATTATTGGCAGGTTGCCAAAGTTTTTTGTTAGGAGATCTTCCCCCACAACAAAAGCTCGAGGAAGAGAGAATCGCAAAACCTTTGCGGAGTGCATCATCTCGTGCTGTGGACAAATCAATAGTCATCCGATCAAGAAATGATGAACCGGAAAAAAAATTTACTGGCGATGAAAAAGCCATACCTTCAGACGAAGCAGCAAACTTAGAATCGGAAGACACTAATTTTCAACGCGACGCCCTTGACGAATTAGGGGATTTTTTCTCGCAGTTGTTTAGCAAAAAAGTGAATGATCCATCTTTGACGGTCAGCGGTGGGGTAGAGGAGGGTTCGAAGTCAAGACAATCAAACTCAGCCGACGAAAATTCTTTGGTAAGAGGGAAAGTAGAACGACGGTATTCTGCAGCGTACGGCGTTTATTATCCTTTGGCCAAAAAAGGGCATGCTTTCGCGCAGTACGAAATGGCTTTGATGCATCTCCACGGTTATGGAGTAAATTCTGATCTTAAAAAGGCAGAAAGCTGGTTTAGAAAAGCTGCTTCGCAAGGGCATCCTGATGCTAAGACTGAATTGCGACGGCTAATTTCTGGTGAAAAAAAAGCTCCGAATAAATTAACCAGTACCGCATTAAGAAAACCCTCAGTTGAGGCTCCTTCAACCCTCGTGATCTCCTCGGGCTCAGTGAAAACGATCAAGGCTGTCGCTGAAAATAACACCGGGTCCACCTATGAAAGCACACCACAGCAGAATGAAGTCCCATCTGTCTCGTATGATCAGGAAAAAGGTCTACGGAAAAAAATTGACTGGGGCTCCGTCACCCCCGGCAGTAATGCTATAGATAGTGAAAGTACGGATAAGAAGACCTCGCAAGGTTATGGCGATGGCGCGATACCTAACTTCAGTTCTATTCGCAGAGTGAAGCCATCAACCCCCTCATCTTCAACAAAAAAAGTCATTGACTCTGAAAATAAGATTGTGGATAGCACCAACCAGTTGGCAAAGACAAAAGATAACGGAATATCAAAAACAAACTTTCCAAAGAAACTAACCCCGACAAAGACATCCATAAAAGAAAATGACCCAATACAGGATACTGAGTTAAATTTAGCAAAGCTAGTTCCAGAGAATGATGCCGGCGGCACTATTGTAGAGCAAGACAACGCAAGTTTCAGCCAGGGGCTACTGGCATACAAGAAGGGTGATTTCAAAACGTCTTTTAGTCATTGGTACCCGCTTGCACAAAGGGGCAATGCAGAAAGCCAGAACCGCCTTGGATTTCTGTATGAGAATGGAAAGGGAGTGAAGCTAAATTATAAAAAAGCCGTAGAATGGTACCTAAAAGCTGCAGAAAAAGGTGAACCAGCCGCTCAATTTAATCTTGGAGTAATGTATCGTAAAGGCCGAGGGGTTCAGAAAAACGATAAGATTGCACGTAATTGGTATGAAAAAGCTGCTAAGCAGGGACACCCTATTGCTGAACGAGTGGTCGAAGTTATGAGAGCCTACAAAATTGGAGAATAATCTCATTTAGCATTTCATACGTCCAAATCACACTTCATTCAGCTAATGTAATCATACCCTCGTCCTCAAGCAGTGGATAAAGTCCGCCCGCGTTAAGAATGCGCAGCAAGGACTTTGGAACCTCGCGCCCTCGTAAGCTTTCGCCGGTATCAACATTTCTTATCGTAAAATCTTGGAAAGAAACGTCCGCGACTTGGCCCTCTTCAAACATATCTGAGACGCCACAGCACTCCATTGCCGGAAGGCCAAAGTTAACGGAATTCCGGTAAAAAAGACCATTTATATTGTCTGCGACCAAACAACCAACTCCGAGTAATGCAAGATTCCGAGCGGCCGGCCGTGATGAACCCATACCAAAGTTTCGTTTTGCAATGATGATGTCCCCATTCTTCATCTCGTCGACCCAACCAGGCCGCATGGCATCAAAAATAAAAGGTAACTGTTCTTCCGGTGACAAATAATACGCACGGTTGGGAATTATTTGATCAGTGTTTACATTTTCTGGGAACTTCCAGACACGTGCCCTTACGTTTAATTCATGCATCTTCCAGCCCTAACTCAGGTAAGGAGTGGGATCCGCGATTGCGCCCTCAACTGCAGAGGCAGCTACCGTAGCCGAGGAACCCATATATATCTTGGCGGTAGGGTCCCCCATGCGACCCTTGAAATTTCGAGTTGACGCCGTAATGACTGTATCTCCAGCACCTACAATACCCATATGACCTCCACCACATGCACCACAGGTAGAATTAGTCACCACTGCTCCGGCATCCATCAAAATTTCGATAATGCCGGCCTTTAGAGCACGGCGGTATATGCTTTGGCTGCCGGGCGTTATAATAAAGCGAGTCCCGCGGGCGACTTTCCGACCGGCAAGTACCTGAGCAACGCTAGATAAATCATCGAATGTGCCATTTGCACAGGAACCAACAAAGCATTGATCAAGCCTAGTGCCAGCAACATCTTGCACATTCGCAGAATTGTTAACGACACTATCGGGTAGCGCCACTAACGGCCTTACTTCACTCAAATTTATTTCCCGTTTATCAAGATAATCAGCGTCAGGATCAGGCATTTGAGGCTCGAAAGGGATATTTGTCCGCCCTTTGACGTAATCAATAAGAATGTCGTCCGGTTCAAACGTGGCAAATTCTGCAGATAACTCTGCTCCCATTGTTGCCATGGTTCTACGCGCGTCAATTGGCAGGGTCCCAAGCGCCGGGCCGCCAAATTCTACGTTCTGAGATACGTGTCCACCATATTCACCAGCTATCTTGAAAAATACATCTTTCATAAATGCATAGTGGGGAAGTTGACCGATTAATTCATACCTTATGGTTTCGCCTACACGAAACCAAGTTTCTCCTTTGCAGACTGCATAGAACATGTCCGGCGAACCGACACCACGCGCAGCGCAGTTCAAAGCACCAGCACTACAAGTATGAGAGTCGCTACAGAGAAGAACTGCACCCGGCCTAGCATAACCATGCTCGGCCATGAGCACATGGCAAATACCCTGATCGTATCCAATATCGTGAAAATGCTTGATGCCAAATTTCTCAACAAAGGCCCGGGCTGTAGCATGCGCCTGCGCGCTCCCCACGTGAGCCGCCGGTGCGCGATGGTCGATAACAACGACTACTTTGGAAGGATCGTCCACATGCAAAATATCACGCCAGACACTAGCCATAAAATTATTATCAAATAAGCAAGCAATATCGACCTTTACGGTAGCAAGGTCACCAGGCTTAACCGGAACACCTCCCGCCTTCGTAAGTATTTTTTCAATAATGGTCATTCCCATCAAAAGATCTCCCGTCAGACGGCTTTTTCAGGTCCGACTGCATACCTCTCTTCGAGTTCATCGAGGAATTCAACTTCCATCATACTGTTGAGTTCTTCAAAGTTGACACATAGATCTTCTCGGTCTGAAGGTTCATTTTTCTGCACCATTTCCTCGAACGCATCAAAACCATTAATCATTCCGCGTACGGCAGATGTCGTCAGTAAACGTGGATAGGAAACTGCAGAAACACCCAAGTCCTCTAATTTTTTTGGTGGTATTAACGGTGTTGTTGACCGCGCTCTTATACCGAGTCCCATATTGACTGTTAATGGCTTATCAACATTAGCAGCAACAGTTCGAATATCCTCCTCAGATAATAATGCGTCTGCAAACAATAAGTCAGCACCAGCCTCTGCATAAAGATTTAGCCGCCGTATAGCCTCATCAAGACCTAAGGGACCTCGTGCATCAGTTCGGGCTTTGATAACGAAATCCGGATCTTTTTTGGCATCGCAGGCTGCGTGTATCTTTTCAATCATTTCTTCAGCAGCGATAACTGATTTTCCAACCATATGACCACAACGTTTAGGCCATGTCTGATCTTCAAACATAACTGCCGCTACTCCTGATTTCTCAAAAGCCTGCGTGACGAAGAAAACATTTACTGCGTTCCCGTAACCCGTATCTGCGTCAGCATGGAGCAATAGATTGCTACAATCAGCAATCTTACGGCAACACGAAAGGTTTTCATCTAGACCCATTAAGCCTCGATCGGGGTAGCCTAAGTGACATTCAGAAAGGCCTGCACCTGATATTGCTCCGCTCTTGTAGCCGCGACTTTCAACCAACCGCGCACTATACCCGTCAAAAATGCCTGGCGAAATTAAAATCTCAGGCGCCTCAATGAGGTCTTTCAATAAACGGCCTTTGCTTTTTGCTTCTCTCATTTCCCCCCCCCCGTCTGGATATTGTTTGTATCAAGGCATAAACACAAGCAATTTTGCGATAAATTTCTGAACATGGTAATATGAATTCTTGACCATTAACATAAGTATTTCATAGCACTCTTGCCAAATGCCCTTCTGCATTAATTAATTAAAATAGGGTTCATTTAATACTCTGCAAATGCGCACGGAATAAGGAATGCACTTTTGGACCAGACTGCCAATAAGCTGGTAACATTTTCCAGAAAACTACAGTTCGAGGATTTAAGCCGGCGTGCGATTGTGAATGCTAAAGCAAGGCTAATCAATTGCCTTGGTGTAAGTATTGGAGCGCATAATGCTCCTACAGTAAAAATAATACGCAAGCTTGCCTACCCGAGCGCAGCTGGCCCTTTAGCGCGTACCTTCACAACACTAACCCCAACGACACCCGATCTCGCTGCTTTTGTGAATTCCGCGATGACCCGATACCTTGATATGGCTGACACCTATATAAGAGAGTCTGTAAGTCATCCAGCCGATGCTTTGCCGGGGTTGCTCGCAATTGCTGAAGCAGAGAATTGTTCTGGTAAAGACTTTCTGCTCTCCCTGATCATAGCCTACGAGATTCAGTGCCGGTATGTAGATGTAGTGCCAGTCAATCAACTTGGTTGGGATCAAACTCCAATCGTCGCTATGGGAACAGCACTCGGTGCAGGCCGACTTTTAAACTTAGACAAAGCTCAAATGCTAAATGCTCTGTCACTTGCATTAGTTCCTAATGTCTCCTTAAATCAAACAAGAACCGGCCGTATTTCAATGTGGAAAGGAATGGCTGGTCCAGCAGGCGCAAGACAAGGAGTGTTTGCTGCACTACTAGCACGAGAGGGTATAAGTGGACCGGACCAGCCATTTGACGGTGATTACGGCGTTTGGAAACAAATGTTCGGAGAGCAATACCAAATTCCCATACCAACTAGGTTCACCAAGCACACCTTCGCTGTTGAGGAGACTATCATTAAATCCTTTCCAATTCGCTTCAATTGTCATGTACCAACTTTAGCCGCACTTGAATTACGAAAAAAAGTCAAGGCGCGCGACATAAAGCATTTAGAGATCGAAAGTATCCGTCAAGCTTTTGGACGTTGGATTGATCTGCCAGAATTCTGGAAGCCAACTACCCGGGAAAGCGCAGACCATTCTTTACCGTTTTGTGTTTCAGTCGCAATGCTTGACGGTAAGATTGTCCCAGAGACATTCGGCGCAGAAAGGTACAAGGATAGAGACGTTCTATCGCTTATGAAAAAATGTTCGGTGGCACTACCAAACGAATATGCTGAACTTGCATATGAAGTTCGCTGTTGTCGGTTAACTGCAACAACAAAAACGGGGAAAAATATCAGCGTTGAAATCAAGATGACACCAAAAGATGACGCGCGCGGGATGCCTAAGAATACCCTCGAGAAAAAATTTAATGATCTCACAAAACCTTTTTTAAAATCAACTGCCCGAAAAAAAATCCTTGGTCTTTGCTGGCGCATTAACAAAATGAAATCTGTCGGAAACTTAGTGACCCTTACGGGCGTTGAAAACACATAAGAAGTATAATGGATAGAACCGCCAACAAACTTGTCAACTTTGCAACAAAAGTCTCCTTTTCTAAGCTGCCCCATAGCGCAATTGATTCTGCAAAGGAACGTATATTGGATTCAATAGGGGTAGCGATGGCAGCGTTCTTTGCCGAGCCAGTACGGATATCGCGTCGATTAGCAAATCCGATATCCGGAGGGCCAACAGCAAGGCTTTTTGGTACGCTAACTCCAACCTCCCCAGAACGCGCAACTTTTGTAAATAGTGCCATGATACGTTACCTTGATATGAATGATGCATATGTCAAAGCTGGGGTGAGCCATCCATCCGACGTCATTGCTGGACTAATCTCAACAGCGGAAGCTGAGAAAAAAAGTGGAAAAGATCTCCTAGCAGCTATCACCACTGCCTATGAAATCCAATGCCGCCTCGCAGATGTAGTACCAAATGATAAATTTGGATGGGATCAACCATTTCAGGTTGTTCAAGGTGCCGCTCTTGGTGCAGGCCGTTTGCTAGAACTTTCAAAAGATGAAATGCATCATGCACTATCATTAGCTCTCATCCCAAATATGGCGCTTAATCAAACTCGAACTGGCACTCTATCTATGTGGAAGGGATTATCTGGTGCGAATGCTGCGCGACAAGGTGTATTTGCTGCTTACCTTGCGCGCGCTGGCATGACTTGCGCTGAGGACCCTTTTGAGGGTGAAATGGGTGTCTGGAACCAACTCATGAAAGGTACGCGATATGATGTGCCTATCCCAAAGACGTTGGCCAATCACAAATTTGGTGTCCAGCAAAGCGATATCAAGACCTTTCCTGTCCGATACGGCTGCCTTGTCCCGGTATCCACAGCACTGGATATGCGCGAAAAAATTGATGATGCCTTGAACATTGAATTTCTTAAGATCGATACCTACGACCAAGCCTTTGGACGATGGATCGGGGTCCCTGAGTTTTGGAAACCCTTGACACGTGAATCCGCGAATCATTCGCTTCCTTTTTGCACCGCGGTTGCACTTATAGACGGGGATATCACCCCTGCGACTTTTGAAAAAAAGAGGTTCCTTGACCCTGATGTCAACGCATTAATGAGTAAAATTACAATTGAGCTGAACCCAGGATTTACTGCCGCAGCGCCAGAAGATAGAAATTGCCGTATGGCAGCAAGGTTACCGTCTGCAAGGGAAATTGTGACCGAAAGATGTCAGACTCAAGCTCTTTCCGAGCGAGGATTACCAAGACGGCATCTTGAGAAGAAATTCAACAAAATGAGTAGCGGTATCCTTAATGAAGCAAGCCGTCGAAAACTGGCAGATGCCATATGGCACCTTGAGGAGATGGACCGAGTTGAGGAATTGGTCAGCTTAACGGGCGTGTAGTAGAATGTTGAGGGAAGGGGGCAAGGATGACTAGCAGGGCCAATACAAAGATATTCCCAGAAGCAATAGAAGCGCCATTAATGTATTACATTGATGATGGGACACCAGCGGAGAACCTTACGGGAGACGAGACCGATTCTACACGTATATATCAAGGTAATTACGAACATCGAAAAGTACGGATTCAGAACGCAAGGCCAAGGCAAGAACAATTTGCATTAGATATTCATGGTTTCGAGTTTCTCAACCAAAAGACCAAAGTAAAAGATTTTTATAATTCCAAACAAATGCGGGAAGTCTATTACGATGAGACAGCAAAACTTGTTCAGTTAGTGTCTGGGGCAACTCGGGTTCATGTTTTTGATCATACGCTGCGCTCTGGTAATAAAGCCGCACGAGAGGGGCAACCGATCCGCGAGCCGGTGCGGCGTGTTCACAACGACTACACTGAGTGGTCTGGCCCTCAGCGGGTCCATGATTTGCTCCCAAATGAAGCAGACAAGCTTCTAAAAAATCGTTTTGCAATTATTCAAGTTTGGAGGGCAATTAATAAGCCGATAAAATCTGATCCACTTTGCATTTGTGACGCGCGTTGTATTGATAAAAAAGAGCTCTTTCCATCGAGACGGATTTACCCCGATAGGATTGGAGAAACATACGTAGTCACCTATGGTGCCAAGCATAAATGGCTATATTTTCCTGAAATGACGCGCGATGAAGTGCTCATTTTCAAAGTGTACGACTCAGCAATAGATGGGAAAGCAAGGTGGACAGCACACTCATCATTTCCTCTGCCAAATCAAGATAGTAATAAACATCCGCGGGAGAGCTGTGAAATGCGAGCATTAGTATTTTTTAGCAAGTGATAAAACAGCATCATTCACTTACCTCTAGATCATGGTAAATAATCTTACCAACTTAAAAGGAAATCCCCATGACCAATATGACCGGTGGTCAAGCTATCATCCAAACACTGATAAACCATGATGTTAATACAATCTTTGGCCTGCCAGGCGTTCAACTCGACAATACCTTCGATGCGCTTTTTGAAGCTCGCAATACCCTTCGGACAATCCATACCCGCCACGAGCAAGGCGCCGCATATATGGCTCTTGGATATGCTCAGGCGAGTGGCAAAATTGGCGCTTGCATCGTTGGGCCCGGGCCCGGATTATTAAATGCTAGTGCTGCTCTTTGCACTGCATATGGTTCAAACGTTCCCGTGATATGTATCGCAGGTCAAATTCCCTCCCATCAAATAGGCATTGGCCTTGGAGCAACTCATGAGATTATCGATCAAACAAATGCCATGAGAGGCGTTGTAAAATGGGTTGGTCGTGCAGATACCCCAGCCGATGCTCCTTCAGTTCTTCACGAGGCTTTTAGTCAAATGCTTAGGGGACGTAAGCAGCCAGTCGTTTTTGAAATGGCTCCCGATATCATGGGGAAAAAGAGCGATGTTTCTTTGCTTGACGCTGAGAATTATGAAATCGAAACAGATGTGGAAGAGGACATACTTGAAGCTGCGGCAAAGATGCTCGGAGAGGCAGATAAACCTATTATACTCGTCGGTTCGGGTATATTCGGTGCAGAAACAGAATTAAAGAATCTAGCCGAAATGCTGGAGGCACCAGTCATTATGAGCCGTACAGGCCGCGGCGCACTGACTGATCGCCATTACCTTGCTCAGACCATGATAACAGGCCAAAAATTGTGGGAAGAGGCAGATGTAGCACTGGTCGTGGGAACACGATTTTCATCGCCCGGATTAGCATGGGGGCGTGAAAAAGAAGTTAAATTAATACGCATTGATCCTGACAAGAATCAAGCGAAACTTCCACGTGAGGCCAATATTACTATGGTCACGACTGCAAAAAAAGCGCTGCCATTATTGGAAAGTAGGGTGGGACTTTATAACAGAGTTCGTGAAAGCAGAACCACAGAATTAAATGCTGCTAAAAAAGATACCTTAACAAAACTCGAAGCTCTCGAGCCTCAATATGGATTTGGTAAAGTATTACGTGACACACTTCCAGAGGATGGCATACTTGTTACAGACGTCACTCAGATGGCCACGTTTATGCAAAATTGGTGTCCGATTTATCATCCACGCACACTCATTACTCCCGGGTACCAGGCTACCCTCGGGTATGGATATCCTACTGCTCTTGGGGCAAAAGTTGCGTTACCAGATAAAAAGGTCGTTTGTATCTGTGGTGATGGTGGTTTCATGTTTAATGTGCAAGAGCTTTCATCCGCTGTGGCTCATGGGATCGATGTC
Source organism: Pseudomonadota bacterium (assembly GCA_036339585.1). Lineage (NCBI taxonomy): Bacteria > Pseudomonadati > Pseudomonadota > Pseudomonadota bacterium. Next base: position 69,069 of record JAYZAS010000001.1, read on the forward strand.
GTATGCGTTGTTTTTGCTGACAATGCATACGGTAATGTAAAGCGTTTCCAAAAAGAGGGATATGGTGGACGTCACATAGGAGTAGATTTACACAATCCAGACTTCGCAAAAATGGCGGAAACATTTGGAATGGCGGGCTTATATGCAAAAGGACCAGATGCCCTTCGAGCAGCACTTGATGAAAGCATGAATTCGCCCGGGCCAACACTTATTGAGGTGCCTATTGGCGAGGTGCCTAACACATGGTCCTTAGTCAAGCGACCCTCAAGCGCTGGTAATAAAAGTGATGGATGAGACAGAAAAAAGGCTTATTAACTTCACCAATAGCATTACCTACGATGACCTTTCCCCGGACGTCATCAAGGCAACTAAAATTCGTTTGATTGACTCTTTTGGTTGTGCACTTGGAGCTATAAATGCTCCAACGGCGAAAGCAGCTGAGAACATCTCGGCGCTGGTAAAAGAAGGGAGAAGCGCTCGCATATTTGGAACACTTAAAAGAGTTTCGGTGGAGCATGCAACCCTAGTTAATAGCGCAATGGTGCGCTACCTAGATTTAAGCGACGCCTATTTAATGCGTTCAACAGCACACCCCTCAGATAATATTCCCGGCATCTTAGCAATTGGGGAATCTATTAACGCGTCACCTCAAGACATTCTTACAGCAATAATCATTAGTTATGAAGTTCAGATTCGTCTTTGCGATACAGCCCCCTTCAACGCAGAGGGTTATGACCAACCCGTGTGCTCTGCTAGCGCAATGGCATTAGCTTCTGCCCACTTACTCAACCTTAACACAGAACAAATGAGGCATGCAGTGGCGATTGCTGCCACCGCCAATATTGCGCTTAATCAGACCCGGCGCGGCAACCTATCAATGTGGAAAGGAATGGCCGGCCCGAATGCGGCACGCGAGGGTGTTTTTGCAGCATTGTTAGCTGAGCACGGAATGAGCGGACCCGAAGATCCATTTGAAGGGCTTCATGGTCTTTATGCAAAAACAGTCGGCACCTTCGACCGAATCCAAATTCCTAGTACGTTCAAGCAAAGCACAGTATTTGCACTGCAAAAAACTAATGTTAAAAAATTTCCGGTGCGAGATGCCATTCAAGTCCCCATCGTTGCTGCTTTAAAGCTCTTTAAGGACATTAATGCTTCTGAAATAAAAAACCTAAAAATATACACTTACCGGCATGGGTTTTATAAATGGATTGATCAAGATGCGACTTGGGCACCGAAGACCCGCGAAACCGCAGACCATTCACTACCATTCTGCGTTGCTGCCACTTTATTAGATGGAACTTTGAATGCCATGAGCTTCGAAAATAGTCGTTACCTTCGAAAAGATGTGCGCACACTCATTAGTAAAACCGAAATTATTTTTGATGACGCATTTGATGAAGTTGCCCCAGAAACACGTTCTTGTCGACTCGAAGCAACTCTAAAAACTGGCGAAAGTTTTAAGGCAGAGTATACCCAGACCCCAGAAGATATTCTCCGGGGTCCCGACGTTAAGTGTGTAGAGACTAAATTTCGAACTCTAACAGAAGGGGTAATTAAAAAACCACAACAAGACAAAATTTTGGATGCACTCTGGAATTTCGAGAAATTAGAAAGCATTCAAAGCCTCATTAGTTTGACACGTGCAAGTTTTAACTCGTTTTAGCAAAGCGCCCCGTTGGCGGATATCTTGGGTCAAGGAAATTGAAGGAAGTTGCATACCCACTTGCGCACAATGAATTCACAAGAGCTTCATCTTCTGCTGTAAATTCTTTCCCCAAAAAACCGCAGTAGCTTTCCAAATGCACCGAAGTGCGTGGGCCCACAACAACACTCGTCACTAGTTTATTGTTAAACAACCACAGCATAGCAAAGTCGATTAATGTCATATCTCGATTCTTTATGTGAGCATTTACAGCATCAACAAATTGAAAATTTGTTTTTCTAAAATCACGCTCAAGAATGCTTTTATCGCCGCGAGCAGCTCGTGAGTCCGGGATTGGTCTTTTCCCGTACTGATACTTTCCTGTAAGCACGCCGCGCGCGAGTGGCGAGAAAGGCGCCACAGCGATATTGTAATACTCGCAGGCTGGAAGCACGTCATGCTCAGGAATTCGCATCATCGCATTGTAATGCGGTTGACACACGATTGGATAAGGTACGCCTATTGTGTCACAGATTCGCATTAACTCTCCAACCTGCCATCCTCGATGATTTGAAAAACCCCAGTGAAGTGCTTTGCCTGCAGCTATGATATCGCCCATCGCATGGACACTTTCCTTGAGGGGCGTTTCCCAATCGATATGATGCATGTAAAAAATATCGACATAGTCAGTTTGAAGCCGCCGCAAGCTGTGATCAATTGCTTCAAACATCCATTTCCGGGACAAACCTTTTTTGCGTTTATCGGTGCCGGCCGCCTGTCCAACTTTTGTAGCCAAGATCCATTCGTCTCGTTCAGAATTAATCAGTTTGCCGATAATTTTTTCAGACGCACCATTAGAATAACCATCAGCTGTGTCAATAAAATTGACCCCTAACTGCTTTGCTTTTTCAAGAATGGCCGTTGCCTGACTAAAATCGGTGGTATCCCCAAAATTCATGGTTCCGAGGCAAATCTGGCTAATTTTAATTCCACTATTTCCTAACAACTGATATTCCATGTTTTTACCTCCCGGCAATATGACACCTCATTAATGGATATGATCAGTACCATCCAAAAACGACAATTAGAAGATGCCCGATCCCCCACGTTTTAGGACACCGATATCAGCAATGGGATTAATTCCAAACACCTGGTCTGATTTTATATTCGCGAGCTGCTCCATACAATCGATGAAGCGGTGTTGTTCATGATCACTTACAACACCAGCTGAAAGCGTCAAAAACTTGGCAATATAATCCTCACGTTTGAATGGCTTTGCACCTTGAGGGTGCGCGTCGGCAAAAAGAATTTCATCTTCAATAACCCTACCATCTTTGAGTGAAATTCGAACGGCACCGCCAAATGCCTTTTCCTTAGGATCAAGTGATAAATAACGTCGCTCCCAAAGATCGTCTTCTTCTGTTTTAATTTTTTTCCAAAGTATTTGTGTCTCGGGGCGATGCGCTCGCTCTTCAGAATATGAGGCTTCATGATGCCACGCTCCATCTTCAAGTGCTACCGCGAAAATATATGGTAGTGAATGGTCAAGAGTTTCTCGCGAAGCATCCGGCGAATATTTCTGAGGATCAGCGGATCCTGATCCAATAACATTGTGGCTATGCTTATTTGTCGTTATCGTGATTTCGGATATGAGCGCTAGGTTTTCGATGCGGCCACGCATTTTGAAAGCGAGATCAATAAATGCCTGCCCTTGATATTCAGCTGAATGCGCTTTTGTCCATGTTTGAAGTATTGAGTTCCTTGACTCTCCGATATCTGGCAAGTCTATTTGATATTCTGTCTTAGCTCCATCAAGAAGCCATGCAATAACACTATCCTCACCCTCATAGATCGGAGAAGGAGCACTCTCGCCACGCATCGCACGGTCAACAGCCTCAATAGCGAGCTTGGAGGAATGTGCCGGCGCAGCTGATTTCCATGTCGAGATTAATCCTTTTCTTGACTGACGCGTCGAACAACACACATGCAAGGTCTGATTAATAGCTTGATAAATAACCTCTGGTTCTAATCTTAATAATGCTCCAATGCCTGCGGCCGCAGCCACTCCAGTATGTGCTACATGGTCTATTCTATGACTATGCAATTGAATTGATCGCATGAGACATACATGCACTTCGTATGCTGTAACTACTCCTCTAATTATATCGGCCCCAGTTCTGTGCATCTGTTGGGCGACTGCTAATAGTGGACAGATATTGTCACCTGGGTGACCAAACTCCAAATGCAAGAAGGTATCATGAAAATCAAGCTCACGCACGGCTGTACCATTTGCCCATGCTGCCCACTCAGCATGCACCCGGAAATCACTTGATGTCCCGAAAAGCGTTGCCCCATTTGAACGGCGGTGGGATAAAGCCTGGTCACGAGCTGTTATGACTGGGGAACGATTCAGCGAAGCCATAGCGACTGCCGCATTATCGATGATACGATTGATTACCATCGATTCCACATTTTTTTCGACCGGCACCTCATCAGAAGCAAGCAAAGCAAGCTTCCATGCTAGCTCCTCCTCCCGTTTGTGCTTATCCGCTGATGCCCAAACACGAATAATATGATTTTGCATGGTGAATCTCCGTGATTTTTTTGTCATTATGCATGGCATGTGCGGACGTTATACTATCTCATCCTCTTTGGTGGAAATCAGAGACCTATTCCATATTGATAGCGGTATATCGAACATTATCAATATTGAACCACGATACAACGTTGCACCAACACAACTTGTGCCAGTTGTTCATGTGTCCAACAAACGTAATGAACTGATGTCTTCGTGTTGGGGACTAAATACGCCTTGGTCTCATTCTAACAAAAAGACTGGCAAACTAATTAACGCAAGGTCAGAAACTTTACACCGCAAAACAGCATTTCGAGAAGCCGTCAAGTACCGGCGCTGCCTAATTCCAGCAGACGGATACTACGAATGGACAGCAGAAGACGGCAGAAAGAAACAGCCTTGGCTTATACATCCCCAGCACGAAAAACTCTTCGCCTTCGCAGGAATTTGGGAACCTTATACTAACATGGATGGTAAAATTTCTACTGCTTTCGCTATCGTAACAACCAAGGCATCACCATTAATTGCGCATATTCATCACCGAATGCCTGTGATTGTAAACATCAAAGATTACGCCACTTGGCTTTCTGCTCCAGCCACGGAACTCTTCTCAATTTTAAAACCCTACTCCAAACCTATTTGTCTACACAGAGTCTCCAACAGGGTTAATAACGTAAGAAATGATGACAAAAATCTGCTAGCACCGATTTCTCAAAAAATACCCGAACAGTTGAGCCTCCTCTAGCTATCACGCCTAGATAAACTTGTAATTATACCCTGCAATGTGTTTACTTCTTGCTCAGTCAAGCTACTCCTCTGAAAGATATTACGAATGTTGCGAACCATAGAGGGTCGTTTTTCATTAACGTGGAAAAAGCCGCTGTCATCCAAGGCTGTCTCAAGTCGGTTGAAAAAATATAATAATTTTTCCTTGGATGCTAAGTTACTAAAACTTCTAATCTCCGAGCCGGCTTCCCCATCCGCCATTTGCCATTCGTAAGCGATCAATAAAACCGCTTGTGGTAAGCTAAATGAATTAAATTCGGAATTAATTGGAATCTCAATAACAGCATCGGCCAATGCCACTGCATCGTTATCTAAGCCTGATCGTTCCGGGCCGAATAGTATCCCAGTTTGGACATCACCTCGAATAGTCTTAACCTCTGCTGCCGCGACTCGTGGCGAGAGAATACGCTTGATTTGCTCTCGCCGGCGTGCTGTAGCCGCGAAAAGCTTATGACAATCACTGATAGCATCGTAACGACAGTCAAAAACTTTGGCACACTCGATGACGCTACCGGCTCCGGCAGCAGCAGCTAGCGCCGCTGGATTTGGCCAACCGTCCCGTGGCGAAATTAGACGCAGTTCCTTCAACCCACAATTGAGCATTGCACGAGCGGCAAATCCTATATTTTCACCAAGTTGGGGGCTATCAAGTATTACGATAGGCGGGGTCATTCTATTATTTTTTCAGGCGAACACGTGGCGCTATACCCATAGTATTCCATGAACGGCTCTAATATTGGCAAAACCATTTCCATTTCCCTCGAGTACCGCCGCCAGCGTTCTTTCGAACTATCGTAAATGGGCTGGGTCACCTGCGAGTATGATGGTGTCATAACAGTCCGCCCTCCGGCATGCTTATCATAAGCTAGCACTGCCTCATCCCAATCCACGCCAACAAATTTTAGCACCTCCAATACAGTTTCCTCAAAACTCTCCACCAAGCTTTCATATTTGAAAGTATGCAATCGCAGGGGAAGGAGCTCCGAATAGTGCTGCCATAAACCGACTACCAAAGCATAGAATTCTGCTGTTGATTGCAACGAAGTGAAGTGCGTCATTGCTCTATTCAACGTGAAATGCTGCATAAAACAGCTTAGACAAGCGTCACATGGATGCCGTGCAGTAAAAATAAACTTAGCATCAGGAAAAATTTTATAAATAAAGCCGGCGTGCACCATATTTAATGGCATCTTACAGGCAAGTATTCTTTCTTTTTTTATTTCCATGTGTTGGCTAATTGCATTGTAAAAATGCTCTCTTATTTGATTTATGTAAATACCATCAATTTTATTAATACATTGTGGATATTTGCCAATATTATTTTTAAAGTAATTAATTGTTTCTTCAACGACAGGTTTTTCATCTAAAACATCTATTTTTGGGTGAGAGTCTAGTATTTGCTCTAACAATGTTGTTCCTGACCTTGGAAAACCAACTATAAATACCGGATTATTTTTTTCCTCGAATTTATTATTTATCAAATAGTCTTTTTTATGATTCTTTATATGCTCAATATTTGTCTTTATTTCATCTAGATAATCAATTCTGTCAACCCCTACACACACAGCTTTCTCTTCAATTAGACTATTCCCAAGCATGTAATGCTTAAAAGCACTTGCAGTATCGTTCAAACGGTCATGTAAGTGGCCAGCCTCAAAATGGGCACGACAAAGAATGTTAGGTGAGTAAAGTGAGGGAATGCCGGCCTCTATCTCACGGATACCCAATTCATAGTTTTTGTCTCTTCCGGCAATTATTCCATTCATAACCTGAATTTCTGGATTTTTTGGCGCCAGAACTTTCGCTTTCGCTATTTGCTCTCGAGCTTTATCAAGATGGTTAAGCCGCTCATTGAGAGTTGCGAGTTTTGCATAAGCAAAAGCATTAGAAGGATCTGATTCTATAGCACGCTCGAGCGTCGATATGGCCTCTTCAATTCGATTAACGCCATTTAATGCATTCCCAAGATTTGCCAGCACCGCACTGTTATCGGGTGAGTGCTCCAACGCTCGCTCAAAACATTCAATAGCCTCTTCAAAGCGATCTAAATCGGCAAAAACTGCACCCAAATTGCAACTTGCTTCTACAAACCGCGGATCAAGTTCAAGTGCTTTTTGAAAAACTGAAATTGCATCCTCGGTGCGCCCACTATGGTGTAATGCAATCCCAAAATTATTATGAACGAGGGGAACATCTTGCGCCTCCTTCACGGCACGTTCAAATAATTCAATTGCTTCCGGATATTTTCGCTCGGATCGGAGTATGTTTCCTAAATTAACGAGTGAAGGCGCGTGGCCTGGCGTAGATTCAATAGCAGCACGATAATGCTGTTTGGCCGTAATTAGATCGCCCCCTTGCTCAACCAGCACACCCAGTCCAAATAGAGCTTCTGCGTGTGTAGGGTTCATTGCTATTACACGTTCAAAAGATGACTGCGCTCCCCTTACATCTCCTGCTTCATACAACCTAGCTGCCTCAGCCATTAAACCGTCAATATCACTCGCCGGTACATCTGTTAGTGCCGATGCTCCCTGCCTTCTCTGGCTGTTGTTCCTTTTTGCTCTCCGCCTCTCGCGTCGATTCACAATTCCGACCCCCTGCTTTTGCAATAATACCTAAAGAATATTACGGAAAGAATTAGTAATAGGATAACGTCGATCACGACCAAACGCACGGCTGGTTATTTTGACACCTGGCGGCGCCTGTCGACGCTTGTACTCTGCTCCGTCAAGCATCCGCCACACCCGCTGAACTGTTTCCGGCTCATGCCCGCGCGAAACAATCTCGTCTATTCCCATCTCACCTTCAATAAGGCAGCCCAAGATGTCATCCAGATCGTCGTAAGGTGGCAGCGTGTCCTGATCGGTCTGATCTGGCTTCAATTCTGCTGACGGCGGCTTGGTTATTATCCGTTCCGGAATAACACGCCCATTCGGTCCCAAAAACTCGTCACGACAATTATCATTTCGCCAATGGCAAGCCCTAAAAACATCTGTTTTGTAAACATCTTTCAGCACCGAATAACCGCCACTCATATCGCCGTAAAGGGTTGAGTAACCAACTGCCATTTCAGATTTATTTCCAGTTGTAAGTAACATGTCACCAAATTTATTTGAAATGCTCATCAGCAACAGTCCTCGACTACGCGATTGAATATTCTCCTCGGTCACGTCCGCTTTACGATTTGCAAATATTGGCGAAAGCATGTGATCAAAGGCTGCCATCGCGGGCTCGATCGATACTGTATCATAGCGAATACCCAGTAGTGACGCAGCTTCGGATGCATCTTCCAGACTTTCCTTGCTGGTAAAGGGTGACGGCATCATTACGCAGCGAACTCTATCAGGGCCTAGCGCGTCTACCGCAACGGCCGCACTTAACGCCGAATCAACACCTCCTGAAAGACCTAATAATACACCAGGGAAACCCGCCTTATTAACATAATCCCGCAAGCCGAGCACCATCGCCTGATATATTGCTGCGACACCACCATCTGGTGGCATACACGTACCGGGGATACAATGCCACGCATCTCCCTTACGGATCCATTCTGTCAAGACCACGGCCTCTTGCCAGGAAGGAAGTTGCAACGCCATCTCGGTGTTATGATTGAGTACGAAACTTGCCCCATCAAATACGAGCTCATCCTGACCACCAACCTGGTTCACATAAATCAGCGGAAGACCACTTTCGTTCACTCTAGCAACAGTATGGTTAAGGCGACGGTCTACTTTGTCACCCTCAAAGGGCGAGCCATTTGGAACTAGTAATATTTCAGCACCAGATTCCTCAAGGCATTCCACAACATCTGGCGTCCAGATATCCTCGCAAATGGGAACCCCTAAGCGCACGCCACGAAAGTTTATGGGGCCTGGCATAGGGCCTGGAGTAAAAACACGCTTTTCATCAAATACACCATAATTTGGAAGCTCGTGCTTGGAGCGAACCGCTTTAACCTCTCCTTCATCCACCAATAAAACAGAATTGTGAAGGACGCCATCTACACGCCATGGCACTGGAAGGAGTATTGCTGGGCCACCGCCCACTGTTTCCGCAGCAAGGCTAAATACTGCCTCCTGCACCTTGTCTTGAAAAAAAGGCTTTAAAACCAAATCCTCTGGCGAGTAACCAGATACCACCAATTCAGAAAACAATACCAAGTCGGCGCCATTTGAGCTCTTAAGCGCATCCTGAATAAGCTCCAGATTGCCTTTAACATCGCCTACCGTTGGATTGAGTTGCGCCAATGCGATGGTGAGTTGATCGGTCATTATATTATTTTCATTCCTTTTTTTTCCGCTGTATGTGCGAAGCACAGTTATCGTAAGTCCGAATAAAAAATCAAGTTTTTACACACAGTTAATAACAATGCTTTAATAGCTTGCAAAATTGATAAAAGGACCAGAGAAACTCGCGCAAAAAACAAATAAATTTGAGCACTTATTTTAGCTAAGATATTTTACAAAAGTATCAAGGATGTATAGTAAAGATAATGATTATGAGAAAAACAGAAAAATTGATTTGAAGGGAAATTATTTTTTCAAGCAAGGCATCATTATTTAATTAAATATAAGTAATGGTATTTTTATTATTATCGTTTGTAATGATATATGTGAAGTTTTACTAATGGATTATTTACATTGCTGAATTTTATATCGATTAACTTTTGTGATTGATAATTTACTGCTATCAAATCATTTTTTACACTCGGTTCTTAGCACCTTCAACTCTTCAGCCAACAAAAAGGCCATTTCTAATGCCTGTGAAGCATTAAGTCGCGGATCACATTGGGTATGATATCGTTGAGAAAGGCTATCATCATCTATCGCCTGCGCCCCGCCCAAGCATTCGGTAACGTTTTGGCCGGTCATTTCAACGTGTATACCGCCTGCATACGAGCCTTCACCCTGATGTATAGCAAATACCTGCCGCACTTCGGAGAGTATATGATCGAATGGGCGCGTCTTATATCCGCTGGTAGATTTAATGGTATTACCATGCATCGGATCGGACGACCAAACAACTTTAGCCCCTTCACGCTGCACTGCACGTATTAATTTAGGCAAATGCTTCTCTACGAGTTCGTGCCCCATACGGGATATTAGGGTAATACGCCCCGCGTCATTGGTAGGATTGAGAACATCTAAAAGTGATAAGAGGGTGTCAGGATCACTGGTGGGACCACACTTGATACCAATAGGGTTGTGGATGCCCCTCATGTATTCAACATGCGCCTCCTTCGGGTCTCGCGTCCTATCGCCTATCCAAACCATATGTGCGGAAGTATCAAACCAATCACCAGTAAGGCTATCCTGCCGTGTTAGCGCCTCCTCATAACAAAGAAGTAATGCTTCATGGCTGGTGTAGAAATCAGTCTCGCGCATCTGTTGCACAGCATCACCAGTGATTCCACAGGCCTTTAAGAAACCTAAGGCCTCATCAATACGTTGAGCAAGTGCCTCATATTGATCACTAGCTGGGTTATCGGCAACAAAGTCTAGGTTCCACTGATGCACTTGATGAAGGTCGGCGAAACCACCCTGGGCAAAAGCTCGAATTAGATTTAAGGTCGATGCAGACTGATTATATGCCCTAATCATACGATTTGGGTCAGGATCCCTGTCAGGCGCTTCAAAATTAATGCCGTTGATAATATCGCCACGGTAACTAGGTAATTCAATATCGCCTTTGACCTCTACCGGTTCTGACCGAGGCTTGGCAAATTGTCCTGCCATGCGTCCGACCTTAACAACTGGACAGGAAGCTCCAAAAGTAAGTACCACAGCCATTTGAAGCAATACTTTGAAACTGTCACGAATACTATTCGCACTGAAATCTGAAAAACTTTCCGCACAATCCCCACCTTGTAAAAGGAAAGCTTTTCCATCGGCTACATCTGCTAATTGTTGACGCAAACGCCGAGCTTCTCCTGCAAACACCAAAGGCGGCAAAGCACACAATTCAGCCTCAACCGACGATAGTTTATCGTGATTCGGATACTCTGGGACCTGCCGAATAGGATAACCACGCCAGCTATCGGGCTTCCACAGATTTGCCATGCTGTCCTCCAATCTCATTAACGGTAGAATAAAATGAGTCTATACGTGGCCACACCATATCGTGATATTCAAGGCCGAAAGGTTTACGCTTTTCACGCTAGGATTTCCAGCAAAAATCCCCTAGTTGCTTGATTAATAATCCTGGGCCTTACGGGGTCGTGGTGAAATGCGCTATAAATACTCACATATGTAGATGTCTTTGAAAAAGCACCAAACCACCAACGTATGTATACCTGATAGAATTAAAAAAATGCACTTTAGCGCGGTCGATAAGAAAATAAGGGTTAATAAAAATGCGATTAACTAAACACCTAATCGTCCAATCAACACGCCTTGCTGAGAAGAAATCAGTATCCTTTTTGTTGAGACAAGTGCTACTGGGAACACCATAACTCCCCTGAGATTTTGATATTCATAAGTTACAATAACAGAAAACAAATGAAAAATTCTGAAGAAAGTATGGCACGACTTGCAAAGCTATTAAAAAATAGTGAGCGAATTGTTTTTTTTACAGGTGCGGGCATCTCAACCGAGTCAGGCATCCCAGACTTTCGTTCAAAGGGGGGGCTCTGGGAAAAATTCAAACCGGTGATGTTCCAAGATTTCATTGAGAGTGCGGATTGCCGCAATGAATATTGGCGGCAGCGTTTCTTCCGGCATGATGACATGATTAATGCCGAACCCAACCGTGGCCACAGAGCTGTTAGCAGTTTGATACAAAGGGGTAAAGCGTCAGCAGTCATTACCCAAAATACCGATGGCCTTCATCAAAAATCCGGCGTGCCAGAGAAGGATATTATAGAACTTCACGGCAACTCTACTTACGCAACTTGCCTCAACTGCAATATTAGGCACGAACTAGAGTGGATAAGAAAGATGTATTTAAAGGATGGATTAGCCCCAAATTGTCCGGACTGCGGCGGAATTATAAAAACAGCAACAGTCTCTTTTGGGCAGCCAATGCCAAAAGAAAAAATGCACGCAGCTCAAATAGAAACACTTGCTTGCGACCTCATGATAGCAGTTGGCTCTTCATTAAAAGTATTCCCAGCTGCCACGTTTCCCATCACTGCCCGACAGAATGGCGCGCAACTAGTCATACTCAATCGAGATCCAACCGATTTCGATAAATATGCCAATTTGGTATTGAATGAAGAAATAGGTGCTACCTTGGGTGACGTAGTAGGGGTGAACTAGTCCTCAGACAACGCACATAATGGCGGAAAACTAAGAATAGATCTCAATTTGAGGCGATAATCAAACCCCATAAATATAAAAGTTTTTCAGTTGAATCTCGCCTATGTGATTGGAGTTTTATAGACACGTCATACTGTTCCTGAATTTCTATTGACCAGAGTGGATCAATTTTATTGGGAATCATAGAGTATCGAATATCAATAATGCGCGCGGGCATTGCCGGATCAACTGCCAAATAACCATTTGTAAGACGTTCAAATCGTCTAACATCTTTTGCCTGCCGAGAATTCCTATTTAACCGAGGGAAGTCTCGAGCCAAGTTGAGCATACGAACTGACTCTCCATTTATAACAAAGCCTTCTGTACCGGCACGAACAGCGTCCACAAAAAAGTGACCATTCGCCTCATAAATAACTTTCCAGACTAATATGTTCCCAAAACTTGGTTTAACGAGAAGTCTACTCGGTGAGTGACCTCGACCTTCAGCAATTTGATACCCGATATTGGTCACACGTTCGCGCTGCATTAAACCAACACTCAAATATACTGTCGCCCACACTAAAGCTGCCGCACTATATCTTTTTTGGCTACGGAACACCCCCAAGCAAAGAAGTAAGCAAACGGGGATTGTAAATAATGGATCAACTATTGACACTATGTTCAGCGCAACGCGCTCGTCATTGAATGGCCACCACAACATTGTTCCGTACGAGGTAAATGAGTCCAAGCACCCATGAGTTCCAAAGCCAAGGGTACAAAAAATCCACGATGCTCCGAAGGAGAATTGAGTTTTCTTTCGAAATAGAAAATGGAGAATGACAGCAATTAGAAGTCCGCCAATCGGAATAAAAATAATTGAGTGTGTAAATTGGCGGTGATATTCCAGAAACAGAAGGGGATCCGAAGAACTGCGTATCAACACATCCAAATCAGGCGCCATTCCGGCGATAAGGCCAAAACACCCGGCCCAAGTAATTGATCGACATTTAGATGTCAATAATTGCGGTGCACTTGCGCCTATGAGCCCTTGTGTAAGCGGATCCATCTAACATCTCTTTATTTTAGGGGAGTAGTCTGTGCCTGAAACTCTATTCTCTCTCTTCCCGCATCGTTACCAGCTCTTCTGCGCTAGTGGGGTGGATCCCGATCGTGGCATCAAATTGGGCCTTAGTGGCGCCAGCTTTGATGGCAACACCCACTCCTTGCATTATTTCACCAGCTTCCGGGCCAACCATATGAACTCCAACTACTCTATCTGAGCCATCATCAACGATGATCTTCATAAATGATTTCTCATCCATCCCGGACAACGTATGCTTCATTGGAGTAAAACGAGAGGTATAGACGCGAATCTTTTGGAATTTATTTGTTGCCTCATCCTCGGTAAAACCAACTGTGCCAATATTCGGGTTACTGAAGACCGCTGTGGGGATATAGTCGTAGTCCATGGAAACGGGTTCTTTATCGAAGAGTAATTTTGATAGGGCCGTGCCCTCAGCCAATGCTACAGGTGTCAAGGCTACTCTGTCTATTACATCTCCTAACGCGTAAATTGAATCAATAGAAGTCTTAAAGTCATCGTCAACCACTATTGCCCCGCTTTGTGAGAGCTCAACACCAACCTCTTCAAGCCCCATCCCACGACTAAGCGGCTTGCGACCGGTACAGTACATAACCATTTGTGTTTTAATTTTCTCTCCAGATTTTACCTGGGCGTGCAGGCCAGAACCGTGCCTTTCTATCGAAAGAATATCTTCGTTAAAGCGGAGATCAATGCCTTTTTTCACCATCTCTAATGCCAGATGCTGCCGCACCTCTTCGTCGAAACCGCGTAAAAACATAGGCCCGCGATAAAGTTGGATAACATCGGCACCGAGACCATGCATAATACCCGCGAACTCAACAGCAATATATCCACCTCCTACGATAACAATATTCTTTGGAAATGATTCGTTGTGAAACATTTCATTTGATGTGATGACATGCTCATTACCAGGGAAGCTTGGTACGGAAGGCCACCCACCAGTGGCTATTACGATGAACTTAGAACTGAACTCCTGACTTCCAACACGTACCCGGTGCGGATCAACAACAATAGCCCTGTCAAAAAATGTGTCACAGCCAGCATTTTGCAGAAGTTTTCCGTAAATACCATTAAGCCGTGTTATCTCACTATCTTTATTTTCCCGCAGCGTCGGCCAATCAAAACCGGGCTTATCCACGTACCAGCCAAAACCTTTCGCAGCTTTTACATCTTCAGAAAAATGAGAGGCATAGGTAAATAACTTCTTCGGCACACACCCAACATTTACACAAGTACCCCCCCAATAATTCTCTTCGGCAATGCCGACACGAGCTCCTTTTTGTGCGGAAAATCTGGCACAGCGCACACCGCCAGAGCCACCGCCTATCACAAATAAATCATAGTCAAATTCGGAGCATGCTATTTCTTTCATCATGTGAGACACTTTCCACTAAAATCCATCCTGAGTTTTTGTATCAAAGATCTATTTTTATGACGGTGTTTCATGGAAAGCCGAATGGCTGCCATAACCCCTGCTTTAGATTCTACAACATTTAGTCATGGCTGCATTCATTATGTTTCTATGCCACCCATACAAATATATTTTACCTCAAGATACTCTTCTATTCCTTGGTAAGATCCTTCACGGCCAATACCGGATTCTTTCATTCCCCCAAAAGGTGCCACCTCAGTTGATATGACACCAGCATTCACCCCCACTAGGCCGAATTCTAAACCCTCTGAGACGCGCCAAATGCGCCCAACGTCCCGGCTATAAAAATAGCCGGCTAAACCAAATTCAGTGTCGTTGGCCATTTCAATCGCTTGAGGCTCATTTTTAAAACGGAATAATGGCGCTACTGGCCCGAAAGTTTCCTCATGAGCAATACGCATTTCAGGTGTAACATCTGCTAATACTGTTGGCTCGTAAAATGTGCCGCCAAGCGCATGACGCTTACCTCCCGTTATTACTCGAGCACCCCTAGTCACGGCATCTTGAACATGTTCTTCAACCTTTTCCACAGCCGCCATATCAATCATTGGTCCCTGACTGACACCGTCTTCTGCACCATTTCCAACTTTCATTCCACTAACGGCTTGCGTCAATTTTGCAGCAAACTCATCGTAAACCTCGTCTTGGACCAAAATCCTATTGGCACAAACACAGGTTTGTCCGGTATTCCGGAACTTCGATGCCATCGCGCCGTCAACAGCCGCGTCTAAGTCTGCGTCATCAAATACAATGAATGGGGCGTTACCACCTAGTTCCAAACTAATCTTTTTAACTGTACTGGCTGACTGTTCCATAAGCAGTTTGCCAATTTCTGTGGAACCCGTGAAAGTCAACTTACGGACTATCTTGCTATGGGTCAGTTCTTTCCCCATCTCAGTAGATGAACCGGTTATAACGCTAAACACGCCCTTCGGAATGCCTGCACGCGCCCCTAATTCAGCCATGGCCAGGGCAGAGAATGGGGTTTGAGATGCTGGACGAGCAACCATAGTACAACCGGCAGCGAGAGCTGGCCCAACTTTCCGGGCAATCATAGCATTAGGAAAATTCCAGGGCGTTATAGCCGCACAAACACCGATGGGTTCTTTTGACACCACAATCCGCCAATCATTGTTGGGTTGTGGTATTGTGTCACCGTACGTTCGCTTACCCTCCTCCGCAAACCAGTCAATAAAAGCGGCCCCATACAAAACTTCGCCTCTGGCTTCCGGAAGAGGTTTTCCTTGTTCGGAGGTCATCAGCAGGGCCAGATCTTCTTGATGTTGAAGCATCAGTTCGTACCATCTGCGTAATATCGCACCCCGCTCTTTCGCTGTAAGAGCACGCCAGGCAGGATAGGCATCGCTTGCAAATTGCACTGCGCGCCGTGTCTCATCTGCACCCATTTTAGGCACGGACCCCAACCTTTGATTGGTGGCAGGATTATTTACATCAAATGTTACCCCACTATCAGCATCCACCCACTCGCCATTAATATAGCATTGCTCACGAAAAAGCCCCTTGTCCTTCAGCTGCATACCATACTCTCCTACCCATATTAATCTTGATCAGGTTGCTGCAGTATAAGAGTCAAGTACGAGCCTCGGAAGAGATAAAAATTATCTTTTATTAGCGTGTAAACAACTTAAACGTATGGCAATGCCACTGGCTACAAATGCGTTATTATCGGTTCACAACGGGTAATTCTTTATCGTTATAAATTTTATTTGAACCGTTCTGATATCCTATTTTTCGTAAACCTTACAGGAGGGTAAATCGTTTTGTGAGCGATATTTTTCTTGCCGGCGTGTAAGGAACGAAAATATGACTGTAGCGTATCAAAATTTTAGAAGGATCAAAGGTTAGAACTTGATAATCTCTTTTCAATGTGGACGATTGATCTGCCAAGGTATAACCCGGAAAAGCCATTCCACATAAATCGTTTTGGAAAAATATAATGAAATTCAGCATCAGTTTGACTTCAGGCACCGATGAACCAGTATCAGCCGCTGCAATACAGGCCTTCGCAAAAAGCACTGAAGCACTTGGATTCCACGGTATTTATGTCACCGATCACTTCTATCACAATTATCCTAATTTTCATTCCGTCAGCGCCGCAGCAGTATTATGCGCTGCCACGAAACACCTACAAATTGGGTTTTCTGCTTATCAGGTTCCATTGCGTCACCCCATAGTGGTTGCAAAAGAATTTGCCATGCTGGATGCATTATCTGAAGGCCGTTTAGTCACAGCCTTTGCTACAGGTTCTTATGAAAAGGAGTTTGAAGCTCTGGGCATTCCATTCAACCAACGAGGTAAAATGCTGGATGAGGGAATTCGTGCCATAAGGCAGCTCTGGGAAAATGACGTGGTATCTTTTTGGGGAGATTTCTGGTCATTTGAAAACGTCAGCGTTACGCCTAAGCCGGTCCAAAAGCCAAGGATGCCAATTTGGATTGCAAGTTGGAGCGGCGGTGGTCGGCCAGCAGCTAGAGTTGCAGAATTTGGAGACGGCTGGCAAGCATCAGGGCTGCACACCCCTATTGAACAATTATCTACTGGGTGGTCCCACATAATGGCTGAATGCGAGCGAATTAAACGCGATCCTGCTACTATAAAACGCGCTTACGTAAATACGGTAGTTCACTTTGGTTCTTCTCCAGAATCCGCCTGGAAAGATTTTATTAGTCAATCCAATAAAAATAGTAAACGCCACCGTGAATTGTGTCTAATGGGCAATGAAGAGCAAATCTGTACAGGAATAGACGAATTGCAAGGGTCAGGTATGGAGGAAATTTCCTTCTTACTTGGCGTAGGTGAAGCGGACAAGGCTGGTATTATAGCGGCGGACATTATTCCAAAATTCTAAACTCGGAGAAACCATTTTCAGCAGACAACGCTCTCAAAATTTAGATTATTGAGCGCCAATAAAACTTGGGAACCTCTTTAACAAAGGATTTCCCTGCTACCGTGGTATTGCAAGCTTTGTTTATTTTTTGGAAAGATGGTCAGCGGCGTTGAAATACGGCAGATTATCTTTTGAAGAACATCCCATTACTGCAAGACGTTCAGCAACTTTCAATGCTTTCTGGTATTTGCGTTCACTTTCAACCACCGAGTGTGTCTCAAACACCTCACCACAAAGAGAAATACCGTAGTGAGCCTGGAGGGTTCTAATTTCCTTCCCGGCTAACATACCATCAGCAATTAGAGATAGCTCAAAGTTTTCTTGCTTTTTGAGCTGCAATTTATTTTCAACAAGGTAGCCTCTAATGTTAGCTTCCACCTCCAATGCGACGTCCCAAAAGTGCGACTCCGAATTGGTTGCTTCGCCAGAAACCTCTCCAAAAGCCTTGCAGAATGACAGAAAAATTTGCTCCTTAGCATTAGCTGTTTTCCAGGCCGTGCCTCCAAGACTGGCCCAAACCGACAAGTCCATTTCCTCATAGACTTTAGCCACACGATCAAAAAACAACCGGTGAAGACCTATTTCATTAAGTGTGCTGTCAAGATTTTGTTCTTTATGAATATCGATAGCTGCATATGACCCACAAACCGGACAGGTGTCATCACTGTAAGTATTCTTTTTATAAATATGGGAACAGCGAAATTTGCTTGGTAATTGGTTCTCACAGAGCATGAAGGTATCGTCACTGTCTTCACCATGCTGCTGCTGACCAATCCAATTAAACCGGTTCATGTACTGCATGTATGAACGTCGGTGGCTCCACAAACTCCACTGCAATTTCTCAACTGGACCAAACGTGCTCCAATTTGAGCTAACATCAATGACTACGCATTTTTCTTTACCAGGTGCCGACCGCAAACCCCGTCCAACTGACTGCCCCCACAAGACCTTCGATAATGTTGGTCGCATATGAACGATAATATTACATTGTGGATTGTCCCAACCCTCCGCCAAAACCCCAACCGAAACCATTGCCTCGATCTCGCCCATTTCATGACTCTTCAGAAGCTTCATGCGTTCACCAATAGGGGTTTGTGCAGTCACAAGAGCTGTTTCGATACCAAATAGCCGGATACTCTCAACCGTAGCCTCAGCCACCGTTACATCAGGACAAAACCATGCTGAGATTGGCTTTGGCGATACGTTTTCCCGCTCTTCTCGGTAAATAGTAAGCGCATAATCAATCATTGAAGACTTAACAATTGCCGGCGCAAGTTTAGAAACTGGAAAATCGCCAGAGCTGATATCGATCCCGGTAAGATCAAGGTCATGAATAAAGTGTGGACGATAAGTAGGCGGAACCAGAATACCTTCCTCAATCAATGTTTCGATGTCTGCGCAATCAATTATAGTATCAAATGCCAAATGTAATTGATCCCGTTGATCCCCAGTACGACGCTCCGGAGATGCCGTCAGCCCCATGAAACAAGCCTCTTTCTTTCCTCGCTTCTCGAAGTCATCGATAATCCGCTTGTAACCCTTACCGTTCGGAGAAACGCGATGGGCCTCATCAACAATGATTAAATCCGCCTTAGGTATTGCATCCTCAAGCACGTCTTTTGCTCGCATATTAGTAGAGAGGAGAATTTCATAACCATCAAAAGCCGGCCCTTCATCGGATACCGATAGCTTCTTTACCCGATGTTTCTTGCTGAGAGCTTTTTCTAATTGCTCCAACAAAACTAGGCGGTGGCATAAAACAATAATGTTCTTGCCTTTATAGAACCTCTCTACAATCTCGCTGGCGAGTACAGTTTTGCCCGCACCGGTGGGCGCTTTTAGAATAAAGCGGCGATGCTGGCGTATTATCACCGGAAACTGATCGATGATCTCTTTTTGCCAATTTCTAAGTTGCATTGAAGTCCGTTCACAAATTTACAGGTATAAGCTTTGCACCAAAAGTAAAACAGAAACGCTTTTATACAGGTTCAATATTTAATAGCAATTACATGTATAGGCTAAACTTTATTATCTAATACCAATTAGACCGCACGTCTAGAATTAGAACCCGCCCCGTAGCCAATTGTCGCCGTGTCCAGAATCAATGAGAAAAGAAAACAGTTCAAGCCGCATTTGGATTTGTAATGTCATCTTTGTTGTACAGCCAAGTATTAAAGTCCTATATCCTGATCCAACTTGAGAATATCAACAACCGAAAAAATCAGGTTCATTTCTTTCAATAGAGCCTTTGCATCATCAATGAAATCTTCGCGTTTAAAAATAGAGCCCGCCTCAAATAAATCTTTGTTGCTTGGGATGGTAATTAATAGTGTTTTCTCATAAAAACTACATTGAACTCCTTTTCCCTTAAAAATGTCATTTAAATCCAAGAGGCGCTCCATAAAGGAGGTGGTTAACAAATATCGAGCCTCGACTTGATCATTTGTGAAAACCTCGAAAATCTTTTCAAATTTGGGATCCTCTAGACCTGCTTTCTCTAACGAGGTTCCAAACTTTGATTTAAAAAAATTTCCCACTAAGCCCCGATCTCGCAAAACTATAGTATGTCCTTCGAATGATTTTTTAACGGACAGACTGATGACCACACCATCGAAAATTGTTTTATAGGACCGCGTCTTACTAGTCCGTTGTCTGACCTCCAACTCCGTCTCAAAAAATTCAATATTAACCCCTTTGTAAGTGCCGGTCGTCAAATCCTCACTAGTTTCTCGATCATAACTGGGAGTGATCTGAGAGCTTGCAAATCTTTCCATTTGATTGCCAGGCTCCGCATCAAAACTATATTCGCCGAGGAAAGAGATAATACGCGGGAATATCTCCTGCTTGATAGAACCTTTGTAGGTTCCAATTGAGGAATAAACGAAACCCACAACCGCAAAGATGAAAAAAAGAACCCCCCAAAAATAAATTTCACTCCAGAAAGAATCCGGATCGGTATCAAGTACCTCAAAAACACAAATAAAAGAGAGGACTAAAGAAATTGGTACTCCAAGGATGGAAAGCACCAATCTTTTTTTAAATTTTTTTACCGCTTCCTGCCTGCGACTTTCAAAATCGTTAACAAGTGGTTTAAGGTGTTCATCGTAGTGACTTCCAAAACCAACTTCGTAGGGTTCTGTTTCTATAAATGACGTTTCCTCATTTTCAACCATTCTTTTGCCCCGCTTTTAAAATTAGTTATGCTGTTATTATCTGTTTCTCAAAATTTTTAGGTGAAGTTAGCAAACACAAAAGTCAGATGACCACATCAAAACCCTCGAAAACTGGATGCCCGATATACAAATCACTATTCTTTCCCGCGTTCTTATGTGCTTGTCTAAATGCTTCAGACTTTGTCCAGTTTAAGAAATCGGCTTTTGATGACCATGTGCTATGCGAGGCGTAAAGCGTAGAAGTATCTTGTTTCTCTCCTCTCACAAGATGGAAATCCAAAAATCCCGGCACTTGCTCCAAGTGCGTCTCCCGGTCTTGCCATAGTTTTTCAAATTCGGCTTCCCGCCCCGGAACGATACTAAACCTATTCATCGCTATATACATGTTCACCTTACACAAATTAATAATCCGAATGATCGCTTTTAATTGTCTGAAACATTGTAAAGGATGGAGCCATCTATCAACAAGGCACACGCAGCATTTTGAAACAAAATCATAAACCTAGCCGTAAATGAGATCTCATTTCAACACCGCATAAGACCACCTTAGATCTGTAACACTATATTAAATCGGTTTATCGTCTTTTCTGTAGACCTAGATGCTACCGATGTTTTCTATTTGAGACGTTAAGTTGATTCTTTGCACTTCAATTAAATATGGGAACGCGTGCGGGCATTTTGTCGCACAGACTTTCAAACTAGACATGCAATCCCGATATCTCAAATAATCACCAATCGCTTGAGGTATAGTTATGTCACGTCTGATAGGTCTACTGTTTACCGTCTGTCTTAGCTTCTCTGCTAATGCTGCTGAAATAAGTATTGATATGTTAAATAAACAAGGTCGCGACCGAAATGTTTATTCAAACCAAATTGCGTATGTGTCCATTGGCGATACCGTTATTTGGAAGTCAAAAAGTAAGGGTCATAACGTCGAATTTATATTGAAAAACGGTGTTCCTGACGGCGTTAAAAAATTCAAATCAAGGCTGTCGAAAGATGCCAAGTACACATTCAAAGTTCCCGGCATTTATGCTTATTGGTGTACACCCCACAAAGCTATGGGCATGATAGGGTTTGTTGTGGTTGGTAAGGACAAATCCAACCTTGCGAAAATTAAAAAGGTTAAATTTGTAGGCAAATCGAAAAAATTAGCTAAAAAGCTGATAGCCAAATTAGAAAATTAATAACGGTTGTTCATTAGGTATTCTGTGCAGGCAAAACGAAGTCTGCACAGATCCTTGGTCGTTTAAAAACTGCAACATTTTTTAGCCAGCTTATACGAAGAAAATGCCCCATGGTATGTGTTAGGCAATTCGACCCCTTCCCCTATAAACAATCGATATCAGATTAAGCAGCTAAAAAACTTGTAAGGCGGCTATCATATATTGTTCCTTCGAGAGGCAGCCGCTTTGTCTCGCCCCACACTCTTTTCCATTATGGCTACACGGCAAGTGTTGAGACCATTTATAAGTTTAGCCAGCCGGTAATTTTAGTTGTATTGCTACATTGGTCTATTTATTCAACATTTTACGCTCGGACGGTTTGCACAACCTACCAGTGCCAAAACAATATTGCCGCAAGCGTGAACGTACCGATACCCATGCGAGATATTCGTAAATAGAAAAATAGCCCCAATAGTAACAAGATTTTTCATACTTGAGGCTATTCTAGTGTTTGAATACTGCCAATTACAGAAAGTGATCCGTCAACTAATCTGTTCACGAAAATAATTTCTCCTGATTCAGGAGAAACGTCCGTCAAAGCCGCTATGTTTACCTGATGGCTTACAAGGACTGTCGGTTTCTTGAGCGGCGCACTTCTCAACCATTTTAGTAACGCTTCGGTCTGGGTTCGCTCCCTATCCGGGTTTTCAAAAAATGAGTTGAGAGCAGGTAATTCCGCTACCTTTCCAAGATTAAACAATCTTGAAGTTTCTAAGCATCTACACCACTGGCTAGAATGTAGTATCGCCGTATCTATTTCATTTGCACGAAAAAGGCGTCCGATATTCTCCGCCTGCTGGCGACCCTCGTCACTTAGGTTACGCTGCGTTTTACAATCTTCCACGTCAAAGTCACTAGGATCACTAAAACCCGGTGCAAGAGCGTGCCGAATTAGAACGAAGTGATCGCCAGACTTTAGTTTGCTCCAAAGTGTATCCGCATATCCAATATTATTACAGGCAAACAGGAAACATGCGGAAAGAAAAAATATTATGGATGGTTTCTTTATACACATCAATTCAATAACTTGTTGATTAAAGTCTGTGAAAATTTCAAGTAGAGATTTTTTCCGTGAACCGTTTTGATTTATACTCACGTTAAAAAGGTTGGTTAGGTATGGTTAGAACTGTTCCTTACTCAGGCACTCATCGCATTTTTTGCTTCTTCTAGTCGCGATAGGGGCTTCTCCGAACCACCGATAATGCGGAATAAAGTTCGCGTCTCACTCAATTTGTAGTCTCGATAGGATTGGTGCATGCTCTGCCTATTATCCCAAATTAACATGTCACCCAACTGCCATTGATGGCGATAAATAAACTCCGGCTTTAGCGTTAGCTCAAAAACTTTTGATATTAATTCTTGGCTCTCTTTTCCTTGCATTCCCAAAAAGTTTTTTAGCTTACCTTGGTGTAAATATATTGCCAGTTTTCCTGTATCGGGATGCCGCCTGACCAGGTCGTGGGTTACAGGTAAGTCTTCTATTAGTTTTTGAGATACCCCCAACTTGTGAGATACGGCTGTTGTTGATGAACCTTTAAAACCGTGGATGCCTCTCAGTGACTTTAATTTTTTTTGCCACTCAGCTGATAATGATTCAAAGGCTGCAGCAGTATTGAAGACACCCGTGTCGCCACCTCCGCTTACCGGCATTTCAAGTGCATAAAGCGCAGTATACTTCGGTGGTTCTTGGCGGTTAACATGATCGCTATGCCAATAGGTAGAGTGATACACTCTTTTCCCCTCAGCACTTTTAAACGTATTTGAGACGTAAGAAACCAATGGCTGTTCTTTACAGGCAAACTTAGTAAAGTTTTGTCGAGTAGGTTTTCCAAAGACACAAGCCGCATTCACAAACATATCTGCGTCAAAATTTTGATTTTTTATAACTAAAGCCACATTTTCGGCTAAGGCGTTATTGAGGGTATTTTTCACCTCTCTATCCACCGGCTTTGAAAAATCTATACCACTTACTTCAGCGCCAATGTATTCAGATAATTTTTGTATCTTTATACCCAATTAAATACCTCCGTTCATGCCTCCCCGTTTCTTGCAGCGAGAAGGATCAGATATCAGGTCAAGGTGTCATCTTTTAAAATCAAAGCTTGGCATTCTAAGTTTTGGTTCCGACTGTTCTTATTCTTCTTCGATTTGTACTGCTAAGACGAGGAAACGTGTTTACAAATCGATTTTAAAACTATCTCCATTAAGGATACGGGGGGTGGATACCTCCACTTCGGGTTTGCAGGCTTGGTACTTCGCCCGGTATCACGGCCCATTGGCTTTATGTAGTGTACATACCTTAAATTCTGCACTCGAAATAAGTTACAATCACCCTTGATATATGCTTTAGAGGACAAAATCCCTTGTCCCGTTGGCCTTAGATAATCGACCAAAGACCAGAAATAAACGTATCCATCCTTTTCCCTAATTCTTTCAAAATCCACATATGCCGTCCCCTTAGAGTTTTCAAAAGTCCTCGTCCATTTTGCAGATGAAGCAGATGCACATATACCTGTTATTGAAAAGGTGAAGGTAAGGATGAGTGTGAGTATGATATTTTGCATGGACTACATTCTAGACACAAACCTGAAAAAAACCAAAGCACCCCAGTGACAATGTTTTACGAATACCGACATCTATCGCACTATGTTTTAAAAGTCTCCTATTGAAAAAGGATAAATCTATGATGCGTGCGCCAAAACATTTGTATAAATTAAACATTCTCATTATTTAACCCGTGATTGTTTTTGCACTTTTTGGATCGTACGATGAAAGTAAATTTTAAGCTAGTTTGCGTTGCCCTAGTAGGTGTATTCACTGTTGGCCCAGCTAATGCTGACATAATTTCAACAACACTTTCGTGCCAGCAGGCTAGCACCCGTGTGGGGACCTATCGACTTACTTGGAATGCTGAGTATAAAATCGATAAATCGCGCAAGATAGTCTTAGGGATGCGGAATTTCAATTTCAGCGACGGACGCCCAGACGGGCGTTATATAGAAGTTCGAGGGAATTCGAGGGTTACATTTTTCAAAAATGGAACGTTGAAGTATCTAAAATACGAACGATACAACGATATGAATCGGTTAAATCGATTTGAATTTTACGAAATGATGTACCAATTGCAGAAGGATGGAAAATTATTTGCTAAATGTAGCATCAAAGGTACTCGCATATTGAGCCGAAAAACGGTTTCGAATCCGCCTTCCAATCCCGCGCCTTTGAAATTTTCTGGCGAATTTATACCGCAAAAGCCTAAGCCCCTCAAAACAACGTCCAATGATACTGCTCGTTACATATCAAAAACATGGCAATCTGAATGGACAAACCCTAATGGAAGTAAGAGTACGACAAATATTGTATTACACAACATCCCAGGAACCGATGGCCGGGTTGGTAGCTATGATTGGAGTAATGGCCGTTTCATAGGAGCCTACGAAAATAATGGAACGCGGTTTGCGGGACAATGGGTCCAAGACAAGAGCAGTCAGCGTTGCCAGAATAGCGTAAATGGAAGTTTTTATCATGGGAAAGTTTGGTTCCAAGTTGAAGGATCGAGGACATTTTTTGGGAAATGGGGGTATTGCAACGATACGCCGGGGTTGGACTGGCAGGGATGGCGTTAATATTCAGACACCCTCATCATTCCTTAGACTTAGAGCGCCCAGTAGTTATGTAAATCCTCCCGCATCTAATGCGCGGTTAGTCTTTAACGGTTATAGATTTCAATAAACTGGCTTCGAGGGAATTGTCCTAGTCGGTGAGTTACGGCGGGTAGCACATTTAATTTGACCTAGATCGCAATCGAATAATTATTATATACAGCCCGGGAGTAACCTAACTAAGGGAAATCTCTGCCCTATTGAACTGCCAATATGAAAGGTCTCAACGGACTTATAGAGAACCAAAACCCCATCAAACTCCAATGAAATATATAAGTGTAGGTTGAATTCGTGGAAATTTTATTTTTGTAATGGTTAAAGTGTATGTTGATGCTGATGCCTGTCCTGTGAAAGAAGAGGTAGAACGTGTAACAACACGGCACCAACTTGAAACTTGTCTGGTGTGCGATGGCGGAATACGCCCATCTCTGAATCCTCTTGTTCAGCTTGTTGTTGTTACACAGGGTGCAGACGCCGCCGATGATTGGATTGCTAA
The DNA here is from genome assembly GCA_036339585.1 of Pseudomonadota bacterium. Lineage (NCBI taxonomy): Bacteria > Pseudomonadati > Pseudomonadota > Pseudomonadota bacterium. The sequence continues at coordinate 95,312 of JAYZAS010000001.1, forward strand.
CCACATCGGTGAACGAGACATATGCGTGACCAATGATATTCCCCTCGCCGCGCGATGCCTCAAACACGGTGCCTTCGCAATAAGACCTAACGGTAATGTTTTCACGGATGATAATATCGGTACGGCACTTGCTACGCGGGCAATTAAGGAAGGAATACGCGAAACTGGCGAAATGACTGGTGGCCCCCGCCCTTTTAGCAAGGCGGATCGGTCTAAATTTCTAGAACGAATGGAAATGATTGTTCAAAAAGCCGTAAAGCTCTAGCCCCACGGGTTTTCTCGACAGGAACAGATTTTATTCTGACGCCCGTCATTGACGTTTTGACTTTTTATTATTTTATTACTTGCTCACTCTTTTTCTCTTACCTATTAATTTAACACAAAATTTCCTAAATGCGCACTCCGAGCCAACTTAGTCTTATCCCGTCCACAACCGAGTATTTCTATATGCCGGCCTTTTGTGCCTTGGCCCGAAGGCGTTCTGCTGATTTGGATGCATCTGTAATGAAGCGCTCATGGGTTCCAATACCAACTTCATCAAATTCGTCTCTTACAAAAATATCAAAAGTGATACGACGACGGTGGATTGATTTAACGGTAGCAGTCACGTCTACTGACATGTCTTTTAAAGTAGCTCCTATGTGAGAAATATTAACCTGTGTTCCGACTGAGTCCTCACCTTCCTCGGCAAACTCAAGTATATACAATTTACAAGTTTGCTCGATGTCTCGAATCATTTCCGGCGTGGCGTAGACGTCAAATTCCCCTCCAGCGACTGTTATGGTACGTTCTTTGTTCACAATGATACGCCGGGTGGTGGTATTCCCTTCTTTAAAATTGGATTTCATACAAATCCCTCTCTCGAAACAAATGATTGGGTGCGTTCCATCTCAAGTTATTTTTCAGGTAAAATTTTTTTGATATTAAACATTTTCTCTTCAGCTTGAAAACAACTCTTCAAAAGAAACAGCTTTGTCCGTCAATGGAGTGTTAGCATGACAGGAATGAAGGATTCGTTTGCCTTTGGAGGAACAGATGAGGACTGAATTGAAGGCCCAAGAAAATACTGATAATAGGATATGAGGCTGTGGTCCAATAAACTAAAACCTAACGGGTCTAATAATATTAAAATATAGGTAAGGAGATATCGATTTATTAAAAATGAGATTAGTTAGAACCAGGCTGCGCCATTCTAACCAATCGTTTCAGAACCGAAGACGCAACACGAGACAATTGAGTTTCTTTTATTTTCTCAATATTATCAAAATTATTTCCAACCACGATTAACCCCAGCATTCCCATATTTGCATGGGGCGTGCAACCGTACAAATAAACTCCAGGCGTTCCAAAAGTTATGGTGTGAACTGCATCTATTTCTGATGTTTTTGGAAGCGGGTGCATTTTTGGGCCCGCAAAAAACTCTACATTATGCCCCTCATTCTCTGGCAACCATTCGATGGTATCTCCAACATTAATTCGAGCAATCTCAATACTATACGAATCATCTTCCGTGAACTTGATTTTCAAGACTTCCCCAAAACTGTTGGAGGATAAAATCAGCATACATACGACTGTGGAAATGGTGAGCAGTATTTTCATTTTGGCCTTCGAAAAGGATTAGTGAGTCAAAGAAAGAATCCACGCGTATCAAATACTAGGGATTATGCACCTGCTCTCTGCAAATGGATACCACTTGCAAAACAGGAGACTGTCACTAGCTTACACCATTTTAGTTTATTGTATGGGAATGAATAACGCATCCGGATGTAAATCCTTCAACCTTTGAATTTGCTGCCCTCATCGTTCAACGTTACGTTCTTATTCATTATTGAATTGGATAATATCCTGGGCTTATTTTATCTGTTTGTTCGCGGTGGATTTTTTTGAAGAATGCCCTTGAATGACATACACATCCGAGGAGTTATATCTAGTGACACTGAAACGCTTCTTTTTTGGAATTTGGCTTACTCTTTCCGTTGTATGGGTCTGTGGAATCGCCGCTGCTACATATGATGGAATAGAAGACATCACTTTCGTCGCAGATGAACTGGGTCCATTATACTACCTCTTTCCCGTTGCTTTGATTATACTTCCACCTTTAATCTTAGGCGCAATTTTAAAGTTTATTGCTTGGATTGTTGAGGGATTAAACCTTTACAAATAAATTCCGCTTTCTATTGGATGATGGAACTGAATTGAAACAACAAGCTAAAGGTAGTTTAAGGAAGCTCGATTTTGAGAGAATCGACTGCTCTGATCTTCTCCACGGTGACCGAATAGTTCGGACGATTGATTATAATGGGTTGCTGCCCTTACTCGGCTTATTTTGGTTCTGGAACGCGTAGAATAGAGAATAAGCTTTTATCTGTTTATCAAAAAATCATACCAACCCTAATGTTGTAAGTAAAAGGGGTTATTGTGCGCAGACTGCTTTGAGGATGGTTTCATTCACAGAGTTAGGAGGAGGATATTGCCATTCTGGGTTTTTAGGATTGCTTGCTTCACCAACATCCCTACCCATAGGTTGTGTGATGAACGTAATTCAAAATCTTAATCCGAAATAATTTACAGTCACCTTGGTTATATGCTTTGCCAGACAACAACCCATATTTGTTTGGTTTCAATAAATCCTTCAAATCCCACCAATAAACATACCCATCAACTTTCCGTATTCTCTCAAGGTCGATATAGTAGGTGTTTCCATTCGTATCCTTTATCACCTTCGTCCATTTCGCATAAGACGGGGATGAAAGTGCCACTATGAACATCAGTGACAGTATGAGAACCAGTTTCTTCATTACCTATTTGGCCTTCACACCGTTCTTGAAGGTGCCGGTATATTTCTCCCACGCACTTCCGTCTTTCCAGTAGTAGACCCATGGACCTTCTTCCTTACCGTCCTTGTAGTTTCCTTTGCTCCATAGTTGTCCGTTTTCGTAGAACCTGACCCAAGGACCTTCTTCCTCATCGTTCTTGAGAGTTCCTTTGGACCATAACTGTCCGTTTTTGTGGTAAGTGACCCAAGGACCATCCCACTTGCCGTCCTTGTAGTTTGTTTTAAGGAATAACTGTCCGTTTTTGTAGTAACGTATATAAGGACCGTCTTTCTTACCGTTCTTAAATGTCCCCTGCGTTTTCCCCGTGGTCTTACCTGTGAAAGGAACATCGGTGCGTTTCCTATAATAAAGACCTCCCCGTTTCACCAAATCCTTTTCATCAATTACAGGACAATTCCATCCGGTGAATTTACATATCAACCCTTCTGCATAAGACGGGGATGACAACATCACAGTGAAAATCAGTGACAGTATGAGAATAGGTTTCCGCATTTAAATCACCTGTTTCGGAACAACTGGAATACTAACCCTTATAAATAGTTTTATGGAAGACATACTTACTCCCAGAAACGTCTCTCGCAGACAACAAAAACTAACAGAAACTTCGTCAGTCTCAACAGTCCCAAACGGATAGTAAACGGGTTAATGTTGATCCTGTTGCAAGGGTCAAAATTTCACTAAATGATCACAATGGAAAATCCAAAGTACCCCTAAAAAAACTATTCCACGGTTACCGACCGCTTCGGAACGGTGATCATATATGTTCCTAACTTAACACCCTTTGTATTTCTTACGGATACATTCAAGGACGAGATCTTTTTGGTGGGAAGATCCACCACATAAGTAATGTCCATCCCAAGAAAATACAGTACAAAATGAAAAATATATGTGTTGGCAAGTCCCAATAGATTAATCGGTGGATCCAATGCCCAATGAATGACTCAGGTTGAGTGATCCCACGTAGAATATTTTCAAGATAGGTAAGTGGGCAGGTCGTTCCTAATATAGTTTCAAGCGTTACAAACATCATCATCCCACAGTGAGATATTCTAAATTTCACGTTTGAAGTCCAACCCCAATTGGCAGTGTAACCAATCGGTATTAGAAAAAAACCAGAGGTGATAAAAATTACAATGCAAAAATGAACTGCCAGAACAATGTCGGCAAAAAATACAATCACCGTTTTTCCCATGCAACATTTTCCAAGGTTGGCCCAAAGTAGGAAAATAGTATGACAGAGAATATTTGGAACGGGTATAGCAAATAGGATGTGGGTGTAGGCACCTTTGGTCCTCGCCCCTCCCTTACTCAAAAATTTAAAATCCGCTATAGTCATACCTATGAGAAATCTGACCGTAACACTCTGTCTGATACTATGCGCCTGTTTCTTTGTGACCAGTGCGGTTGCAGACTTTGCACCTGCAGAGGAAATCGCGATGATTTGCACCCTCGACAATGACGGTAAGACACACACACGAATTCACAAATATTCAAATCCTCGGTTTTTGAAGAAATGGAGGACGAGACAGATTTATCAAAGGTTAGATGGAAAGTGGGAGCAGTGGTGCAGACCTGATGAAGTCTACTACAAACCTTGTGAACTAATAGTCTCAGATAAGGGTGCGGTAGGAACCTTTTATTTTAAGGATACCTTGACAAAATCGTACAAAAGAAGACCCGCCGGGTCTAGATTTGTAAAGGTCGCCATAATTACACTTGATTTTGAATTTCTCAAAAGACGAGTAGGTATTCATTATGAAACACTGTCTGGTCGTAGAATCTGGAGAGACGATGAGTCCTTGCAAAGATGGTCCTGCAAACTGCGCTCAAAAGAAGAGTAGTATAAATCATCAAGTAGAGCTTATAGTTCACAATCAGGACGATGTGTTATTTCACCGGTAGAGAAAACTGGGGATGCTATTTCACCAGTTAAAACTACTCCACCGTGACACTTTTGGCCAAATTACGTGGCTGATCAACATCAGTGCCTTTAAGGATAGCTGTGTGATAGGCGAGAAGTTGCACTGGGATAGAATACAGAATTGGCGCAACGAAGGGATCGACCGTTGGTAAAATAATTGTTGCGTAAGGAGAGGCATGCCCTTGCAAGCGAGAGGCACCCTCTTTGTCAGAAATAAGTATTACTTTACCACCTCGCGCAATAACCTCCTGCATATTCGATGCTGTTTTTTCAAATAAAAGATCATTCCCTGGCGCTATAACTATAACTGGAACATCTTCATCAATAAGAGCTATCGGCCCATGCTTCATTTCTCCGGCGGCATACCCTTCGGCATGAATATAGGAAATTTCCTTCAATTTAAGAGCACCCTCAAGAGCGATCGCATATGACGTGCCCCTACCCAAATAAAGAACATCATGCGCGTCAACTAGTGTCTCGGCTATTTCAGCGATTGTTTCATCGTTTTTTAGTACCTCAGCCACCCGGCCCGGCACTTCAGAAAGTGCAAGTGACAGCTCAGCTTCATCTGTTTTATTCAATGTGCCACGAGCTCGACCACAACCAATGGCAAGGCAAGCAATTACTGTTAATTGCGTAGTGAAAGCTTTTGTAGAAGCCACTCCAATCTCAGGTCCGGCTAGGGTTCTTAATGCCGCATCTGATGCACGCGCGATGGAACTTTCATCAACATTGATAATCGATACAATTTTTTGTTTTTGCTGCGCCGCATATTGAAGCGCTGACAGGGTATCCATTGTCTCGCCTGATTGGCTTATAAATAAAGACAAGCCGTCGTTTTCCATTGGAACTTCGCGATACCTGAACTCAGAAGCTACATCAAGTTCAACGGGCAAACGTCCCAGTCGTTCAATCCAATACTTGCCTACTAGGCCGGCATAATACGCAGTACCACATGCGCTTATCGAAATACGTGAGATATTTTTAAAATCTATAGGCATTGGAGGTAGTGTAATAGTTCGAGTTACCGGATTGAGCATTGTATTAAGCGTTTCTCCAATAACGGTCGGCTGTTCATAAATTTCTTTCAACATAAAGTGTCTGAAATCTCCTTTACCGATCATGGCACCGGACATCGCAGTCTGAACTACTGGGCGCAGAATTGGATTGTCATTGTTATCGAATATCTCAGGTCCATCACGCCTGATTACAGCCCAGTCACCATCTTCCAAGTAGCAGAGTTTCTGGGTTAACGGGGCTAAAGCTAGGGCGTCGGAGCCGATATACATCTCGCCATCGCCAAAACCAATAGCCAGGGGACTACCAAGTCGTGCTCCGATCATTAGATCTTGCTCACCTGCGAATATCAGTACTATAGCAAAAGCACCTTCAAGCCGGGGCAGGCTCAGCGCTACCGCCTCTTTAGGATTGGCACCCTTATTGAGATAATGGCTAACTAAATGAACAATTACCTCAGTATCAGTGTCAGTTACAAATTGACTACCGTGTTCAGTGAGTTCTTCACGTAACTTTTGGAAATTCTCTATGATTCCATTGTGCACTACTGCAACTCTAGAAGTTGCATGAGGGTGCGCATTCGTCTCAGACGGCACACCATGCGTGGCCCACCGCGTATGACCGATACCAATATTTCCCTTTACTGGGAAAGCATCTAATCGAGATTCCAGATTACTAATTTTACCCTCTGACCGACGCCTTTCAATAGATCCGTCGCGAAGTGTAGCAATCCCCGCAGAATCGTAACCGCGATATTCCAAACGCCTCAGTCCCTCCATAAGCAGTGGCGCTACCGGCTGATTTCCTATGATGCCGACAATCCCGCACATAATTAATCTTCGCTCTTTTTTTTATGTTTTGTGGATGTCTTCTGAGTTTCTAACTTCGTGCGTAGCGCCTGAGCTCGCCCTGGAAGATTGATTTGCTTAGCACGAGAGAGCGCTAGGGCATCCTTGGGCACATCGGCCTCTATTGCACTTCCTGCTCCCACCACAGCCCCATCCCCAATATTAATAGGCGCAACCAAAGCGGTATTGGATCCAATAAACGCACCCTTTCCTATAATACTTCGATTTTTATTAAAACCGTCGTAATTACAGGTGATTGTTCCGGCGCCTATGTTAGTTTTTTCACCTACATCAGCGTCACCGATGTATGAGAGATGGGCCGCCTTAGAGCCTTTATCGAGTATCGAATTTTTTATTTCAACAAAGTTTCCAACCATTGATCCCTTTTTCAGCACCGCTCCAGGCCTTAAACGCACAAAAGGTCCTACCGTTACATCTTCCTCGATGCACACCCCTTCAAGATGGCTAAAAGCACGAACCTCCACATTATCAGCAATAGTCACACCCGGTCCGAAGACTACATTGGGGCCAATCACCACATCTTTTCCAATATCGGTATCACTACTGAACCAAACGGAGCTAGGGTCGCAAAGCGTTACACCCTCCTGCATGGCACGAATGCGGCGAGCCGTCTGCCATGTTTGCTCCGCTTCCGCTAGAGCTACACGGTCATCGACACCCATCAGTTCCTCTGCTGAAGCCTCTACGACGCCACACTCCATACCGCGTGAGCGCGCTAATGCCACGATATCGGTGAGATAATATTCACCCTTTGTATTATCATTGCCAACTTCAGCCAAAAGACCACCTAAGTGTGAGGCATCAACTGCCATAACCCCGGAGTTACACAATCTAATTTCTAGTTCAGCCGCGGTCGCTTCATTGGCTTCGATAATTGCTTCCAGGCAACCCTCTTTGTTGAGCTTTAATCGACCATAGCTGGCGGGATGGTCTGGCCTAAACCCTAGTACCACAAGGGTTGCCCCGGAAGAACGTGCTTGCAGCATCTTGCGTAGTGTTTCAGAACGAATAAACGGCGTATCGCCGTAAAGTATGAGGACTGTCTCGGCCGCAGTGTCAACAATCATTGGCATAGCAGTCTTTACAGCATCCGCCGTGCCGAGGCGCTCCTCTTGCAAAACAGTCTTATGGGGTTTCACAAATCTTGAAACCTCGCTCATTCCAGGGCCAACAATAACAAAAGTTTTGCTTGGATTGAGTTCCGCCGTTGCCGCCAAAACGTGGCCAATCATGGGTTGATTAGCAACAGTGTGCATCACCTTGGGTAATTTTGACACCATCCGAGTGCCCTTGCCTGCTGCTAAAATAATAGCGATAGTTTTGTGTTCAGCCATAAGAAACCAAAGAAAATATATGCTTTGAAACTACCATGAATCTGCCATAGCTCTAATTTTGCGCCAAGTCACAATTTATTTCTCTGTTTTTCAGCCAGAATTGAATAAATAAGTTAATAATTGGCACAGTGATCATGACCCAGACTATTATCCTAAAACTTCGCTATTTGTTTGAATTGTTGCTCAGAGGAAATGCTGATATCATTGTGATTTTTTCAGAAACTCAGAATTTCGGAATAAAATATCGAAAAACTAGAACTACCCATTGAAATAATTTTACAATCAGCGGTCTTCAAATGATTACACCTATTCCCTTCGACCTTACTCAAAAGGAGGCAATAACGGCGGGGTGGAGAGGCGCATTTCGCTGGCCGCTCTCGCCAACGAAGCTTTACGATATACATGCAGAGCTTTATCGAAGCATGATACTTTATGCGAATAGTTTGAAGCCCGACTCACGTGACGTCCTTCTATTGGGAAGACCAAGTGAACTTGGGGCGCTGGTCGAGGCAGCACATTTAGTTCAGGCAGAGGGAGAAAACCGTTATTTATTTGGCCCTGAAGAGCTTGAACTTTTAAGAGGTGAAAAAACACAACAAAGCACCCCGGGTGCTGGCCATCATGGTAAAATCAGTGGGTTCCACTATCGTAGGGCACGTCAGATTGTTCGAACCATGACTTGGAGCACCTATAGAACTTTAATTCCCAATCTTTTTAACCCTAAGGCAATAGCGCTCAGCCACAACAGCTTGCTCCGAGACTATGCCAAAAAGAGTGGCTCCCACGTGAAATACCGACATGGCGCTGTCTTTTTCCAAGCACTCATGGACCGGGCACCAACAACCACATTGGATGAAAAAGTCATACCGTTTGTTGACGATATTTTGGCTAACGTCATTCAGTTTACCAATCTCGATAAAGTTTATACAGCGAGGCTAAAACGCGTAATTAAACCTTTTTTGGTTGATAGCATCAGCCGAGCTTCAATTACTTTGAGAAAACTACAAAACGTAACTGACCTTCCTTCTTCGATTTGGACAGGAACTGGGGCTGCGTATCCGGGCCGCGCTCTGGGACTTGAAGTGCTCAGACGCGGCGGCGAAGTCTGGAGATTCGATCACGGTGGGACAACGGCACTTTCGCAAGCTTATATGCAATTCTCTTTCAACGAACTAGCTGCCTCGAGCCACTACATAATGCCCACTCAAATGAGTGCGATGTCTGAAATGATTAATAATGCAGTTACACTGACGCAGAACATACGTAAGGTCGAGGTGCGTGGTCATGATGGTGACCCCGGACTTGATGTGGGTAATGCTGCCTTTCGCCGCAGTAAACCAGCACGCCGGCGCGTCCTTTATGTATCAACAGCATTTTATGGATTCTATCAGACCTCAACACCTATATTGCCGGGTGTTCCCTATTTGGAGTGGCAACTTCGATTGGTGGAAGCATTGAAAATTCTCCCAGTTACCCTCACATGCAAACCTCACCCAGAAGGCCTCCTGCGTGGAAAAATTCCGCCTATCGAACGTTTAGCAAATGTCTCTAATATCAGTTTCGAGCAAGCACTGAATGACAATGACGTTTTAATAATGGACATCCCGGCATCAACAACTTTTTCAATAGCCCTCACAACTGACCGGCCAATTGTTTTTTTTAATTTTGGTCTTTTGCGCTTTAATATGAACATCCAGAAAGAATTAACCAAGCGATGTCGCATTCTTACTCCTACATACAACGAGCGAAACCAGCCTTTGATTAATCAATCCCTTCTGGAAGATGCCGTGTGCGGTGGCGAAGATACCGCCGACCCAAGTTTCTTTCGCAAGCTTTTACTAGGGTCCTCATACTAAAATCTCTTGGACGGGTCATATCTACAATCTAAGATACGACAGATATGGGAGATAGGAAGAATATATGGTGAAATCATTCCCTTTTGTGGTTTTCGATTTTGATGGAACATTAGTTGAAAGCGCCATCGGTATGACCACTTGTATAAATCAGATGTTAGGCGAGTTAGATCGGCCAGCATTGGAGGTAAATGAAGTTGAGGCCATGGTGGGGGAAGGGATAAACGTTACGATTGAAAAAGCTATGAGGAAAACGGGCACTGTCCCCCAAGATCTAAGTAAATACGTGGATCGCTTTAAGACACTTTATTATCAACAACCTGTAAAAGAAACGCCTCTGTATCCAAACGCTTTGTCCACTCTAGAAAAACTTACATCTAATGGGCACGTCGTAGCCCTGTGCACCAACAAAGCTTACGACGCGACTGTGCGGCTCTGTAAGGGGCTCAACATCGCACACTTTTTTACAGCTATCGCCGGCGGGGACAGTTATTCGGTACGCAAACCTAATCCGGAGCACCTATTACGAGTACTTAATGAGATTGGAGGCACGACAGACCGAGCAGTTATGATAGGCGACAGCATTAATGATATTGCATGTGCAAATGCAGCCCAAGTTTGTTCAATTGCTGTAACCTACGGGTATACAAAAACTCCTCCGAATGAACTTGGGGCAACCTATTTGGTCGACGGGTTAGATGAAATTCCGGACGCGCTTGTCAACTTGGCTAGTCAATAACCAATTAATCTAATGTCCTTATTATCGAGCCCGTCTTAAAAGCAGTTAGGTATATGCGTATTACACCAAATCGATAATTAGCTTCAAACTTCACTGGTACCATTGGCAATTCTTTCGCCAGCCTGCCCAACCAGATCCGTGGCGGCCCCTTTGTTTCCGTAATAATTTCACTTTCTTTCCAAAAGCCGGCGATCCGCTTAATGGACATTGCACAGCTTCGCGTGATTTCACCAAGTATAGTTGGTGCCTTTTTTTCAAGCCCTTTTCCTATTGCCTCACTGAAACTAAGATCGTAACGCCTGCGTCCATCAAAAACCCGGATTTTACCGGGGCATCGTTTTGCACGATCCATTTTAATCATTAACTTCACAGCCATTGACAATGGATCAATTGTCTCTGACGTAAGCCCGGTTTGTACTGAGGTGTTCTCCACCATGGTTGATGGTGGTGTTATCTTTTTTATCTCCGGATACAAATTACCAAATAGAAGTTCCACATCGCGCTCACGATGATTCCATTTTGCCTTCATTTGGAAGTTTTTGGGATCTATTTCACCATTAATAATCATGCCAACAGAAACTGATTCATTTCTCCATGGAAAGAACCATGCCCCAAAACCCTCGGTCGTGCTTGTAGTTTTAACCTCGTATGAGACGGCAGAGAGGTTGAGTTCGACAACACCTGATATTACAAAAAGAGGGCCCAAAAAGCCTTCATACGACAGTTGAATTCTATCGGCAAAGACGGGTCGCGAGAGAAATATAAACACTCCCACCAGCAACCAATTGGACCGCTGCATGACGACCTCGAAGTTATTTGTACTTTTAATCTTTTTCTAACTCAATCAATTCGCCACCTTTTTCAGCTCTTGTGAGATAAATGCGGAAAACACCAAAACTAGACCTGGCCTCAAATTTAACGGGGACCGGTAATCCGTTTTCAAAAGGACGTGCCACCCAGAGTATTGGCGATAGGAGAGGCTTGCCAGTTGATGATTTCTTTTTATAAAAACCACCCAATCGCTCTATCTCAAGGGCACAGCTTTGCGCATCTCCGGTAAAAACTGAAGAAGAAGTAGCTTGTAATTCTGAAGTGATGCCGGGTGTTAGTACCATGTTGTAACGTCGTCTACCGTCAAATACTTTATGCGCGCCCACGCACAATTGCTCTTTAGAGACCCTCGTGAGAATCCGTAACGTCATGGTTAACGGATCTATGGTTTGAGGCCACATTTCTGATGGTACGGCAAGGCGATGTATCCCGTCTGGCGCTGGCACGAGCTCCTTAAGTACCGGCTGACCTTTAATGTATCGAAGTTTCACCCGATGGGGCTGGTCGTCAACGTAAGAGTTTACCGAATGATAAAGGGGAATTAATCGGCCATTGCGTACTTGCCCTTCCGTCATGCCCTTTGAATTCCAGGAAGAAAACCAAGCAGCAAACCCCTCCGTCTTACTTTGTGTTTCAATGCGATACCGGTCACCCTCCAAAGACAACGAAACACGAGCGGACATCACGTACAAAGGACCGGCGTAAGCGTCGTAAGAAAGTTTGACCGAAGCAGCTCTAAGGTCATCTAATGTAAAAAATAATAAGGTGAATGCCAATATAGACGGCAGTTTTAATAGATTAACCTTTTGTGTAACGAACATTATTTGAAAATACGTTTAAAAGCCTACAAATCAAGCTTCCGTATATGAAAAAATAATCACGACAAGATGTATCCTGAAACATTTACAGGTTCCTTCGTTAAGAAGAAAATAACAAACCTTGACAGACAAAGGTGCCATTCTTACTAAGAATTGGCGAAAGTGCAATGGCATCCAGGGCGCGTAGCTCAGCGGGAGAGCACCGTCTTCACACGGCGGGGGTCGCTGGTTCGATCCCAGCCGCGCCCACCAACTCAATAGAGTTAGCCCTAAGCAATGCATGCTTGGTACATATTTACTCGGTCATTGGAATAAAAATTGCTTCCCTGTCAAGTTTATACAAAGCTATGTGTGAGAGGCGAATTTAAAATGCAAAATAATCTAGTAGTAACAGGCGGAGCTGGATACTGCGGGAGCCGCCTTGTTCCGCAGTTGCTAGATAAGGGATACAATATCACTGTATACGATGTAATGTATTTTGGATCGGATATTCTACCGACTGAGCATCCCAACCTGACAGTGATTGAAGGAGATATCCGCGACACACAAAAAATTGCTGCCGCCTTTTTGGACTGCGATACCGTTATTCATCTCGCCTGTATTTCTAACGACGCAAGCTTTGAACTCGATGAAGGTTTAAGTACCACGATCAATTTCGAGGCGTTTGAACCAATGGTATTGGCAGCGAAAAATGCAGGCGTCCAGCGATTTATTTATGCCTCCTCAAGTTCTGTGTATGGCGTTTCCGACAAAAAACATGTAACTGAGGATCACCCGTTAGTTCCTCTCACGCTTTACAATAAATATAAAGGAATGTGTGAACCGATTTTACACACTCACGCAGATGACCATTTCACCGGTGTCATCTTTCGTCCGGCAACAGTTTGCGGTTACGCACCAAGGCAACGGCTAGACCTATCTGTTAACATCTTAACTAATCACGCTATTACAAACGGAAAAATTCGCGTGTTCGGGGGAAGTCAACTTCGGCCTAACTTGCATATCCAAGATTACTGCGATCTTGTTTCACTACTGATTGAGGCGCCAAAAGATCGGGTACAAGGTGAAATCTTCAATTGTGGCTACCAAAATATGAGCATCATGGAAATCGCACAATTGGTGAAAAACGTTGTGGAAGAAATGCTACCAGAGCGAAAACCAATTGAGATAATAACTGAACCGACCGACGATATACGCAGTTATCATATAAATTCAGAAAAAATAAAAAAATCGCTTGGCTTTACTCCGAGGCATTCAATAGAAGATGCTATTCGTGAATTAGTTCTCGTATTCCAAGAGGAAAAATTGCCGAATAGTATGACCGATGACAAATATTACAATGTCCGTACCCTAAAAAAGCGGCGTGTCTCATGAAGAGGAAAAAGGTCGCTGTTGTAACCGGCGGCGCAGGCTTCATTGGAAGTCATATGGTAGACCTTCTCGTCGCAAAAGATTTTGAAGTCCGTATACTTGATAATTTGATTGGAGGACGAGAGGCTAATTTTGCACAACACGCCAATAATTCTAATCTCACATTCGAAAACCGAGATATTCGAACAATAAAAAGCAAGGACCTAATTTTCAAAGACGCACAGTATGTTCTGCATTTCGCCGGCATCGGCGATATTGTTCCTTCAATTGAGGCTCCAGAGGAATACATGGACGTCAATGTACAAGGAACAATTAAAGTTCTTGAGGCAGCTCGCTGGAACGAGGCCTCAAAGTTTGTTTACGCCGCATCTTCCTCCTGTTATGGCATTGCCACAACACCAACAGACGAGGAACATGCGATAAATCCACAATATCCTTACGCATTGTCGAAATATATGGGCGAGCAAGTCTCTTTTCACTGGAACAAAGTTTATGGATTGCCAGTGAATTCACTTCGCATATTCAATGCCTTTGGCACGAGATCACGTACTTCAGGTGCGTATGGCGCAGTTTTTGGAGTTTTCCTACGGCAAATTCTAGCAAATACACCTTTGACAGTAGTCGGTGATGGCAACCAAAGGCGCGACTTCCTTTACGTAACAGACGTAGCACAGGCTTTTTTTGCGGCTGCAGAAACAAGGCTATCAGGGCAAATATGGAATCTTGGCGCCGGGAGCCCCAAATCAATTTTACATCTTGTAGAACTCCTAGGAGGAAAGGCAACGTTTATTCCAAAACGTCCTGGCGAACCCGACTGTACCCACGCCAATATCCGTAAAATTCGCCGTGACCTCGATTGGTCACCAAAGATCTCTTTTGAGGAAGGAGTCGCAAAAACCCTCGAAAATATTAATTATTGGAAAGAAGCACCATTGTGGGATAGTGCATCTATAGAGAACGCTACCAAAAGATGGTTCCAGTATCTCGGGCAAGATCAGGAGGATACCTCTGAGTAACATAATGTGTAACCCAACTGCTCTGAGATAAAAATAGAATTACCGAATAACAAAAGTGATGATTGATGAGACCACTTGCAAATCCATATGATCCAAAAGCAGCTGCTTTACGATGCCTAAATTTTCGCAAGCGTATACTAGAGATATCTCAACAGGTGGGAGCCTTACACATCGGCTCAGCGTTTTCTTGTGCGGAGATTGTAGAATGCGTCTATTACGGGCTGATGCGGAATTCAGGTGAGGCAAACGCCCCGGCAGATACGTTCATAATGTCGAAGGGCCATGGATGTATGATCCAATATGTGATTTTGGAAGCTCTGGGCATTCTAAGTAAAACGGATATGGCAGAATATTGTACACCCCAAGGACGATTAGGATGTCACCCCGATTACGGCACTCCAGGTATCGAGGCCTCCACAGGTTCACTTGGACATGGTCTTCCAATGGCCGTCGGAATGGCAATTGCCGAGAAGCGTAAAAAAGATCCGGGGATTATTTACGCCGTTCTTAGCGACGGCGAAATACAAGAGGGCTCAACTTGGGAGGCAATTATGATGGCATCTTCACTCGAGATTAACAACCTCGTTGTTTTTATTGATAATAATGACTTTCAAAGCTTAGGACGCACGTCTGAAACTCATCCAAGTTTCTATCCTGTTGACCAGAAACTCTGCGCTTTCGGCTGGGAAACAGTAGAGATACCGGGGCATGATTCATCAAACATCTACAGGACTATTGATGCACGTAGTGGTAAGAAACCAATGGCAGCAATATGCAAAACAACAAAGGGCAAAGGCATCAGCTTTATGGAAAATGTGCCGATTTGGCACTACCGTTCTCCAAACCACAAAGAGTATAAGATTGCGTTAGATGAACTTAGGGCGTCACACCCAGGAGCTAATTTTTAGTGAGGAATATTTTTGCTGAGGCGCTATATAAAGCTGCAACGGCCAACCCAGATATCTTTGTTGTCGTTGCAGATATCTCGCCAGCCGGTAGCATGGCCGATTTCAGTCGCCAATATCCAGATAGGTTCATAAACGTGGGTGTGGCGGAACAAAGTATGATAGGGATTTGTGCCGGTCTCGCACTAAAAGGGTGCCAACCCTTCGCTTACACAATTGCCTCATTTTCTTTATATCGCCCCTTCGAATTCGTTCGAGACGATCTGGGATACCAGAACTTACCTGTTACGGTGGTTGGTATGGGAGCTGGCGTCATATATTCAACACTCGGCGGAACCCACCATACACAAGAAGATATTGCGATTGCCGGTGCTATTCCCAATATGCAAATCATTGCACCCTGTGACCCTTTAGAAGTAGTAGAGGCAGTAAAATATTGCGCCAAACAAAGAAATGGTCCGGTATATCTGCGTCTAGGTAAGTCTGGCGAACCGGAGCTTACAAAGCAAGCTATAGAGCCTTGGCAGTTTGGGCGATTGAGATACCTCATTAGGGGCACCGATATATGCATACTCTCGTATGGTGTTGTTATGAAACACGCAAACGAGGTTGCTAAAATACTTTTAAAAGGAGGAAAGTCTGTTTCATTGGTGTCAGCGCACACACTAAAACCATTAGATCGAGAAAACATTGAAAACATATTAAATAATCACAAGAAAGTGGTTGTGATTGAGGAACATGTACCTGAAGGAGGCCTCTCCTCCCGCACTAAACAGATTGCTTGGGATATTCATGCGAGTTGTGAATTGCATTGCTTTACTCTCAAGGACGCTTTTATCCACAGATATGGAGGACATGACGATTTGCTGGCCGCACATGGCATTAGCGTGAAAGACATTTTACGGAAAATTGAGTAGCTGTAATCCCTGACTATTGCGTTTTCCTGTTTCAGCGGTTCATGTGATCTCTTGAAAGATCTTGATCCATTGCCGTAAGATGTCTTCGTTGTGTAAATTAACAAGCCCGCGAGGAAGCAATGTCTTATACCCACCTCCAGCTCGATATAAGCGATAAGATTGCCACTATTACCTTCAACCGACCTGAGGCGCGCAATGCACTCAGCGAAGAGATGAGGATTGATATTGAGCATGCATTGGCGGAGGTCAAAGCCAAAGCAGGTGAAGAAGTTAAAGCAGTCATATTAACAGGTGCCGGCGGTCATTTCTGTGCGGGCGGGGATGTTAAAGGAATGGCCGAACGGAAGATGACTCCCATGGATCACCGCACTCGCATGCGATCTGGCCATCATAGGATATACGACATCCTGCATTTAGAATTGCCCGTTATAAGTCTGGTAGATGGCGCCGCAGCAGGCGCCGGATGCAATATTGCATTATTAGCTGATTTTGTTTTTGCTACGCCTCGTGCATTTTTCATGCAAGCATTCGCCCGCATAGGGCTCGTGCCTGACTGGGGGGGGTTTTACATATTGCCCAGACTTGTTGGTCAGCAGCGTGCAAAGGAACTCATTTACTCTGGACGCCGAGTTTACGCTGAGGAGGCAAAAGAATTGGGCATGGTCCTTGAGGTTGTCGGACAGGAAACCGCTATGGATGAAACGCGTGAGTTCGCTAGTCGTTTTACTCATGCCTCAACAGATGCTATCGGCGCGGCCAAGAATGTGCTCAATCAGTCCTTTAATTTGGATTTTCGAACTCTTATGGAACTCGAGGTTTATGCCCAGTGCCTTGTTCGCGAAACTGATTTTCACAAAGAAGCGGTCCGACGTTTTAGGGATAAAGAACCACCACTGTATAATTGGGAAAAACTAACCGATCAGAATTAGGAGCCCCAATATGCTAAGCGAACAATCGCCAGCTGCTCAACTCAAAAGCTTAATAAAGAGTGGAGAAACGATAATAATTCCAGGAGCGCATGATCCCCTAATGGGCCGCATTCTTGAGAGAATGGGATTTAAATGCTGCCAATGCGCCGGCTGGATGACTGGTGCTCATTTGGTTACGCCAGAGCCGGTGATGACCATGACTGAACAAATTGAGGCTGCGCGAAAAGTTGCCGACCATGTCAATATCCCGGTTATATCTGATGCCGGGACCGGGTATGGTGAGCCGGTCCATATTATGCGAACCGTAAAAGAATTTCATAAAGCTGGAATTGCACGAATAAACATAGAAGACCAATTCTTTCCTAAAAGGGCCTCCTACCATCGTGGTCTCGAACACGTAGTTGGTTTTGATGAATTTATGAGGCGGATTGAATTTGCATTAAAGTCTCGTGAAGAAAATGGTGCAGATATACTTATCTCAGGACGCACGGATGCTGGAAATGCAGTTAATGGTTCGTGGAAGGAGGCAGCACGGCGAGCGAGGGCATTAAAGGAGATGGGAGTAGACTCGATCCAGCCTATGACTAGGACGCAAGCTTCGATGGAACAGTTTAGACAGGAATTCCCAGATACTGATGCCACACTCTCAACGACCACTTATTTTAATGGTTTACCTATAGAAAAAATAAAGGCGTACGGATTTCAAATGATTTCCTATCCACTAGCCACAATTCTAGCATCTGTTGCTGGCGTAATTGACCTATGGAAAGGTGTACAAGAAACTGGCGTCGCATCTTTTGATGTGGAAAAGGCCAAAGAAGTACGCGAGGAAATCGAAGATGCTATTGGGCTTCCAGATATGTGGGAAATTGAACGCCAAACGGTTGAATATGATAATAAGCATCTCGAAGGACGGCAAGTGGCTGGTTACGAGGGTTACAATCAAACGGAGAAAAAATAATTCTAAATTTTTTTCTTTTCGCGACCCTCATTAAAATAGGAGCAATATAACAGCGTATCTGCCAGCCTTACTGACGGTTACTAAAACAAGGAATAGTCCAAATCGAACGCGAAAAAAACCGGCGGCCACAGTAAGGGCGTCACCAACAACTGGAACCCAGGCAAGCAGCAGGCTCCAAACACCGTAGTGTTTGAACCACTCGGTTATTTTATCAAGACGTACCTTTGAGACCGGAAACCATTTAAATCTCTGCCAAGCGATACAAAAACGGCCTAATAGCCAATTAATAACGGCACCTAAAATATTGCCTGCACTTGCGACCAAAAAAAGGGACCAAGGATTTTTGTCCGATGCTGTCACAAACCCCACCAACATAAGCTCCGAAGAAAACGGTACAACAGTTGCCGCGAGTAATGCGCTTAAAAATAATAGAAAGTAGCTCTCGTCCATGAGGCGCTAATTACAAAAAAAAGGCCGAGAAAAATAATATCCGGCCGTTTCTTTTTTTTTATCAATTGACTATGTGATACACGGGCGCCTTATCCATTTGCCAGCTATCGTTTTCCTTGTCGTATTGGGACAGTGTAAGGCAATGCCAATCTTTATCATCGAGTTTTGGGTGATCACCCCTATAATAATAACCTGGCCAACGAGTTTCCTTCCGGAAAAGCGTGTGTTGGGTTACACACTCAGACGCCAATACACGATGATGTAACTCCCAAGCTCTCTGTAGCTGATGCAAATCTTCAGCTCCAAGGTGAGGAATATCCTCCTTTAGCATTTGTAAATGCTCAAGACCGCGCTCCAACATTGGCTCATTGGTAACATACCCAACTGATATACCACCAACATACTCATCCATAATCTTTTCAAGTCGCTGAAGACCCTGAATGGGCAGCATGTAACTTGGCGATACTGTCCCAGCAACAATTTCGTTGCGACCAACCCTGTAGTTTTCAAGTGGCTGGTAGATTATTTCCTCAAGTTCCTGATATTCTTGCTCAGAAACTTCGGGTTGATCCTTTAGATCATTCACATAATTAACAGCTGCCTTGGCAGCAATACGTCCCTCAGTGAACGAACCAGATGAAAATTTGTGTGCTGTACCGCCTATTGTATCACCCGCACCAAACAACCCATCGACGGTCATCATCCTGTTATATCCCCATTGATATTCATCAGGAGCATAATCCTCTGGGCCACTGGCCCATGCGCCAGAGCAAGTTGCATGGGAGCCCATCACATATGGTTCAGACGTAGTCAGTTCAGGATTTGTATGCTTTGGGTCAATATTTTGTGAGGCCCAAACAACAGCCTGTCCTATGGTCATACCTAAGAAGTTTTCCCAGCCAACGGTCTCCTTATGGGGATCTTGGAACGCTTCCTTTGTAACCATACGAATAGGCCCGCGACCGGCACGCATTTCCTCATGAAAAGCATGATTGCGCAAGCAAGTTGGTGTTGGCTCACGATCTACGTAATCACCTACAAGCTCTTTGGTGTGTTCGTACCATGTTTTTTCATAGTTCTCACCATAGGCATTTTCTGTGTATGTTTTAAGATGCAAGAAGTAAGCACCAACCGGGCCATAGCCATCCTTGAAACGACAAAGGACAATACGGTTTTCCATTTGGGTCATCTTTGCTCCGGCTAAAATTGGCAAAGCATAAGCAGACGCACTACTCCAAGGTGCGTACCAAGTGCGTCCCATTCCCTCTCCAACGGCACGCGGTTTAAATATATGGGATGCTCCGCCTGCCGAGACTATGACTGCCTTAGCACGGAAAACATAAAAATCACCGGTTCGGACGTTAAAACCGACCGCACCAGAAACCCTATTTCCATTATTTTTATCTTTCAGAAGGTGCGTAACCATAATGCGGTTGTAAACCTCATCCGCAGCCTTACGGGCTGCCTCGGCAACAATTGGCTTGTAACTTTCACCATGGATCATAATCTGCCATTTACCCTCACGCTGGTAGCGTCCAGTCTCGGGGTCACGCATAATTGGCAATCCCCATTCATCAAATTTATGGACAGTTGAGTCCACATGGCGAGCAATGTCATAACTGAGGTCTTCACGGGTTAAACCCATCAAGTCGTTTCGGGCATACCGAACGAAATCTTCTGGTTGGTTCTCATCCCATTGCATTCCCATGTAGCAATTTATTGCATATAAGCCCTGAGCCACCGCACCACTACGTTCTATATTAGCCTTTTCTACCGTGACAACCTTGAGGTCACGGCCCCAAAAACGAGACTCATAAGTCGCTCCACAGCCAGCCATTCCTCCACCGATTATCAATATATCAGTATCAACAGTGATAGTTTTTCTACCTCCAAACAGCCCCATCAAACTGCCTCCTGCTTGAATTGTTTTGATTTGGAGTTATGGCCAACGGCATTCGGCACGCTGTATTTCTCAAGCTGATCTGGCGCCAAGGCCGGCAAGCCATCTTCAAGGTTAAGCGCGTCAGGCTCATGTGATAGTTCCTGGGTTTTATATTCGTTTGATTTCGGTGCGTTGTATGTCTCCGCGGACGGGATTGAGCCCCATTCAGTTGTCCGAATAGGAGACACAAACTCTTTTACGGTACCGTCGCGAAATTTTAATTTCCATGAAATCGTTCCTTTTTCAGGTTCGCGAAGGACGCGAACACTATGTCCCATGGGAGCAAAGTCAGCGTACCCTCGATCATCAATCGCGTTCTGCGGACAAGCCTTGACACAAGAGTAGCACTCCCAACACATATTGGGCTCAATGTTGTATGCACGTCGGTATGTTTTATCGATGTGCATGATATCCGACGGACAT
Source organism: Pseudomonadota bacterium (assembly GCA_036339585.1). Classification (NCBI taxonomy): domain Bacteria; kingdom Pseudomonadati; phylum Pseudomonadota; species Pseudomonadota bacterium. Next base: position 116,445 of record JAYZAS010000001.1, read on the forward strand.
ATATCAACACAGTGTCCACAACCATCACAGCGGGTCATATATACGAAAGTTGGCATGGGTTTAACTTTCTCCTGATTGAAATAACGAGGCTAATTAATAGTTTGAGGGGTGGCGTCGTGGGTCACCCAGAAGCGCTGGCTTATCAGCTGGCTCCGGAAGATTACTGCGTGATCCATCTGCAATAGCCACACGTTTTTGCAAAGCAGCCGCGGGTTTGAAGAACATATGCGCAAATTTTGTCCAGGGCACCGATCCAAAAAGAGCCGTTGTGAGGATTAAGTATAGTCCGAGAGCTACATTAGCCCATGTACTCTCTATCCCCTGCAAATAGGCCCATATCAAAGCTACCGTGCAGCTCGTCACTAAGAGAACAACAAACAAGTCTGCCCTCATCAAACGGAATGGCGAACCGCCCTCGGCCAATACATCGACACGGATGAAAAACCAAAACCAATATCCACCAACACAAACCATAGCAGCACCTACCCACCAAAGTTGTGGAATGATTGCCGGTGTAGGAGTTGTTGGCGTCGGATACTGAAACACCATAACTGCGGTTGCCACCGCATAAACAGTAAAACCCCACATGCCTAACAAGTGGGCTATGCGACGCTTCTGATTGCAAAACTCACTGGACAGAGCAACATTTGCAACAGCGGTCCTAACAACGTGCCCCACCATTTCTCCACCGCCCAGTGCCCGAGAACTGGATTTTTTGGCTTTTACCCAATTAGAAAAGAAATACTTGGCGCTTCCACGATGTATTGTATCGTAAATGGTCCCCAATGCGACTAAGAGAACCATTATCACAACATAACTCTGCATGACGACGGGCGCTACGGATGATGACAACGCAGCAAATGGATTTATTGAAAACATATACCCCCTCCGAACTAGATACCGCTTATCGTCGACAGCTAATTCCGGTTGACAGATGCTGGTATCGTTTTGCACTCAGAATGGCCTAGGGTCAAGGGGAGATCGCATACGGCCCCATGCTTTGATCCCCTTTAACAGTGCATTCAACTTTTTCTGGGCTTAATTTTTGCTAAATTTTTCGTTAGACCTTAGGACACTGGAGCATATTTTCCGCGCTGGATATTGATTGAGCAAAACTCCCTCCCACTAACGATAATTAAAATTTCTGGTCAGCCTGCCAAATGCTTTGCTAGAAGTGGTCGTGCATGGAAATTTTGGAGTTTGTCGATGGTAACCTTAGTCACACCACATGGGGGTAATAGCCTAAAAGCATTACTACTTGCTGAAAGCGATCGCAGGGCCGCGAGCAAAAGGGCAGACAATCTAATCAAAGTTCCAATGTCTAGCCGTGAAACATCCGATGTGCTCATGTTAGCGATGGGTGCTTATACCCCATTAGAGGGCTTTATGTGTGAAGCTGATTGGTATGGAACCTGTGCCGAAATGAAACTACAAAATGGATTGTTCTGGCCAATCCCAATAACGCTGTCTGTCGACCGGAGTTTGGCAAACCAAATTAAAATCGATGAAGATGTGGCTTTATTTGATGAGAAGACTGGCAAGACTATGGCGATTATGAATGTTTCTGAGAAATTTGAAATCGATAAGGATTTTGAAAATAGGAACATATTTGGGACTACCGATACAAACCATCCCGGTGTCAAAAAAGTCCTAGAACAAGCTGATGTAAACTTGGGCGGATCGGTTAAAGTATTTGACGAGGGTGACATGCCCAATGATTACAAGGACCTTTATCTCAGACCTGCTGAGACAAGAGCACTTTTTAACAAATTAGGCTGGTCTAAAGTGACCGCTTTTCAAACCAGAAATCCCATGCATCGGAGCCATGAGCATCTTGTAAAAATAGCAATTGAGATCACGGATGGGGTTCTCATACACCAAGTGCTCGGAAAACTAAAAGAAGGGGATATACCTGCTGAAACTCGAACGGAAGCAATCGCTGCAATGATCGACAACTATTTTGTTCCTGGGACAGCCGTACAAGGCGGGTATCCAATAGAAATGCGATACGCCGGTCCACGAGAGGCCCTCTTTCACGCATTAATCCGGCAAAACTTTGGTTGTGCCTATCTCATTGTTGGGCGCGATCATGCCGGCGTCGGAGATTATTATGGACCATACGACGCGCAAAACATTTTTGATGAGCTTTGGGAAGGGGCGCTAGAAACCCAACCACTTAAAATCGACATAACCTTCTATTGTAAAAAATGCCAGGGAATGGCAACGGAGAAGACAAGTCCGAGCAAGCCAGAAGATCGCGTTCATATTTCTGGCACCAAATTTCGTGAGATGTTGGAAAATGGTGACGATATTCCTGTCGAGTTTAGTCGCCCAGAAGTTGTAGCGGTGTTGAGAGAATATTATTCCACCTCAAAATAGTCAGCCATCAGAAATGCATACTTCCTCCGGTCGTAGCGATAGGATGATCATAGCTCAGATATCGGACATCCATCTGCGCGACAATGGTATGCTTCTCAAACAAAAAATTAATACCGAAGTAGCTCTTGAAAAGACTATTGATCACATAAATTCTTGGGAAACACCCCCTCATGCAATTTTAGTTACAGGTGATTTAGTTCAACGAGCTAAACGTCAAAATTATGCCAACTTACGTAAAAAACTCGACCAACTTCCCTCGCCGTATTATGTCATACCGGGTAATCATGATAATCGTACTTTAATGTGCGAGCATTTCTCTGATTTGGGGTACTTGCCCAACAGTGGAACATTTCTGCAATACTCGGTTGATACCAATCCACTGCGCCTTATCGGCATTGACACACTAATACCGGGTAAGAATGAGGGCGAAATATGTAGCGACCGCTGCGAATGGCTGCAAAATGTTCTTAATCAAAAACCCGACCAACCTACACTTATATTCATGCATCATCCCCCGTTCAAAACGGGCGTCAACTTTCTTGACAGGCATCATTTTCAAGGAAGTGAACTCTTAGCTAATGTCATTGAACAAAATCCACAGGTTATCAGGATTGTTTGCGGTCATCTCCACCAACAACTACAGGTTACTTGGGCCGGCACAATAGCGTCCGTTTCACCCAGCATTGCATTTCAGTTACCTATGCCGTTGGAGAAAGATGCCGAAAAGGGTTTCAGTCTCGAACCACCTGCTTGCCCGGTCTTTATCTGGCAACGTGATATCGGGCTTATCGCTCATATGAGTTTGATCGGCGATTTTGGCGGCTTACAGCCTTTCGTCGGTGACCCTATTGTTTAAAAAACTATTAGAAAATCACTAGCTACGACTGTGCCCCGAGAATTCACGTAGTTTTTTTGGATCTCAATTATCACAAGTGCTCATTTTATGGTGTTAGTACCGTTCACTTTCCTGCGACGTTTAAGGAACGGGCAAAGGATCAAGGCCAAATCTGCGAGATAGAGCAACCCCGGCATATATCAGTGGCGTATCAATTGCCGCAATTAGTATTTTGAAGAGATACGCCGCGATAATGATTTGTATTACCAGCTGCCACTCAAGTCCCATACCCCATTTGAGAAAAATTGAATTGACAATTATCGTATCTATCAGCTGAGAGAACATGGTTGAGGCGTTGTTCCTAAGCCATAAATGGCGTCCTGATGTAACACGCTTCCAAAAATGGTATAACCGCACATCAATAAGCTGAGCGATCAGATATGCAGTCATGGATGCAAAAATTAAAACGCCTGGCAACGTAAAGACTGACTCATAAGCAATCTGCATTTCCCTGATGGTTCTGAAATCTTCATGACCTGATGACCAAGCAGGGGCGCCAGGCAAGGCTAGAGCAACTTGAATAAATAATAATGTCAGTATACTAAGCCCGAAACCCGTAAAAACCATTAAGTTCGCGCGTCTTCGACCATAGACTTCACAAACAAAGTCAGTGAGAAGAAATGTCAACGGATATGTGATTAACCCAGTAGTGAGCGTTATTGGTTCACCGAAAAGTCCATTGGGCATTGCTGTCGGGAATGCTAAGAATAGTTTGACCCCAATGATGTTTGTAACGACCAACAAAACCACAAAGGTCGAAATTAAGACGCAATAAAGCGTTTCTGAGCGCAACTGTATTTTAGGTTCCATACTCATACATATCCGTTGGCGTTAGAAATTCACGCCAACACGTCCACCATCTGCACGGAGAACAGAGCCATTAATATAACCAGCTGGCATGCCACACAGCATTGCGGCCAAAGCACCCATTTCCTCAATTTTACCATCTCGCCCCATTGGAGCATTCCTAACCATCTGCTTTCGTGCTTCGTCCGCTGAGATGCCGAGGTGTTTTCCACGCACTTCATCACCGGCCTTAACTCGCTCGGTATAAATACGCCCCGGCACCAGGCAATTAACCGTAATACCATCTTTAGCAACTTCCTTGCATAGTGCTTTTGACCAACCAACAAGTGCCATGCGCAACGAACTTGAAAGTACATTCACAACTGACGCGTTGTAGATATTGGAAGACGTCATCGTTAGGACTCGACCCCAACCTTGTTTTTGCATGCCGGGAAGCGCATAACCTGTAGCTTTAATTGCTGCCATCACTATCACATCAAACCAGTCATGCCAGAGTTTTTCATCCGCTTCAGACGGCAACAATCTGGGCGGCCCGCCGCAATTATTAAATTGAATATCAATTCCGCCAAACTTGCTATATGCATCGTCAAGCATCGCCTCTAGCTCACCCGATTTAAGAAGGTCACAGGTGCCGAATTCGACTTGAACACCGAATTCCTTTGAAATATTTTTAGCCTGCTCAGCAAGGAGATCTCCGCTGCGCGCGGTAAGATAAATGTGTACCCCTTCCGCTGCCAAAGCCCGGGCAATGCCATTCCCCATTCCATAGCTTCCGCCCATAACTAATGCACGTTTATCTTCGATGCCAAGATCCATTACGTTTCCTATTTTAGTGTTTACGAGCACATTCAATTAATTCCAATAGTCGAGGTGGGGTAAGGGGAGCCTCTGAAATACGAACACCAAACGGCTCTAACGCATTTTCGATGGCACCAATTATGGCCGCAATAGCTGGAATAGTACCACCCTCTCCAGCACCCTTAACACCCAGTGGATTCTGCGGTGTTGGAATTTCTTGGTGGACTTGCTGAACATCGGGCATATCGCTCGCTAACGGAAGTAAATATTCTCCATAGTTCACTGTAACGGGCTGAGCATTCTCGTCATAACGCATCCATTCAAACAAGGCATTGCCAAGCCCATGCGCAACTCCACCTAACACCTGCCCCTCGACCGTCATTGGATTGATCATCTTTCCACAATCATGTCCCGACCAATATCGCAGAACCTTTGCATAACCAGTTTCAACATCCACCTCTACCTCCGCTAAGTGCGTTCCATTAGCGTAGGCCGCCTGTTTAGGTGTAAAATAACTTAATTCCTGCAATCCCGGCTCGATGCCGACAGGCAACGTAAAGCCCGGTTTGCCATTAACAAATTCAGCAACCTCTCCTAATGTTCTGGACATTTCGGGAACACCTTTCACAAACACAGAACCTTCAGCGAGGTCCATGTCCTCCTCAGCAGCTTCCATCATATACGCAGCCGCTTTAATGATTTTCCGTCTAACAGCTCCAGATGCCTCGTGAACCGCATTACCCGCATTAACAATAGCTCTGCTCGCAAAGGTACCTATTCCGTATGGGCAGCCTTGCGAGTCACCGCCGATGACCGTTATATCAGCCAAATCAACACCTAGCTGATCTGCAGCAATTTGAGCAAAGACGGTTTGATGTCCCTGCCCTTGTGCGGAGGCACCATAATGGATGGTAACTTTTCCCGATGGAGAAACCCGAATATTTGCACCCTCAAAGGGTCCTAGTCCTGTTCCTTCGACATAAGAGGCAATTCCTATTCCTATAAATCGACCTTCTGAACGCGCCACCTTTTGCCTCTCTTTAAACCTGTCATATCCAGATAATTCGATTGCTTTATCGTGACACGCAGGATAGTCCCCGCTGTCATAGGTTATTGGGCTCCCATCTCGGAATATAAGTCCCATTTTGTACGGCATTTGATCGGCAGGAATATAATTTTGACGGCGGAGGCTCGCAGGGTCCCGGCCTAATTCTAGGGCCGCCATATCCATCATGCGCTCCATTGTAAAAGCAGCTTGAGGACGACCGGCTCCCCTTACAGGTGTGACGGCCACTTTATTGGTAAGAACACAGGTAACCTTCATTTCATAAGCGGGCAGAAGATACGGACCAGGCACCGTTGATGCCGCGATATACGGTGTGATAATGCCCCATGGCACGTATGCCCCAGAATCATGAAGGAGGGTTCCACGAAACCCGAGAAGTTTGCCATCATCATTAAAAGCAATTTCAGCTGTCCAAAACTGATCACGCTCATGATGAGTGGCTGTAAAATTTTCACGCCTGTCTTCCATATATTTCACCGGCCGCCGCAGCACCCTAGCAGCGGCAGCAACAGAAAAATACTCAGGATAAGTTTGCCCCTTCGCCCCAAATCCCCCACCAATATCAGGAACAATAACACGCACCTGATTGTCATCCACTCCACGTAATTTAGCATAGATTTCCCGTACACGGTGTGGCGACTGACTTGCTGCATAAAATGTCAGATGATCTGACAATTCATCATAACTAGCCATCATTGCTCGTGTTTCGAGGGGATGGGCTGCCCCACGGTGCTGAAAAAATGTATTTTTAAAAATGTGAGGAGCATTCGCAAAAACTTTATCTACATTACCAAATGACTGAACAAATTCTGCGCATATGTTATCCTCGATCTCGTGATGAGCTGTGGCAGCATTTTTCTTTACAGCCTCACGAAAGTCGCTAGCTACAGGCAATGGCTCATAATCGACTATAACCTTTTCCAAAGCATCCTCAGCTATGTACCGATCTTCAGCCACAATCAAGGCAACAGGTTCACCAACATACCTTACATAATCCTTCGCCAACATATGAGGTGTCACGGGTTTGGTGATTAGAGGGTTTGGCACCATCAATGGCAGCTCTGTAGTCGTGTACTCAAGCGCAAGATCCGAATTTTTCAAAATAAGGTGAACACCATCCAATTCTAGAGCTGTTGCAGTATCAATAGACTTTATACGGGCATGCGCATAAGGGCTGCGCAGCATCGCAGCAGTTAGCAAGCCCGGCAAATGAATATCATCCGTAAACTTGCCCTCTCCCCTCAAAAGTACCGGGTCCTCTACACGTTTAGCTGAAGATCCGAATGATGACATGTGCGGCCTTTTATTTGTAAGTGCTGTGGCGAGACTTAATTGTTGCCATAGTGTATCCCGCTAAATCAGATGCGATGTCAGCTGGCAATCCAGGGGCGGCAGCAATATATTTTTTTACGGTGGCAATATCGATTTGGTCAAAATTTCCTAGTGTTTCCAGAAATCCAGAGACCGTTTCCTCTAATTTTTCATGTAAAACAACTTGACTTATTAAGCCAGATGCTAACGCATGCTGAGCATCAATTTCCTCAGCAGAAAAGATCAAGTGCGCAACGGTTTTTGGGGCAACTTTGGTATGTGCAGAAATCGCTAGTGTAGGCGGCGTCCCATGAAGCATTTCTGGAAGCGCAAAGGTTGCCCTTTCGCTTGCAATAGCAACATCCGAGCCGGCAACAAGTGCGCACGCAAAGCCAAGCGCCTTGCCCTGCACCACAGTAATTATTGGCGAAGGGAACTTCCGGAACGATGCATATACATCCAGAATACGGCTCATAAAACGAGTTTTTGCATCATAAGCATTTACTGGAGGGCCCTCGGATCCAATCGCCTGTTCGCGACCATGGCTAAAATCAGTGCCACTGCCCCTCAAAATAATTCCATTTAGCCCGCCATGTGCGGTTGCTTCATCGACTTTTGCAGCTAGCAAAACAAGCATATCATCAAGAAATTTGTTTCCATCGTCAGGCCTATTTATAGTTACGTGAAGGAATGGTGTTTTTTCTTCAAATATCAAATACTCATCACTCATTAAACTTAGCCTCGATAAATTTTAACAATCTCGCTGTTCTGCAACGGCAAGAGCTGCCGCGACAATACCCTGATAGCCAGTGCATCTACAGATGTTGCCAGATATTGCGTCGCGCACATCCTGTTCTTTCGGGTGGGGGTTTTCCTGCAGTAATTCTGTTAATGTCATCAGCATGCCAGGCGTACAAAAACCACATTGTAGAGCATGATGCTCCATGAATGCCTGCTGCAAATCATTTAACTCACCATTAACTGCTAATCCTTCAACCGTGGTAATTTCAGTTTCATCTGCTTGTACTGCTAACATCAAACAACCACGTGCCGTCTTGCCGTTAACCAATACTGTACATGCTCCACAAACACCATGCTCGCAGCCAAGGTGAGTGCCTGTGAGATTAATGTGATGTCGTAGGAAGTCGGCCAGAGTCAGCCTTCCCTCAACCTCGCAGGCATAGTCTACGCCATTAACTTTTACCGTAATCTCATGCATTGCAGTCATGCAGCTAATGCTCTGATTTTACGCCGATTAGAAGCTTGCTCTAATGCCCGCCTTGCCATTACTACCGCCACCTTTTTGCGATATGACGCAGATGCGTGGACATCATCGATGCCAGCGACTACGGTTGCGTGCTCGGCCGCCTCACGAAACAATTCGTCGCTTGGCATCTCCCCCACCAATAAGTTTTCTGCGTCATTCATACGAACGGGACCCACTTCCACGCCCATGAGAGCTAATGCTGCACGTGATATTACGTCACCATCAAAATCGAGTAGCACTGCCGCGCCCGCCAGCGCAAAGTCACCTTTGCGACGCGCCAACTCGGCAAATCCGTATACATGCTTTGCAGGCCATGTGGCCACCGTAATATCAGTGAGCATTTCATCCTCTGCAAGATTAGGGGCCATGAAACCTTGAGACCATTCAAGTATCGGCACATCGCGCTCACCAGAGCTGCTTTGCACATGTAATGTTGCATCATAAACAGCAAGAAGAGCCGGCCATTCAGCTGATGGGTCCAAGTGAGCCATAGAGCCTCCTATGGTTCCTCGATTTCGTATCTGCGCATGGGCAACATATTCCATGCCAGCAGCAATAAGCGGGCAGTGCTCAAGGACAATTTCTGATTTCTTTGCTTGATCATGTCGAGCCATTGCACCAAAAATTATCCCGTCATGGACTCTTTTAATTTCAGCCAGCTCTTTCAACCGATTAATGTCGACAATGTGCTCCGGCATTACATAACGGAAATTCATCATTGGCATCAATGATTGCCCGCCCGCCAAAATTTTCACATTTCTTAATGTTGCTAAAAGCTCGAGTGCCTCTCTCAGACTTTCTGGTCTATGATATTCAAAAACGGGGGGCTTCATTGGGACAACCTAGCATTGAGAATTTTGGAAATCCATCGTTTCAAGGCACCGATAAATATCGTTACACCTGATGCGCTAGCATCGGTTTGCTTTGCCAATTCGACTTTTTTCCCGCTAATCACGCGCTCCTCAAGACATTTAGAAAATTGACCTACCATCTCTTCCGATACTGCCACTATTATCCCCTGACCTCTGCCGTATTGAGCAACCGGACCGATTAAATTTAAATCGGTCGTTACCCTCACATTTGATCCTCCGTCCGTTTCATCCAAGCTAAACTTTATATTCGCCTCGGCACCCCCGCGGCCTCGCGCTTCACGGCCATCAGCTTTGAGAACTGCAAAATATTTCTCATCGTCCCGTTCAACAAACCTCACATTACCATCAAAAGTTAAGCTGACAGGACCAAGCTTTACGTCAACTTTGCCCCTATAGGCGTTGTCATCCATAACTTCAGTCAGCTTCGCCCCTGGCAAACATGGAGCGATACGCTCAACATCAACAAGGATGGACCACGCCTTCTCTGGAGCAGCAGCAACAGAGAAGTTATTTTCTAATTTCACTGCCTAGCCCTCCAAGAAAAAAACAACGCCCGAAATGTAAACGGTGCATAATTCTCCTGCCAGAAAATAAGAATGTATTTGCGATTTTAGTACGCATTGTAAGTTTTATCATTGTTATTTTTGAAATCACTCAACCTTCGTTGTTTCTACCTCTCAAAATTTTTAGCGCTGGCGCCAATATCCATGGATTCGAATATGGCATGTAAAATGGGCTCATCTAGCATATGTGTCCGCTTCAGAACATTACGGTTAAATTTGTTAGAACATCCTATTTCCTTTTTAAGTTTTTTCCGGCAGCCTTGTCACATGACGGGGCCGACCCCAATTGGAAGCCGTAATGAGAGCCTGAGCGATATCTTCCTCAATCATGTAGCCATCGGCAACAAGGCGTTCACAGGCAACCTTAATTGCAGCAATATATTCATCTGCTGTGGCATAACGCTCAAGTATTGACGACCTAGGATCACGTGTGAAGACCCGCTCCTCGGGAGAGTCAGGGAATGGAATATAACTGCCATTGAATTCATAAGTTGCTCCATAACCGTGCCCCCTCCCCCGAATGTTCCATCCAACGTAAGTTCCCATCGGTGCTTGCACCATCGGCGCACGAATGCCGGGAACATCATTTCCGTCCTCATCGGATGACGGGACTAATATCGTATACCCATCATTATCAATAATTTTTGGTGGAAATGACAGTATTCCCTCGTCTTCTCCGGGACCAAAATCTAACAACTTAAGGCTTGCAGGCTCAGTTGGAACCATATTTGCCGGAATATGGGGAAATTGCGCACGCCATTCCTCGTAGGAAATAAGCGTCCCATCTTTTCGAGTTGGGATTTGTGAGTCAGGTGGTCGTTTCCCGTTGGTTGACCATGCATCCATTGCATCAAGCATGGCACGAAAAATCATTGAAGTGGTCACTATGTTTGAATAGTTAGTACAAATGCCTTTTTCAGGCGCACTATCGATGGGTGACGAACTATGCTGCGAGCTTGCCCAAAGGTAAATCCGAACCGTTTCTGGCTGAGGGAGGTCGTTACCTCGCGTGTCGGTATGAACAAGTGAGCCACGCCGCTGCCAATATTCAGTGGCAGTCTGCGAATGCATAACGAGAGGGTCTGTGTCGGGCCGTGTCAAAATAGCATCCGTTTTCCCTGTTAAATGATCCTCACATTCAGCGTATGAAAATGGAAATCTATCAGCATAAATATAGTGATCTTCGTACTGCTGACCTGCCATCGAAACTGCATTTGCAAACCGATGGTTAAGCCACATCCGTCCAGCGCCAGATACATGGGGCAGCAAACCATCGAAAACTTGGCGACCACTGGAGTCACAATTGAAACCACGATAGATGAAATCTCTAATGCAACGGCCGGTCTGAGAACGTCCCCATCCATAAGCTTTTTTTATTTTCACGGGATTATGATTTCCCTGTGAGTCTTTGTTGCCATATTTCAAAAAACTTACGAGATCGCGAACTGCAACGTGCCCCAACCCCATTATCAAGGGGTCCTTCGCCTCGTAGACAAGATCGTAAATCCAGCCTGGCTGAAAACCACCGTGTAAGTGTATAAATTCATCGGAAGGTAAAATCGCCGTTTCAGAGGACCCGCGTGTGGTCTCACCAGATACTCCTGTGCCACTTATGACCTGCGCATACTCCCAGTCCTCTTCTGGGATAGTAATTCTTTCGCCCTCTGCATAACGCCTTTTAGTCAAGAGTGCCTGTCCAGTATCACGGGAAACAGTCGGATGGCTTCGTGTCGCGGCACGTCCTGACAGAGCAAAACATGCTGTGGGGCTGCCGGGAATAAATTCCTGATGCACTACCCCCGTAATTGGATTTCCCTTTTCGGTAGCTATGGGTATCTTCATTGTTATCCGGCCGTCACCCGGCAAAATATCGCCCTGCCAAGCCCCCCAGATGAAGCTGTACCCTCGACGCATCAAATAACCGTTCCCAGCATCAGTAGCTGATATGGGATCGTTGGAGTGCGGGGCATCATTAAAAAACTGGAGAGCACGAACATTACCGCGATTACCCCAATCGAAAAAAAGTCTCTCGTTACCCCTATCGGGATCAACTGGTAGGAGCATCAAAAACTCGGCTGAAAATTCTACTAATCCCTCTTCGTTTAGTGCTGCTTTGTCGATATCGACGATCGACTTTTGAGCATCGCCTTTGGGATCTACGGCAAAGTGTGCCCAGCCTTTTAGTTTTTCGTAGGGACCAGTCGTCCCAAATTCATATCCGTTTGCAAATGGCACACGGTCAATAATTTCTAAGTTGATCTGATTTTTCAACATGTTCTCCTATTTAGTAAAATCCGCGGCGTCAGCAAAAATAGCCAAATCTAGGATTAAATAGATGTTAGAAATGCTTGCAAATAAAGACCTAACGCAATCCTAATTTTACGGGAAAGAAAACATAAGTTTTTATGTTTTGACATCAATTATAAAGTTGGAGTAGATCCAATTTACTGCACTTTAAATCAAACAAATGTCAGAACCACAGCCAAGTTCCCTGTCCGCATCATCTAGTAATTCATCAAAACCGTCCGGTGTCTTAATTTTTCTACCTACCACCGATGGAGAATTGGCCTGAAACCAGAAATTATGAGTTGGATGCCCTCCACCAGCTACCACAAGTGAAATGTTATCAGGCTCTGCAGTGATAGGCCATGGATCAACGCTGCATGAGTTCTTTACAACTGAGTTAGCATCCATCTCCAGCCACTGTGATAATCCACACAAATCAATATCTTTTTTTGGAATACGACTTCTGCTCCAAAGCTCTTTCTTAAGTCGGTCCTGACCAAACCCGAGCTCTGCAAACTGTTCCACAAGAACACTTGATAGCATCAATATGCCTGGCGTGCCCTTTTCGTATCCCGCAAGATAATGGAAAGTAGCTTGAGATAAATAGCGTGCAACACGATTAAGACTTTGCTCTACCTCTTCTTCAGCAGTCTCCTTGCCAGTTCCACGCCGCATAATATTCATGGCGCCTGAACATGCTACAACTGACACCGCATTGCAAGTTGATGCGAAACCATGTCGGTCAGATGCAAAACACTTCCATCCCTTTGGCAGGTTTTCATCGTCCTCAGCAAACACAACGTTTGTCGTACGCATAGGTCCAAAAATTGCCATAGTTCCAACGCCTGGCACTGCACCACCAACATTTTGCTGCAGGAAGCGAATTGCCCTGCCAATTGATACTCCTGCAGGCCTTTGCGGATTTGACCCCAAAAGGCCGAACCCAGAATTTAGCCGGATTTGTCGACTAATTGGCCCATTCACAATGACAACCGGAAATTGACTGCCGGAGGATGCTTGCCAACTAGCATGCTTTAATGCAGGATCCAGAATTGCCTCGAGCGCCGCCAACAAAAGAGATAGGTACTCTGGTCGACCTCCGGCCATTGCAAGCGCAACCGATGCCGCCTCCACCGTAACCAATCCGCCACGGGGCATAAACTTACCAATCACATGCTCGCGGTCAAGGTCGGTACCACGTAGCATATTGTTTACTAACTTTTTGGTTGGAGGATTTATGGGCAATCCATCTCCCCAATTATTGATCATGAACCAGTTATTAATTTGGGCTGCAACATCCTCAAAATCTTCGCCAGCCAACTTCACGCTAGGGGCTTTATTAACCCCAACAGCAGAGACACTTGGCTCCCATGTTGTTAGGCCTGAAATAAAACCCTCAAAAACCGAATGGATTGAGGACAGATCACTTTCAGCCATGAATAATTCTATTGGGAAACTGACAAGCGCCGCATCGGCATCGAACCCAAATCCAGACATAGTGTTTTTTATCACTCCCACAAACTCGTCCCTAGCAAGCAAGACAGTGGGGATGCCAGCGATCTCTAATCTAGCGGCAGCACGGCCGCATGCAGAAGCGCACCGCCCTCAGGCGGCATTGCCTACTATGATTGCATCTACTTCGAGCTCCTGCGCAACCCTCACAAGCTCTTCTGTGTCAATCAGATCATTTCCTAATGGGAACTTGTCCGGAGCGAGAATTTCAATATCTTTGCACTTTGATTGCAATAAATCTCCAACTAGTGGCAACGTACGATGAGCTTGCCATTCATCATTCGACACAAGTCCAATCTTTTTGCCATTCAGGCTTGCAAAACGAGCAGCATGCAGCTGTTCAATTTCTATTGCCCCAGTGGGATCGAATACTTCAAACTCAGGCATATACTTTCCTCCATTCTTACAGCTCCATTAGACAAGACAAACATTGTCGGCGCAACCAAGATCACGGTCGGCCTGCTCAAGCAGTTCTGACCAATTAGAGGGCGTTTCGACGATTTTCTTGCCAACAGTCAAAGCATTTCCTTGCAGCCAGAAATTATGGGTGGGATGTGCCCCTCCAGCTACTAAGACCATTATACCATCGGGCCTCTGGCAAATAGGCCATGGGTCGATTGAGGCAGCCTGAGCCACAGGGTCAGTTGAAGCTCTTATCCATTGTTCGAGGCCAGATGAAATAACTATTTCCTTTTGGATCTTGGTATTCTCCCACAGAAATTCTTTAATCTTTGTCTTGGTCCAACCCAAACGTGCTAATTGTTTTGCTACCACAGGTGAAATTATCACCGCACCAGCTGTTCCACCAGTCCATCCCCTTATGTAATGCGGATTAGCCGTCTGCATATATGTAGAGATACGCCGAAGACTATCCTCGGCCTCGACAATCAAAGTTTCTTTCCCTGTGCCACGTCGAATAATATTAGCACCACCGGTAGCAATGAACACAGAGACACTGTTGGTGCCGCGCGGCACACCATGCCACTCAGTAGCATGCGTTTCCCAATCATCGGGAAATGTTTCTTCGGCCTCCGCAATTACAGCGTTGGTATATCTCATGGCTCCAAATATCGCCATTGTCCCAACCCCGGGCAATGCCCCGCCGACATTTTGCTGCATCAGTCTTACCGCACGCCCTATAATTCCACCTGCTGGAGCCTGCGGGTTTGGTCCCATTAAACCAAACCCGGAGTTTATCCGAATGTCCGAAGCGACCGGCCCATTCACTATTATAACGGGAAATGTCATACCAGACGTCGACTGCCATTTATCATGATCCATAGACGGATGAAGGATAGCCTCGACCGCGGCAATAAGTATTGATAAATACTCCGGGCGTCCACCCGCCATCGCGAGTGAGATAGCAATGGTTTCGATAGTCACTATGCCCCCACGAGGCATAAATTTCCCTATTTTTTCATCGCGGGCTCTGTCTGTACCTTTGAGAATCCATTCAACCTTATCTGGGGTGGGTGGTATAATTGGGAGCCCATCTGACCAGAGATTCTTTATAAACAAGTTATTAACCGCAACCAGTGCTTTTGCATAATCTCCACCGTCGAGATTTATCATTTCGGCATTGCGCAACCCCAATTTACTAACTGCTGAATTCCAATTGATAAATCCATCGATGAATTTCTTTTTTGCTTTTTTTACGGGAGAGAGGTCACTTTCAATTAAAAATACATCTATAGGAAACTCTACCATAGGTGTATCGCGGGCAAACCCGAGACCCGCTACCGCATTTCTTACCACTCCCGCAAAATCTTCACGTGCGAAAATAGTCGTTGGTATTTTGGAGGCTTCTAGTCTGGCGGCAGCACGGCCGCATGCAGTAGAACAATTACCTCAGGCAGCGTTCCCTATTAGAACGCCGTCAACGGCAAGCTCTTTTGCCCTTATAACGGTAGCATCTGAGTCGATAACAGCATTGCCAATAGGAAATTCCTCATATGGTATTATTTCAATAGAAGGATACTCAGCCTTAAGCATTTCGCCTACCAACGGCAATGTCCGATGGGCCTGCCAACTATCATTCGAAAGTAAAGCAATTTTCTTTCCATCCAGACTATTAAAACGCGGTGAATGTAGTTCGGTTATTTCCGTTGCACCCGAGGGATCATAGATGTCCATTGCGAGTCCTCCCCTCTACCTAAACCAGAAAAAGATCAAAAGTAGCACGCCAGAAGCTGAAGCGAAAAGCCCCCTAGTTTTGCAATCAACCCAAAAAACGTTTTCAACCTGATATTAACAACCAGATTATTCTCCAGATCGAAATCTCTTCAGAAAATAGCATCTAAATCACCCGCACGGCGCCTCCATCCGTCGCAATGCACTGACCAGTGACATAGCTGCCCCGAGGTGATGCAAGAAAATAGATCGCTTCTGCCACCTCTTCTGCCGTTCCTAATCGCTGAAGAGGGACATTTTGTGTCCGTGGTAGAAAGTATTCATCTTCACTCATACCTTTGCCCCAACGTTGATACGCGCTCATCAGATTTGGTGTAACTATCCCACCGACGGATACGATATTAATACGAATATTCTCGGGTCCAAGCTCGAGCGATAGCCCTTGGGTCCAATTCATACATGCTGCCCAAGCTATTGCTGATGTAGCTGTGCGTGGCCCCGGCTGAATACCTTTTGTAGAGGTGATGTTCACAATGCTTCCTGATTGCGCTTTTCTCATCCAGGGAAGTGCTGATTGGGTTACACGCAACATTCCAAAAAATTTACGCTCAAAGGCAACTTGAAATTCTGTTTCGCCCATTTCAGAAAACCGGCTGGTGGGCAAGTAAGAAGCCCCAACAGGGTCTTCCGATAAAACTGGGCGAACAATCTTATCACTTTTATGTTGTTCGGACTCGCCCGCATTATTGACAAGCATATCTATTCGTCCGAACGTCTTGCCAACTTCAGCAGTAAATGAATCCACCGATTTCCGGTCCATAATGTCAGCCACAATAGGCAAAACCGTCGCGCCATATCGTTCCCGCAATTCTTTCGCTGCACGATCAAGAGTGTCGGCGGTGCGCCCGCACATAGCAATTGCCGCACCCTCTTTTGCAAATAATTCGACTGCGGCTCGGCCAATGCCTTTACTACCTCCGGTCAATACCAAGATTTTTCCGTTGAGTTCTCCCATACGTTCCTCTCGATTTAGTTTCAGGTTTTATGTCATAATCAAATTGTTTGGAAAACCTAGAAGGTTGATATGAATCCACAGCGCTTAGCTCCATGGGTTACGCTTTTTGCAGCATTATTGCTGTTCATGCAGTTCGTGTGGCTCATGCATTTAGCCGTTATATCCGGTGGCAAATACGTGTTCCGAGAGATCTATTGCGGCGCGATAATATTGCCAATGTGGCTTTTTGCCCGTGCAGGGTGGGGCCTTCTTTGTGGACATACGAATAAAAAGAATTGTTTGCGTGCGGGATCCATAATCTCAATATTGATTGGTCTCGGGCTCATGATGTTTGGTTCAATGACCTCAATTGCAGTAACTTTGACCACCTTGTTCTGTTTTTTTGCAGCAATTACGGGATGCCTTGCTTTGATATTAATGACGCGGGAACCCAGAAAAGAAAATAATAAATGAGTGTTACAATTACTCAATTGCATCCGAAATTCGCGGCACGAATTGAAGGAATTAATATTGCGGGCCATGTGTCAGAAACTGATTTTACCGATGTCAGAACCGCATTTGAAAAGTATTCCGTAATCGTAATTCACGATCAGGATATTGATGACGAACAACAAATGGAATTCTCAAAACGCTTCGGCGACTTGGAGATGATGGCGCCGCACCTAGGGAATGATGGGAAACCACGCCATGTCTCTGTGATGCATAATGAGGATAGAACTGGGAAGATCATTCCACCGGATGATGAGCGTATGATCTATCAATCGGCAAATATGATCTGGCACTCGGATAGCTCCTTTAAAATCGTGCCATCGCTTTGTTCGATGCTTCACGCACGTGTACTTCCTCCGAAAGGAGGTGAAACCGAGTTTGCAAGCATGAGGGCTGCTTACGATTCTCTGGAACCAGACATGAAAAATTACCTTGAAAACAAGGTAGCAATTCACGACTTCGCAAATACACGCAAAATGGTTGGAGGACAACTCTCCGACTGGCAAAAAAAGAACCTTCCGCCGGTGCGTCAGGCCCTCATCCGAAAAAATCCTGTCACAAATCGCAAGGCAATGTTCATTGGAGGACACGCAACTTCTATCGAAGGAATGGATGAAGAAAATGGAAAATCACTTCTCGCCCAATTGCTAAAGCATGCAACACAAAAAACATTTGTTTATTCCCATCATTGGAAAGTGGGAGACCTAGTCATATGGGACAATAGGGCCGTGCTACATCGCGGTCGAACTTGGGACATCGCGAATTATAAAAGGATTTTGCACCGTACAACCGTCGCTGGCGACGGTCCCACCGTTTAGCCTTCAATGTGCATAGATGGATCAGAAATAACGGCAAACGATGGACGCTTTTTAATATCAGCGTAATATCGCTCCAGGTTTTGCATTTCAGGGCGCTTTATATCCAATAGATTCCAGCGATGGCAGCGTATTGTCATAGGTATGTCAGCCATTGTCCAATGATCCGCCGCTAGAAATCTTGTTTCCGCAAGCTGTTTCTCGATAATGTTAAATTGTTCGATTAACTTAAGCCGCATCTCATCAGCCTTGGCAGCGCTGCGCTCGCTCGCTGGTAATCGTATGAGATGCATCACCAAGTCATGCATTGGAGGGATGAGTTGATTATTCTCCCACATTAGCCAACGAGCAGCAGAAGCAAAAAGCCTCGTATCGTTATTATAAAATAGTACGGGATCATACTGCATACCTAGATACTGTATTATTGCGTTCGATTCCCAGAGCACGTAGCCATTATCATTTATAGTAGGCACTGTGCCGTTTGGATTCATCTGACGGTATTCCAATGTATTTACGATACCGAACGGTGTCCCACCTTTTGCAACGGACCCATTGGGACCCATAGTTGCGCTAGCAAGCACATATTCATACTCAATGCCGAGCTCCGCCAATGCCAACATAACTTTTTGGGTCCGGGCTGAGCTTGGGCGCCCCCATAGCTTGAACTTCATGAAAGCCTCCGTCATTTGAACTTGGACATTATCAACGCAATGAGAATGTCACCAACAACAGCGCGTTATTTTCAAAACTATTTTCTGAAAGGTCGCCACGTCAACATTTCAAGAAATCTTATTTCACTTTACGACGTTTGGAATATGTTGGTTTGCAGGATGAGGATTAATGTAGGAACAAAAACCTACCGTTATAATAATCGCGTTGAAAGTGAAGTATGTACACCAAGTTGCCCAAGATATCATTCGTCAATAGTACTCGTTGCCTAGCATTATGTGGGATTTAGGCTATGTGGGGCAAATAAAATTCAATTCACAGCACTCCGAGGCAATTATCTCGGGCATCTATTGCGGGAGTTGTATTGATTGACTTTACCTAAGAAATTAGTTCAGATTCTTAGTTGAGATAATTTTTGAGGAGGTGGCTATGGGAAGAGAGATCCGTGTTGCAGCAGCTCAAATGGGCCCAAATCAACCAACAGATAAACGATCAGTCATCATCGACCGAATGATAAATTTGATTGAAAAAGGCGCGGCTGAGAAGGCTAACCTCGTGGTATTTCCTGAACTTGCCTTCACTACCTTTTTTCCTCGATATCTCATTGAAGATGAGGCAGTACTAGATAAATATTTTGAAATCGATATGCCTAACAAGGATAATGAGAACCTGTTCAGGGTGGCGAAAGATGCAAAAGTTGGGTTTTATGTGGGCTATGCCGAATTGAGTGTCGAGAGAAATACTAAGCGCCGATACAATACTGCTATTTTAGTGAGCCCTGAAGGTCATATCATCAATAAGTATAGAAAAATTCACCTACCAGGGACCCCTTCTCCTGTGCAGGGATATGCTCGGCAGCAGCTCGAAAAAAAATATTTTTCTATTGGGAATTTAGGCTTTCCAGTCGTAGAGGCTTTCGGGGCAAAAATTGGGATGGCTATATGTAATGATCGTCGCTGGCCCGAGACTTTCAGAGTCCTTGCTCTTAAAGGTGCAGAAATTGTTCTGATCGGCTACAATTCTGTCGCATTGAATAGGCACACTGGAGAAAATGAGGAAGAGCTCTACACGTATCATAGTAATCTTACGGTCCAAGCCGGTGCTTATCAAAATGCGAATTGGGTAGTATCTGTCGCAAAGGCGGGTACTGAGGACGGTTCGCCGATGGTTGGCTCAAGCGTCATCGTTGACCCTAACGGAAAACTCGCCGCACAAACAAAGACGCTCGCCGACGAGATTGTTACGCACACGGTTGACCTTGATGCCGCTGAGGAGTCTAGACGCTTAATGTTTAATTTCGAAAAAAATCGGCGCATAGAAGAGTATGGAATTATTGCAACACAGCGCGGTGCAAATAAATAAAAGTTATTATTCTTATTCCCCAGAAAATAGAGAAGAATTTTAGATATTTTTTAATCCCAACTATTTTTTATTATTTTGTTCTTGGGTTTTAGCACTCATGCCTAATCTTCTTGGCATGATGTCAGGCCTTCGGAGGCATTCTTCCAGACCGATTCTTCAAATGGCCAATGATCTACTGATTATAAGAGTGGTCAGGGACGTCTCCGCCAATTGTTCTTAATATCGCAGGATTGCATTTATTAGGGCTGATTTAAACAAGCCATAAGAAAGAAGAACGCCCGCATCTATGCAGGCGGAACTGCTTGAGTTAGGCTTACTCGAAGTTTTCAACAAAGGAGAGCCGTCATGTCTAACCCGCTTCATGCATCAGCTGCAAAAAACGACTTACCGATGTCCGATCTTGTTGTGCTCGATTTGACACGCGCCCGCGCCGGGCCCACTTGCGTTCGTATGCTAGCTGATTGGGGGGCGCACGTTATAAAAGTTGAAGCCACAGCCAAGGCGGACCCACGCATGAAAGGCCAGAATACTCAACGAAATCAACCCGACTTCTTTAACCTACATAGAAACAAGCGCAGTGTCACTTTGAACCTGAAAAAACCTGAGGGACACGCTATTTTTATGAAAATGGTTGCCAAAGCCGATATCATCGTTGAAAACTTCCGTGCCGATGTTAAGAATCGACTCAAGATTAGTTACCGAGAATGTGAAAAAATTAACCCCAGAATTATTTATGGTTCAATCTCAGGCTTCGGGCAGACCGGTCCTTACGCTCCACGTCCGGGCGTGGACCAAATCGCCCAAGGCATGGGTGGTTTGCAATCAATTACCGGTGAAGCGGATCGAAGTCCGATGCGTGTGGGTATCCCAATTTGCGATTTGACCGCCGGCATGTATCTTGCCATCGGCGTGTTGACAGCCTTGCATGAGCGTCATCGCACTGGCAAGGGACGTTGGGTGCACACTTCACTTTTAGAAGCAATGATTGGCATGCTCGACTACCAGCTGGCTCGCTGGACTATGGTTGGAGATCTACCGCCACAAGTTGGTAATGAGCACCCCATAAATGTACCTACTAATCTTTTCCCAACAAAAGACGGTCATGTGAACTTGGCAGCCGGCGGTGATCATATGTTTAAACGGTTTTGCAAAGCGCTTGACTGCGAAGAGTTATTAGAGGTCGAGAATTTTCGGACTAACGACCTCAGATTTAAGAATAGGATCGCTGTGAATGAAGCAGTCTCTGAGGTCACGAGGCGTTTTTCCACAGCAGAGGTGGTGGAAAAATTGAATGAGATTGGTGTACCCTGCGGCCCACAGTACAATATTGCAGAGCTAGTCGAAGATCCGCAGGTAAAGCACCTTGGTGTTACTTGGAAAGTCGAACACCCAGAACTGGGCGAAACCGAAATTAATGGCAATGCTATCAACATCCAGGGGCACGAAAAAGGTGCTCGGTTAAAGACACCAGAATACGGTGAATATAATGAGGAGGTACTTAAATCGCTAGGTTATGATGATGAGGAAATAATTGAGTTACGCGATAGAGAAGTAATCGTTTGAGCCTCAGCAAGCCAAGCAGATTTAGACCTATATTATTGAAATTATTTTTTTCTGAGAACAACCGAATTAGGTATCATTGAAACGTCTAAACCTAGGCCTTACGATAGTTTTGGTACTTTAGCGAAGGGTATAAAAAATGAATAAACCGCTCACAGGGAAAGTTGCCCTACTTACAGGGGCGGTACGACGTTCTGGCCGCGACGCAGCCATTCGTCTTGCTGAAGATGGTGCCAAAATTGTTATTAATGCCAAAAACTCCAGAGCACTTGCCGAAAATGTTGTCGCTGAGATAAATGATGCTGGAGGCACAGCGATGGTTCATATGGCTGACATAACAGACGAAGCGCAGGTGGAAGAAATGATCGGTCATGTGGCTAGCGAGTATGGAGGTCTCGATATTCTAGTGAATAATGCAGCGAATAGAGGTCACAACAAAATAGTCGATATGTCGTTCACAGAATGGAAAGAGATCACATCTATAGTGTTAGATGGTTCTTTTCTTTGCACTCGATCAGCTGTGAAATATATGATTGACAAAAGATGGGGCCGCATAATTTTCCTAGGGGGTATAGGCCCCCACCTAGGGTACCCAGACCGATGTCATGTATCCACTAGCAAGATGGGATTGGTTGGACTTATGCATTGCCTGACCAATGAACTAGCCGCTGATGGTATCACGGTAAATGTAGTTGCTCCTGGGCGTATTGGCGGCGAGAGAGCGCCCAGTGCCGGAGAACCCTCTGGAAATGTTCCCCCTGTGGGATTTGTTGGCGAGCCCACCGACGTCGGTCGGACCATCCAGTTTCTCTGTAGTCCGGATGCGCGATTTATTTCCGGTCAAACAATACACGTTAATGGGGGGGGCTTTTTAACCTAAATATTATTCGGCTGCACAAATTAAATCTGCGCTCCCATTTTCTACGAGTGAAGAAAAAGTACGAATGCTATCGCACTCTTTGATAGCTTGAATCGCGTCGTACAATGCGTCTGCTTGCTCAGAGGGCAATACCCTTGCTGCACAAGTATGAAATTTGGCTCTCATTTTTTCTGCTGAAATAGGATCAGAAGTTGAACGCCCTCGAGCGGCTTTTGTGGCTCGAACAACCACCGTACCGTCTTCTTTTTCAACACGCACCTCCGCACCAAAATGATCGTAAGATTCAGGATCCATATTCGGATGAGGTGCTGCTTTTAGCCGTCCCATAAGCAATCGCACTGTTGAATCATTGTATGCCTCGTTCTCAAAATGCTCGAGAATAACTCGCCCCTCCAATAAGCATCGGGACACTACATACTGGACTGAAAATTTTGCATCGAGTACTCCCTGAGGATTGGGTTTATTGGTGTGTTTCAAACGACGCGGATGTGTCCAAACATCCACGTGCTTGATTTCGTCAATAGGTATCTTTTCATCTTCGTAAAGCTCTATTGCAACGTCAGCAGCAGAATGTGTTGAGCCGCAACAGGGATATTGCTTAATAGCTATACCTGGGTCCAAAATGTCGAGAGGATCGCCAAAACCATCAAAGGCCTTATCGATATTGTAGTTGCCACTGCCATTGTATACCTCAAAAAACCCCTGACTATGTTCAAAGGCGTCAGGAGCCCCCATGAAACCGGCCTGGGCTAGGCACGCAGCCTGAATTCCATTACGACAGGCAAGTCCCGCATGAAGCGGTTTAGTCATAGTGCCAAAGTTAGACTTAATACCTGATGCCATTGAAGCTGCGATTGCTATCGCATTTTCAATTTGAGCCGGCGCCATTTTAAGGAGAGTGCAACATGCTGCTGTAGCGCCAAATGTCCCCATAGTAGAAGTAGGATGCCACCCCTTCTCATAATGGTGCATATGAACAGCTTTGCCTAACCGAGCTTGCGTCTCAAAACCGACTACGTACGCATGCATCACCTCTTTACCTGTCGCATTAGTATCTTCACCAAGTGCCAGAATTGCTGGGAACAAAACTGCCGATGGATGGCCACCCATCGAATTATTCATATCGTCAAAATCATGAGCATGCGAAGCTGTCCCATTTACAAGTGCCGCATCGAGAGCACTCAGTCTATCCGCTTTACCATAAATGAGAGATTTACCCACTGACCCTCGCCCAAATACTTTGCGCGCAATCTCCGTGCACGGTTCATTTGAGCCCGCCAAAGTTACCGCAACGTAGTCGAGTAACCCGTATGTCACCCAACGATTTACTGCTTCGTTTAAAATATCCGGCCCTAGACTGCCAATACTTTCCGCAAATCTTTTAGCAAATCCCATAATTGCCCCTTTCTTGAAAGAAACTATGACACTATTCGGTTAAAGCCACCCAGTCACATGCTTATTTCAGCAACTTCTAAAACCATGCCATATTAATCCCCGTCATGCACTCGCGATAGCAAAACCCACCGTGCCTTACCTAAGCCCTATTAAATAGATCCAGCAGAGCTGGTGCCATCATAAATGAGACCATGCCGCTTGAGGAGAAACACCTTTTATTTGTGCACGATGCATTCTGCGACGCTCGTTATTATTGAATGACTCTCGATAATGCATGCAACAACGATTATCCCAGATTAGCAAATCACCCACCTGCCATTCGTGTCTACACGAAAATGAACTGGCATCACAGTGGTCCCAAAGCTTATCGAATAACTCTGTATCGGTTTCTCCAATAATATTTGATGCACCTGATTTCCGGCCTAAGAACAAAGCTCGTCTCTCCGTTTCTGGATGAGACACTACCAGAGGATGATGTGCACCGGGAGCTTTCTCGGGGTCTGTGTTGCCATCAAACTCCTCATAAATCTTGCGCACTTCACCAGCACTAGTGTACGTAGCGTCGTGCACGGCTGACTTTCCCCAAATTTTTCCTTTAATATCATTTGGCAGGTTTTCATAGACCTTATACATATCCATAAAATGAGTGCCGCCGCCAGCGCTTGGAATTTCCAAAGCGTAGAGCATGCTCGCCGTTGGCGGGTTATCTATATATGACATATCTGTATGCCAAATTGCTTCACCGTTGCCCAAGCTACCAATAGGCTTTCCATCCTCTTTGATATTAGAAATACAAGTTAACTCGGGAAATTCAGCCAGCCAGGTATTCCCGGACTTGTTGGGTGGAGAGTGTTCTGGCTCTCCAAAATACTCTGCTACGGCCACAAGATTTCTATTGCTGAGTTGTTGGTTGCGAAAAAAAATAACCAAATGATCATACCAAGCTTCTAAAATGCTATGGATCGTATCATCTGATAATGGTTTACTGAGGTCGATACCAACAATCTCAGCGCCTAATGGTGCATCCAAGGGGACGACCCTCATATCATCTTTTGTATTGCCCATTTTCCATTCTCCCTTAAACTCCTTGCGATTCTTCCTATTATAAGGACTACATTTTTGTATCAATAAAACCAGACCATGACATTTACAATCCTGCCAAATCATCATTGGCTTTGAGTGGGCAATATAACGGATTTTTTTGGTTAAAAACCAAATCTTGATGGTTCTGTGACTTACAGGTAGTACTTACGTATTTTGATGCCACTTATTTTCGGAGAGGCGATGTTTAGACCTAATGTTTTTATTATGCGGTGGGTTTGTGTCGCTATATTTCTTACCTCGATGCATATGGTGAATGATACTGCTAGGGCAGCTACTGTCCCTGGTGACGCTAAGCAGTATATGGATAAACTTGCAACAAAGACCCTTAGCATTTTAGCCAACAAGGACATTCCACTCACCGAGCGCGAACAAAAAGTTCGCATACTTTTAGGCGAGAATCTTGCAATTGAAGCAATTGGCCGATTTGTTGTCGGACGAGCCTGGCGCAGCGCCTCTGATGAGCAAAAAAGTGTGTACCGAGACCTTTTTGAAAAATTTATTACAATAACATATGCAAAGAGATTAGGAGGTTACGCTGGAGAAAGGTTTACAATCACCTCCTCTAAAAGTGTTGGGAAAAAAGGTGACGCACTCGTTACGACCGAAATTCAGCGCCCCAGTGGTCCCCCCTTAAAAGCGAGTTGGCGCATTCGCTACTCGAAAGGCGCATTTCTGATACTGGATGTCATGGTTGAGGGAATAAGCATGGTTGTGGCTCAGCGTGCCGAGTTTACCACCATAATAAAGAAAAGCGGCATGCACGGCCTTATAGAAACGCTGCGCGCAAAGGCCTCCTCATTCGGCGTGAGGGCTCCCAAATGACAGGAAGGGAAAGGATGATGATAAGCAAAAGAAGAGCCCGAAATTCTAATGGAACCCACAAGCGTGGGAGATACTCATTTATGCTAACAGCAATGGTAGTAACGATAATAATCGTAACTTCTGAAGTCATTGCGGGTGCTAAAGCTGATTTCAAAGCTGGATGGAATGCATATCAAAATGGTAATTTTATTAGTGCCCTCAAAATCTGGAGGCCTCTGGCTGAGAAAGGAGACACCCGAGCTCAATTCAATATCGGCGTAATGTTTGCAGAGGGAAAAGGGAGAGCGCAAAGTTATAAGCGCGCGGTTCAATGGTGGGAGAAAGCAGCAGAAAATGGAGATGCGGAGGCCCAACATAATATTGCCATGGCTTACATTGTGGGCAACGGTGTGGAAAAAAACTATAAACAAGCCGTTAACTGGTTAAAAAAAGCTTCCAATCTTGGTCTGGTGCGCTCACAGTATGCCCTCGGTAGAATGTATGACTACGGTTTCGGTATCCCCCGGGATCAAGTAGAGGCTGCGAAATACGTTTCTTTGGCAGCCCAAAAAGGCTTCGACAAGGCACAATATAACTTAGGTAAGCGATACCGAGACGGCAAAGGAGTTTCAAGAAGTCTTAAGCTCTCGGCAAAATGGTTTTTAGCGGCGGCAGAGCAGGGTCACGTTAGAGCACAAAATCATATAGGTGTGAGACTTATCCGTGGGGACGGAATAGAAAAAAATCCTGCGAAGGGCCTGATGTACCTTATTTTGGCTTCGGAAAAAGGACACATAAAAGCAGCCGAGCATAAAGCTAAACTCAGCGCGGATATTGCGATCAGAGATAAGGAGATGGCGGAAGAAATGGCCGCCAGTTGGAAACCCATTCGGTAATCATTGTTTTCGTCTAAGATGAGGTTTTTTTATCGGGGGGGGGTCGAACGACCAAGTATCCACGCAGGACATATGGCGATAACGTAGACTACACTGATAATCAGAAATCCGTCTTTAAACCCGAGTGTACTAGCCTGAGCCGAAATTATATCACCCAAATAATGTAAAGCCCCTGGACCACGAATAGCCTCTGGAACTCCAAATTCCCCGAGAAGTTGTCCCACTTGATCCAACAAACCTCTGCTTATCAGGTTTTCAGGAGTTTGAGTCGCTACTAATGCATCTGCATGAAATTGAGTTCGTTGTTCCATAGCCACTACCAAGCCACAGACTCCAAAGGCTCCACCGAGCTGGCGAAGAAAATTCATTGTACCAGAACCCTTATTCAATTCCTCAGAAGAGAGCGCTCTCAAAGCGGCTGTATTAAGAGCAGGTAGTATCATCGACATCCCGAACCGACTGATCATAACGAAGATAGCAAAAGTCCAAAAAGCTGTGTTAACATCGGACCCGTTCATAAGGAGACTGCCGAGCGCAAACATCCCAAGCCCAATCATTACCATATAATGAGGAGACACGAGGTCGGTAAGCCTTCCCATAAAAGAAACTAAGCATACAACCATAATACCCGCGGGAAGTAACACTAAGCCCGACAGCGTAGCGGAAAAATTCTGTACCTCTTGAACAAACACTGGAATTATGTAGTTCGAAGCAAAATTACCCATTCCAAAAACGAAATAAACGATCACTGCAGCACTAAACTGCGCATTATAGAATAGAGAAAAGTCTAATAAAGGCGCCGCACTTCGTAATTGTAGGCGAATAAACCAACCACCCACTATCAATGCCAAGAAGAATAACGTGAGGATATAGTTTGACGACCAGCCATAGCGCTGTCCATTGCTGAGAGCTGTTAACAATAGGAATACTGCCGCTACTAAAAGGATGTAACTTGACCAGTCAAATCGCGGTAGATGACGAACTTTCCATGACCCGGGAAGGAAAAAGAACCCCAAAGCCAAAGCCGCAGCACAAAATGGCAAAGGAAACAGAAAAATATGACGCCAACTCAGTTCGTCTATAATGTACCCACCCGCTACAGGTCCAAGCATCGGGGACATCATGAGGCCGGTGCTATAAATTCCCATCGCCAAACCTCGCTTTTCAGGAGGGAAAGCCCGATAGATCACAGACATCATTAAGGGTTGTATTATACCTGCCGGAATGCCCTGTATCACCCGCCCCAGTATCAAAAAATCCATACTTGGACTAAAGTAGCAAAGCCAACTCCCAAAAAGGAAGACAACTGCAATGACCGTGTAGGTTAACCGTTCTCCCAAAGCATCTATAAACCACGCCGCCAGCAATTGACTAGCAACCATGGTCGCTATGAAGGCAGTTGCCATCCATTGTGCCTGGTCTTGACCAACACCAAATGCGCCCATCGCGCTTGGCACCGCAACATTTACTATAGTTGCTGAAAGCACCATTGATATGGTCCCCGTTACCCCTGCAGCCGCGACTAACCATCGAAACTTTGGGCCATACCGAGCCTCAAGCTCTGCCATATCTCCAGCTGCCATCTTTATTCCTCCGTATGCCGCGGGCGCTCGCGCATGGCATATGCTGGCAGTAATGCCAAAAGGAAAAATAAGGCAAGAACTAGGAAACCGTCTTTAAAACCAAATGTATAGGCTTGCGCATAGATAATTTCGCCAAGATAATGCAAAGCTCCCGGTGTATGTAGTGTGTCTGGCAGGCCGTGTTGCCCCATTATATTGCTAACGGCACCCAACAGTTCGCGGCTAACATTGTTACCAGGCGTCTGAGTAGCGGTCAGACTCGTGCCATGGAACTGAGCTCGATTCTCCATTGTGATAACAAGTATTGAAATACCAGATGCACCACCGAGTTGCCGAAGAAAGTTCAAGGCACCGGCACCTTGATTTAGTTCCTCCGGCTCAAGTGCATCGAAAGCCGCAGTGGTGAGGGAGGGCAAAATAAATGCAAGACCAAATCTACTTATGATTATAAAAATCATGAGACTCAAGAAAGAAGTGTTCACATCTGCTCCGCTCATAAGAATAGCTCCAGCGGCAAATAGTATTAGACCCGACATAACCATGATGTGTGCCGGCACATGATCCGAGAGCCTTCCAGTAAAAGGAAGAGCTGCCGACAGAAGAATTCCGGCCGGCATCATCACAAGACCTGCATTACTAGGTGTAAACCCCTGAACCACCTGGGAAAATACTGGGACCATATAACTTGAGGCAAAGTTACCCATACCAAAGACGAAAGATACCGCCACTGCCGCACTGAAACGTCCGTGGCGGAAAAGAGAAAAGTCTAACATTGGAAGCGTTGCCTGAGTTTGTATCTTTATGAACCATATACCGGTGGCCAAGCCTATTAGAATAGTGTAAATCATGACGTTAGAGTCCCAACCCCATCTCTGACCATTAGATAACATCGAAATGATGCAACACAAAGTTACGCACAGAAGTATGTAACTTGACCAATCAAATCTTGGCAAAGGTCCTCTTGGGCGATCTCCGGGTATGAAAATAGGCCCAAAAATCAGTCCTACAATTGCTAGGGGTACTGGTGCATAAAAGATTGTTCTCCATGAAAAATAGTCGATTACGTACCCACCGAGTAACGGACCGAAGGTCGGCGCTAGAGTTGCTACCATGCCGTATATACCCATTCCGAAACCACGTTTATCAGCAGGGTAGACTTTAAACACCAGCACCATAACTAGGGGTTGCATAACTCCCGCCCCCATGCCTTGAAGCACCCGACCTAAAACCAAAAAATCTAGAGTAGTTGTTGTGGTGCAAACAAGAGTACCAAACAACCAAATACATATTATGATGACGTAGGCAAGCCGCGTACCAAAAGCTCTAACAAACCAATGGCTGAGAAGTTGGCTCGCAACCATAGTCGCAAGATAAGCCGTAGCTACCCATTGGGCCTGGTCTTGACCAACTCCGAAAGCTCCCATAACACTTGGGATCGCTACGTTGACAATGGTTGCCGAAATGAACATGCAAAATGTACCGGACATCGCAACGATGGTTATTATCCAGCGTTCAGTAGGAGTGTATTCCTCTACACGTCCACTATCATCGATCTCGGATATCAATATTGACCTCGACCATCATGCCTGGACGTAGCAGTCCCTTCTGCTGCTCTACCTTTATTCGAACTGGCAACCGCTGCGTAATTTTAGTAAAATTACCGCTGGGATTTGGCGTGGGAAGGAGCGCGAATTCGCTTGTTGTAGAATTGCCTATCGCTTCTACCCTCCCTACAATCTCGAGATCAGGGAAAGCATCAACAGAAATGTCTACGGATTGGCCAATCCTTAGTTTGCGAACCTCGGTTTCTTTGATGTTGGCTTCAACCCAAATCTTATTTGGGTCATGTATGATGGCGAGACGTTGCGCAGGTGTCACATACTCCCCAACATCAACAAAAATTTTATCGACCACACCCTCAATTTTACTCTTAATTGTACGATCCATAAGATCGATTTTCTGACGCTCTAGTTTTGCTCCTAGCTGTTCTATACGTTGTCGTAGGACTTGGCCTTCTTCATCTAATACCTGGACTCGATTGAGATTTGCCGCCGCCTCATCCAACCGGGCCTCTAAAGATTGAAGACTTGCTAATGCTTTTTGGTATTCAACATTGACTTGCTGCGCCCGTGTCATGGCCTGCTCTAATTGAATACGCGGGATAACTTTCTTCTTAAACAACGTCTTTGTACGCTGCAATTCAGCCCGCGCTACCTCACGATGAACCTTCAATGCCTGTACAACTGACTTAGCCCCGTTTAATGACGATACTGCTGTCTGATATTGACTTTCAGATTGTTTCGCCACTAGGTCGCGACGAGCATGCAGACGGTTAAGAGATGCATCGGTAGCCTTAACTTCAGACCCTAGCTGGCGAACTAACAGCTCAGATTCTTGTTTATCTATAACCGTCAGGACGTCGCCCACGCCAATGATTTGTCCCTCACGCACTGGGATTTCAGTAATCCAACCTGGTACACGGCTTGAGATTGTGATGAGATTTCCGGTTATGCGAGCATCATATTCGTAAACATGAGTCATTCGAGAACGTATCTCGAATCCACCCCAGATTAGGCCGAGCATAACTAAGACTGCCGCGGCTAAGTGTTGTGGTTTTAACCTTGGCAACCACTTGTGGACCGATACAAGCGGGGAGAATCTACCCAGACTGGTAGATGAACTTGCCTGGGATTTTTTCTCTTCCTTTTTTGTCACCTCGATATCCTTACTTGCTATTTCATACGCCAAACCAGTCACAGGCGAGATCAATTTGTTTTTTGTTCGTTTCTTAGTTCAGAAAAAATGTTAAACTGACAGGCGCTGGCACAGCGCTAATTAACCCTATTCAAATCTTTTGTCCTACAAGTCGTCTGCAACCTGTCTTCCCAATTTATTTGATTGCCTAAGTAGAATATTAAGTGTCAATATCGTATCTCAGCCAAACCGCATTTCTGAAATCATAGCCGTTGCTCCATCTGGGTCAGCCACCCACATAGTTGCACCATCACCAGCGGAGTTCGGTTTGCCCGACAAACTAAAGGGCGCAAAATCATAAAGTGGCCGAATAAATTTAGTAGCTACTTCTGTCAGAGACCTGCCATTGTTTTTTTCCAAACAAAAATCTATCAAGAGACTAGTTGTTAGCCGTGCATTCACTATCAGTCCTGGATAGCCTTCAATTTCGGTAACATATTTGTAATCATAATGGATTCGAGATGCATTGAAGGTAAGGGCTGAAAACCGAAACATCTGTACGGGGTCAGCTTGGTGAACTTTTTTCCAAACTGCATCGTCTCGCGGAGGCGCGGGCTCTCGTTTTGTATCGCTTGGCTTAGCCGCTTCTCGATAAACTATCGTCCTATCATCTATTAGCGCTGGCCCATCCTCACCTGAAATGGTATTGCGAGTTATAATAAAAACGAGTTGGCCGGTACCACCCATCTTTGGCGTTATATCGTGAATTTCAGTTTTCCGATGTATTTTTTCCCCAACATGGAGCGGCTTCAAATACTCAAGACGGTTGCCTGCGTGCATGCGACGAGCGAGCTGCACAGGAGGCAGGAATTCGCCCCTTTTAGGTAATCCAACCTTACCAAGCTCTGAGTGACGGGTACGGTCATGGAAGAAAAACCAATGAGCGCCGGGTGGAATTTCATCGCCATCCTTAACTTCTGGCACCTCCCAATCCATGGTTGCAGCATAATTCATGATCGGTGCTGCAGTAACTACATCCTCTTCTTCAATGCTACGCCCGATCCAACTTCGCAATTCTTCAGCACTGAGCCCTATTTCTTCACTCATTCCTCATACTCCACATCTACCGTGTAGGCTAATCCACCAGTTGGATTGACCGCCCACAAACTGGCAGTCCCAGGCTCTTCCCCTTCCTTGCCATTAACAGTAAAGGGGGCAATGTCATACAGTGCAGAGCGCGCCATTACTTTAATTTTTTTCAAGATCGCTTTGGGCTTATTTTCATGAAAAAGCTCTAGAAGCATAATCATTGTTAGTCCACCATTAAAAACGAGGCCCGGGTACCCCTCGACCTCAGTCACGTAAGACCGGTCGTAATGTATGCGGTGGCTATTCATTGTCAGTGCCGAAAACCTAAATAACAAAACCGGAGATGGTTCAATTTCTTTAACCCACTGTGCCCCTTCTGGGGGCTGAGCTGGCTTATGACTTGCGGTTGACCCAGCCACGGCTTCTCCGCGATATATTTGCATGCGATCATCTGTAATAGCCACCCCGTCTTTGTCAGCAATCTCTTGACGAACCGTGACAAACATTAAATCCCCAGAACGGCCTTCTTTTGCGGTCACATCTGCTATGCTCATGATCTTGGTTATTGGCTCACCAACCCTAACTGGACGATTAAACGTCATCGTCGTTCCACCGTACATTCGTCGCGGCAACGGACTCGGGGGCATAAATTCCCCGAGTGCCGGATGGCCGTCACGGCCACAGGCAGACAACGGGGACAGTTCAGGAAATCCGAGCCTGTACCACACGAATGGGACATCGTCACCATTCTGGAATTCGAAATTCTTCCGGTCTAACGTCGCCGCCATACAGCTAGCAGCGTACGGTGTCACGATGCCTTCAAGGGTCTTAGACCTTCCTATCCATGCTCTGGCCTCTTCCAAACTTTTTTCATCAATCATAGATTTTCTCCACAATTACGCCCTTTTTTATAATCTATTACGCTTACCACTTTTCGTCGAGAGCCAACATCATTGACGCACACTTATTTCGAGACCATACATTCGGTTCTTACATTAGTGAGTAATTTGGCATGAAGATATGTATATTTGGAGCCGGTGCAGTTGGTGGTATACTTGCTGGCCGAATGATTAGAGGCGGTGCTGCTATTACAATAGTTGCCCGTGGCCGCCATTTGGAGGCGATCCAAAAAAAAGGACTCAAAATCTGCGACAGAAATGGAGAGTGGAAAGTTAAAGTAGAAGCTACCTACAACACTCAATCACTTGGCCAACAAGACCTCTTAATTTTAGGGGTCAAAGCGCATACACTGACGCCGGCACTTGCTCAAATTGAACCTTTGATCGGTGCACATACTACAGTCATGCATATCGTAAATGGCATTCCGTGGTGGTTCTTCCATGGTATCAACAATGATCCGACAGCCGACTATTTGGAAAGTGTTGATCCTGGTGGAATCGTACTAAAAACGTTGGGTCCCGAGAAGGCTTTGGGCTGTGTAGTTCACATTGCAAGCAATATTATAAAACCCGGTGTAGTTGAACATAACGCAGGTGGTACGTTCCTTATTGGTGAGCCAAATAATAGCGAAAGCGACAGAGTGAAGCGTGTAGTCGCTGCTCTCTCTCCAAGCGAACTGAGAATCCAGTCTACAACAGATATACGCTCCGAAATTTGGTCTAAACTATATTCAAATATTACAGGCAACCCCTTGAGCGTGCTGCTGGAAGCAGGATTTGAAGGCGTCTTCGGTGCACCAGGCATGCGGGATGTCTTACACAACATAATTAAAGAAGCCTCCTCGGTGGCTATGGCCTTCGGCTCCAATGCTTGTCCTGACATAGACAAACGCTTGGACGGCCTTGCCACTCTTGGTAACGCCAAATCATCCACACTCCAAGACTTCGAAGCTGGAAAATCACTCGAACTCGATGCGCTTGTTGGCTCCGTATCAGAATTAGGTAAGCTCGCCCAAATAGCAACCCCAACCATTGACTTAGTCTATGCGCTTACCTGTCAAAAAGCTCTGCTGGCTGGGCTTTACTCACCCACGAAAAACAAAGCGACTAGCGTATGAAAGCGATACGGGTACCAGAATATGGCGACTCAACCACTCTCTCTTACGACGAGATTCCAATTCCCGTCCTACAGGAAGATGAAGTCTTAGTTGATATCGAAATAGCAGGTGTAAATTTCATTGATATCTATAATCGAAAAGGGCTTTACGCGAAATCACAAACCTATTCACAAAGTTTACCAATGACGCTTGGGATGGAGGGGGGCGGAATTGTTAAGGCTCTTGGCAAAAGTGTAAAAAACCTTAACCTGGGGAATCGTGTTGCCTATCGCACAGAACTCGGCTCTTATGCCGAATTCGCCAAAGTTGCTGCTTGGAAAATAATTCCGGTATCAGAGGATATTCCTTTAGATATCGCCAACGCATTGATGTTGCAAGGATCAACAGCCCATTATCTCTCCCATTCACTATTCCCTGTAGACCCTCGCCATCGATACCTTATTCATGCCGCGTCAGGCGGAGTCGGACAGCTATTGGTACAACTCGCAAAAGCTCGTGGAGCCGAAGTTTTTGCATTAGTTAGTAGTCAAGAAAAAGCTGACTTAGCTATAGTCAATGGCGCCGACCACACCACTTTGTACAAAAAAGAAAATTTTGCTGAGTCAGTGCTTGAACTAACCAATGGAGAGGGTGTGCATGTGGTCTATGGCTCCATTGGAAAGATGACTATTGCTGAAAGTCTACGGGCCACTAAAAACGAGGGACTTGTGTTAACTATGGGGCTGCATCCGGGGCTGTCGAAGCTATTAGCCCATTAGATCTTGCCGAAGCTGGGTCAGTATTTTTCACTAGCCCACATCTAGCTGACTATATATCAAACCGCGAGGAAAGATTGATGCGATCTGGAGATCTTTTTGAGTTATATTAGGAAAGATAAGCTAAGAGTAAATATCGACAAAATCTTGCCATTAATCATGACAAGAGAGACGCATCAAATCATGGAAGCCGGGTTAACTAGAGGGAAGCTATTGCTGAAAAACAGCTAAGCTTGCAGTGCGCAAGAAGTATGGAATATAAAAAAGCCGTCAATGAGCAAGGCGTTAGATCTACTTTGCTGTCTGCAACTGTGCTGTCTTTGGCATTATTGGGTGATGTACTGATCTATGTCATATTGCCGGTAAATGCGGAGTTGTTTGGCGTTACCATATTTTGGGTAGGAGTTCTCTTAGCTGCAAACCGATTGATACGCATTTTCGCGTATGGCGCTATTGCCGCCTTTGCGGAGCGCATTGGACCCCGTAACCTCGCCATAATATCAGCTATAGCGGCTTCCCTCTCAACTTTTGCCTATGGACTAACAACTGGCTGGCCAATCTTGCTTATTGCAAGGGTTACATGGGGGCTTTGTTTTGCGTCTTTAACGCTCGTAGTTTTTGCATATGCTATTAAGGATAGATCCAAGGCTGGAACAAGAGTAGGTTTTAGCCGCGCAGTCCAGCAAATCTGCCCAGCAGCCGTCCTGTTTCTAGGTCCACTTGGTGCAATAGCCATTGGGCCAACTGAGATATTTGTTGTGCTTGGCGTTATAAGTGCAGTTGCTATTCCGGTCGCCCTACTTTTACCAAAGGAATGGCGGAAACAAAAACCAAAAAAAACCCAGTGGCTTCCCATACCAAACCGCTTTGATTGGTTCATGTTTATTGCTGGTTTTACTGTTGATGGCATATTTGCCATGGCCATAACTTTGAGTATCGCAGAGGTGAGCTCAATTAATTCGGCCATGATTTCTGGGGGTGTTCTGCTGGGGATCCGCCGCGGTTCAGAAGCTTTATTAGCGCCACTCGGTGGTATTTTGGGTGATAAATATGGCACAAATTTACTTCTTTTCTGGTCAACTTTAATTACCGCTGTTGGGTTTGCATTCCTAGCGTATGGCTTTTTGTATGTGGGAGGACTTTTAGCTGTATTAGGACGCTCTTTTATTGCAGCACTCTGGCCCGCAGAAATAGCACTTCGTAATTCTAATAAGACGGCCCTTCGCCGCGTAGCTATAGGTCAAACCTGGCGTGATGTAGGGGCGGCTGGTGGGCCACTCATAGCTGGTAGCCTTATAACGACAGTATCACTAGACCTTATTTATTGGTCGATGAGTGTATTAGTAGTATTGGGCCTTTGGCTGCAACGCCGATGAATAAGATGGTTGGTGCTATGGGTTGAATTCAAAAAGTCCTCTGTTCTTTTGGTTTCTTTACGATTGTTTTTATAAGGGATCCGCTACTTAGGCCAAATATTTGATATTCTTTCTAACTCTAAAATGCATCAAAAATTTTCATTGGGCATAACTTCATTCCCGTTTTTCCAAACGAGCAACAGAATGAGTTAAGGAAAGCCTTGCAGAGCTAAAACAGTCTAATGAAAGGGAAAACTTTTTCTTCAAATAAGAACAAAAAAAGAACACTTTTGAAATTTATTTTATGATACATTGCGACTGAAAGACAAATAATTATAGAAAAATTTACATGTTCATACTCTGTTCTAGGTGACAGAATTGCAATATATGGTATGGTGAATAAATTAAATTACGAAATATAGTGTTTTATGCACAGTTTGTTCTTTCCACAGCTGTGGATAGGAGGGGTTATGAGTGACGCAACCGATACATACATAGGGGAAGAGACCCTTGAAGACACGGTTGTGGATAACTTTTTAGATTTAAACGTAGAGGAAGCCATAAATGGGGCTTTGAAAAAAACCACACAACTGTCACCTGATCAGATTACTGACACAAACTGTGAATTAGATGGGCAACTGACTGAAGACGTTCGAGATACTGTTCAGAATGAGCGTGGTAATCGTATCACCTTAGATCGCGGTCGTGATCAATTGCTAACAACTTTTGGCAAGGAAACGTTATCAGATCGATATTTAATGCCAGGTGAAAGTTTCCAAGATCTTTTTGGTCGAGTTGCACTGCATTATGGAGACGACTCAGCACATGCACAACGACTGTACGATTACTTAAGTAAGTTATGGCTTACTCCATCTACCCCAATCCTATCAAATGGTGGCACAAATAGAGGGCTGCCAATTTCATGCTTTTTAAACGAAGCAGGCGATAGTTTGGATGGTATTGTAGACCTTTGGAATGAAAATGTTTGGCTCGCAGCGCGGGGCGGTGGAATAGGAAGTTACTGGGGTAATTTGCGCTCAATCGGAGAGCAAGTTGGTGCTAACGGGAAAACGTCAGGTATTGTGCCATTTATTCGAGTTATGGATTCTATGACACTTGCTATCAGCCAAGGTTCGCTCCGCAGAGGTTCAGCGGCTGTTTATGTTCCAGTAAGCCATCCTGAAATTGAAGAATTTATTGAAATTAGACGTCCGACGGGAGGTGATCCCAATCGAAAAGCTCTTAATTTGCACCACGGTATTGTAATACCTGATTCATTCATGCGTGCTGTAGAAAATGATGAGGAATGGGGTCTTACAAGCCCTAAAGATGGCACTGTTTTACGGAAGGTGTCTGCGAGAGACCTTTGGATTCGAATTCTGACTGCACGGGTAGAGACGGGCGAACCATATTTAATTTTTATTGATCATGTAAATCGTGCTATTCCCGAACATCACAAGCTTGCTGGATTACATGTTAAAATGTCCAATCTTTGCACCGAAATTACTCTGCCGACTGGCCGGGATAAAAATGGTGGCGAACGAACTGCTGTGTGTTGTATCAGCTCAGTTAACTTGGAACGGTTTGCCGAGTGGGAACATCATCCAAGTTTCATAGAGGACTCAATGAGATTCCTCGACAACGTCTTGAGTGATTTCATAGATAATGCTCATGATGATTTTAAAAAAGCGACTTACTCGGCTATGCGTGAGCGCTCAGTTGGGCTGGGCGTAATGGGCTTTCATTCTTTCTTGCAATCAAAGATGATTCCTTTTGAGAGCGCTATGGCAAAGGTCTGGAATAAACGCATGTTTACTCATATTCGGGATCAAGCTAACAAAGCTTCAGTTAAGCTTGGCAAAGAACGCGGCGCATGCCCAGATGCTGCAGAATTCAATATAATGGAACGTTTTTCATCAAAGATGACCGTGGCTCCCAATGCGTCAACATCCATTATTTGCGGAGGGACATCTCCGGGTATTGAGCCTGTGGCAGCTAATAGTTTTACTCATAAAACTCTATCCGGCTCTTTTAACGTTCGTAACAAACATCTCAAACAATTACTTGCGAAAAAAGGAAAGGATACCGAAGAGGTATGGACCTCAATCACAACCAATGAGGGTTCGGTCCAACATCTGGACTTTTTTAGTCAAGATGAAAAGGATGTTTTTCGTACCGCATTTGAGTTAGATCAACGTTGGATAATTGAGCATGCAGCGGACCGTGCGCCTAAAATTTGCCAATCACAATCAGTGAATCTGTTTCTTACAGCAGACGTTCATAAGCGAGACCTTCATCAGTTACACCTTCAAGCCTGGAAAAAAGGCGTAAAAACACTCTACTACTGCCGGTCTAAATCAATCCAGCGAGCAGAAGTTGTTGCTACGCAAGCGACTAAAGACGAAGCAAATTCCCCGCGTCTTGAAAACACAAATGGCAGCTCTGACGTTAACCAGATTGACTATGAGGAATGTTTGGCCTGTCAATAGAAAGGCCTTAAATAGGTGCCCTTGAGCGCCAAAACCGAGGACTAAGTGAAAAAATGTCGTTATTAAACGCTGACCCAATATATAAACCATTTCAATACCCATGGGCTTACGATGCTTGGCTAACTCAGCAACGAGTCCACTGGCTTCCTGAAGAAGTGCCGCTCGCCGATGACGTTAAAGATTGGCATAATAAGTTATCGGATGCAGAGCGTAACCTGCTGACGCAAATTTTTAGATTTTTCACGCAATCTGATGTTGAAGTCAATAATTGCTATATGAAAAATTATTCACGTGTATTTCAGCCAACAGAAATACAGATGATGCTTGCGGCCTTTTCAAATATCGAAACTATCCACATTGCGGCTTACTCTCATCTATTGGATACCTTGGGTATGCCAGAAAATGAATATCAAGCCTTCTTAAAATATAAAGAGATGAAAGATAAGTATGACTATATGCAGCAATGGGGCGTAGAGACAAAAGAGGATATTGCAAAAACACTGGCAGTATTTGGAGCATTTACAGAAGGTTTGCAACTATTTGCTAGTTTTGCGATCCTCATGAATTTTCCAAGATTTAATAAAATGAAGGGCATGGGGCAAATTGTTTCGTGGTCGGTAAGAGACGAAAGTTTGCATACCGCCTCAATTATCAGACTTTTCCGTACCTTCATTAAAGAAAATAATGAAGTATGGAATGAAAAATTGCAGCAGGACTTATACGTGAATTGCTCAACAGTCGTGAACCACGAGGATGCCTTTATAGATTTAGCCTTTGAACTTGGGGGAGTAGAAGGTATCGATGCCGACGGTGTTAAAAGTTATATAAGATACATTGCTGATCGCAGATTAATGCAACTTGGCTTGCAGCCAATGCATCATATTGAGAAAAATCCATTCCCATGGCTCGACGAAATGTTAAACGGTGTTGAGCATGCAAATTTCTTTGAAAACCGTGCCACTGAATACTCTAAGGCCGCAACTCGCGGCACGTGGGACGAAGCTTTCGACTAGTTCCTCCCTGGAAGAAGCCCTTACTCTTTTTAAGGGCTACTAGCCCCCCAGCTCAATGTCCCGAGCTGGGGGGGCTTTTTAAAAGTTGGGACCCGAGAAATAAAAAATACTCAGCACACTCATTAGCTACACTTTGGTTCCCATGTTAGATGGTTCTTAGGTCTCGAGAACAAAAAGCATTGCGTCCGAAAGCATCAGAAATCTTTTCTGTATTAGACGTGGATTTTTCCGAGATTATAAAACCTTTAAGAATTAAAAAGTTTACCTAGCTTTTTCTGTATTACTCAGTATGAGAGGTACGGCTTGTTCGAGGCTTGCAGCCCTCATTGTGGGCATTAGGTCTTGTTCCAAATCAAAGATAGGATTTCCGGATTCCACAAGAATGGAGCGCAACCCCGCACTCCTAGCACCGGCGATATCTGTCTCCAAAGTGTCACCAATCATAACAATGGAGTCCCGCGAAACGCCGGCGCGCTCAATTGCCAAATCAAAAATCGCTTTCTGAGGCTTACCAAAATTATACGCCTGCTGCCCGCTTGCAGCCTCTAGAAAAGCCACTACTGGACCTGATTCAGGCTCGGGGCCACCTTGAGCGGGAATTATAGCATCGGTGTTTGTAGCAAGAAGTTTAGCTCCGTTAATGAGGTGCCGAACAGCAACCGTCAAATCCCCCACATTGAGACCTAGATCAATCCCTGCGATCACATACTCCGCTTCATCGCTCTCCACAGCTCCTGCAGCAAGAACTAATTCGCGCAAAGCTGTGCTTCCAATGACATGAACTTTTGGAGGAGCATCAAGCTCCCTGACAAAGTTTTCCACTGCCACCCCTGATGTTATAATGTTTTCTGGCTCTATCGTTATCCCAAGTCGTTTGAGTTTCCGAACATACCCATCAGGAGACAGGCGAGCATTATTTGTTAAAAATATGATTTCAATACCTCGTTCTTGAATCAAGCGAATAGCCTCAGGCGAGCCAGGGATAGCTTCTTCCCCGGTATAAATCACGCCGTCCATATCAATCAGCAGGCCCTTGATAGTTTCGTTAACACCAGCGACTGATCCCTTTTTTATTTTTCTAACCGCAGGCCTTGGTGAAATCCAACGTGAATAGAGCTTCTTGCTTGCCACTTTATGAAGCATCCTATCATTCCCATGAACCACACAATGGAGCATCTCGTCTATTGTCAGTTCCGCCCAAGCCTCTGAAGCCATGCCCGCAGTTGTGAAACTTTCGCTTAATGATTGAATGGTCAAATAATGAATCCCATCAATAGTGCTCAATTTGTTCCAATGAGTATGACCAGCAATGCAGAGAATAACCTTGCCCGAGGCCTCTATAATTTCCCGGGCACGGTCAGTATTTTTTAACGATGCCCCATCTACGTTATTTTCAAACCAGAAGTTTCCCACCATGGATGCATTATCGAGTGGTATGTGTGTGAAAATTATTGTTGGCAGCTCAGTGTGATTAAGATCGGTTTTGAGCCATAAAAGATCACTGTCACTTGGAATTTGAT
Organism: Pseudomonadota bacterium; assembly: GCA_036339585.1. NCBI lineage: Bacteria > Pseudomonadati > Pseudomonadota > Pseudomonadota bacterium. The sequence goes on from JAYZAS010000001.1 coordinate 157,832, forward strand.
TATCAGCATAAGTGTTTGACAAATCGATATTCCAGAAAACTAGATGCTTACCCTTCACATCTATGCTATTGCTGGAAAGGTTCGATCCAAGCAACTTCTCGTTTTCTCTCACCGTCAAATAATGTAAGTCATGATTGCCTAATAAGTGGTGTATAGGGACTTTGATATTTCGAAAAACATCAGCGACTTCATTTGTAAGATCTCCATCTGTTATTTTATCCACATTTGTGATTCGATCGCCCAAATCCACTACAGCATCAAAATTCCCAGCAGAAATCTCGTTCACAAAGGATTCCAACAGAGGTAATGCTTCAGCGCCTTTTTTGGTATAGCGAGGTGGGCCATGATGGATGTCAGTTATGATTGCAAGCTTCAATGATTTCATGGTTTTTTTATTACTGAGCTATTTGACGAAAATGTTACTCACACGGGTTTTGTCTACTTGCGATAAATGAAAACTGTAAAGTCCTGAGGGAGGTAATCGTGCCTCATTTTGACGTTTGCAGTTAGTGTCTTACAAAAGGCTTCCACTTCGAATGGGTCGGCAAACATGAAAGTATTTGGATACTTGCGCGGCGCCAGGGAAGACAAGCAATTGAAAGCAACTCCTCGTTCCGCAACGTAAAACATTTCAGTCACAGTTCTCCTTAGAAGGCTCATATCGGCTAACGAAAATATGCCACTTGCAAATACATATTGTGCTCTGAATTTCTCCGCCACATTCAAAAAATCATTACACTCAAACATGGCATTAGGAAACTTTGACAAAGGATGCTGGGTTCGGGCCAGTTCAATCATTTTTTCTTGAAAATCAATGCCAGTGTAACGACCCTTGTAACCACGTTCAGTCAGCCAATCAAGAAATCCGGCGGCTCCACAACCTATATCAAGTATAGAAGAGTCACTAATGTCGGCGACCGCATACATTGCTTCAAACCGAATGCTCTGAAGGTTATTACTAACCCAACCCATCCCACGATATGACCCACCATGTTTGCGCAACAAAGGGTCATAATAGTCCTTCAATCGAACGTGATGTTGTTCCATATTCATTTGAATTATATACGAGATTTAAGTTAATTTTCCGTGCTTTTTTCTGGTGGGAGTATTTATGGCAATCTATTTTGTACTTTCCTCCACGATTTGTGTTTTCTTCCAATATATGAGCAAATTCTGGTGGTGACCATGTATTTAAGGTTTTACTATACGTTGAGTTTCTTGTTTATGTGAGGCCATGTGACAGAATATTTTTCATTATTGCCCGAGATCGCAAAACTTGCTGATGACGCGGGTGAAGCAATTATGGCGATTTACCGTACAGATTTTGAAACAAAAATTAAAAATGACCAATCTCCCGTAACTGAAGCCGATATTATTGCTGAAAAAATAATTTTAGAGGGGCTTTCTCAATTAACCCCCAATCTGCCCGTCGTAGCCGAAGAACAAGTGGCTGATGGAAAAACACCTATTTTAAGTAGCCCTTATTATTGGCTTGTAGATCCGCTCGACGGCACCAAGGAATTTGTGCGGCGGAATGACGAATTTACCGTAAATATTGCACTGATCAGGACCAAGTCTCCAATACTCGGTGTTGTTTGTGCTCCAGCATTAAAATCAAGTTATTGGGGAGCCGCTGGACATGGCGCTTTTTGCCGTGAAAATGGAAACATTGTGCCGATCGCTGTAAATGTGCCAAAAGATGATGGCGTAAGCATTATCAGTAGTCGACACCATGGTAGCAATCACGAGCTACAAGATTTTCTTGCTACTTTCAACGTTGTTCAAACACTTGAGGCAGGAAGTTCACTCAAATTTTGTATGGTCGCAAAGGGTGATGCAGATCTTTATCCGCGCTTTGGTCCAACATGCGAATGGGATACTGCAGCTGGCCACGCAATACTTGATGCAGCTGGCGGTCAGGTCACAAATGTAGACGGAAGTCCTTTTCTTTACCGAAAAAAGCACTTCCGTAATTCAAACTTCATCGCATGGGGAGGAATCAATCCTTCCTAATTAATTTTGTGCTCGTTTAACCCTTCCCAGCTTAACATAGCACGTTTACGGCTCTGCCCCCAGCGGTAACCAAAAATATCGCCACTTGAGCTGATGATCCTATGGCAAGGGATTAGCCAAGAGATTTGGTTTTTGGCAAGAGCACCACCGACCGCACGGGCGCTTCTGCTTTCGCCAGCCATAGAAGAAAGTTTTTGATAACTTACAACAGCCGCTAAGGGTACTTTGAGTAATGCCTTCCATATTTTTATTTGGAATTGAGTCCCTATCGCTAAAACCTCAGTTTTGTGGCAAGTATCCACATGGTCAATAGCATATGGTTCTGTCTTAGCATGACTCTCTTTTATAACTGCTCTTTTCCAAGAAGCGAAAAGGTTTCTTTCCGTTAAGGACCTATCACCATCTAATTCAAATGCTAATCCACAGATACCCTGATTAGTTACAGCAATAAGATAATTCCCAAATATATTTTCCCGCCAAGCATAGAATATATTAAGTCCTTGCCCTTTATACCCAAACCCTCCCGGCACAGCGACCTCAAATCTGATGCTCAAATTACTCCCAGAAAGCGGCTGCCCCAATGACCTTCCTTCTGATTTATTGCAACAAGCGCGATTTTTCAAAAACCGTTTTCCCAATTGTTCAAGCTTAAGGGATTCCAAAAATTTCTCTACGTCTGTTCCGCCCCAACGATAACAAATCATCTCTAATTCACCATTGGCTAACTTTAGCTCATGCTCTATTACGCGTGGTAGGATATTAGATGGCTCGTTCACATCAATCCAACTCATTACCCTCAAAATTTTTTCATAGAATCCAAGATTTGATTTGTTATTATTCAACCTTCAAATCCTCAGTTAATAGTCGAAGTTTCTAATTTTGAACTATTGATTAAGTCAGATATTTCGAGAGATCAAAGACTGTAATTGGATAAAATGACCCGCCGATGACGTGAAGAAAAAGGCTAATCACTTGAATATTTCTCCGGGAAAAATAACCACCATGGGTGACCCAATTATTTTTTTGGTGGAAATATTGATGCTGTGTGACTATGACCCAAGGGACCATGCCCTGCACCAAACCCAGGAGCCGTCCGGATTGCTTTAAGGACATATTCTCTAGCTCGAAATACCGCCTTATCCAGCACCAATCCTTGTGCAAGGCCGGTCGCAATTGCAGATGCTAAGGTGCAACCTGTGCCATGCGTGTGCCGAGTGTCTATGCGCTCTGTTTCAAACCATTCTGATCCCAGAGACGTAACAAGCACATCATGAAGTTGAGAACCCTTGAGATGTCCACCTTTGAGCAATACCGAACCAGGCCCGAACCCTAGTATTTTTTTTGCTACTGCTTCCATTTGGTCTGGCCCGTCAATACGCATGTTTGTCAGCACCTGAGCTTCCGGGATATTAGGTGTAACGAGGTCTGCTAGTGGAAGCAGTCGCTTCTTTAAAGCGTCAACAGCGCTAATGTCCAGCAAGCTGTGTCCTCCTTTAGCAATCATTACCGGGTCAAGCACGTAGACCATGTCCGCCGACATCATTCGATACACCCCTGCTACAGCTTCTATTACCGGAGCCGAGTGAAGCATACCCGTTTTCAAGACATCGGCACCGATGTCCTCTAAAACAACCTTCATTTGATGAGCAACAAATGCAGGCTCTACCGGCTGAACACTAGCTACACCTGTTGTATTTTGAGCTGTTAACGCAGTAATAGCTGTTGCCGCATACCCCCCGAGAGCCGTAATGGTTTTGATATCGGCCTGGATCCCCGCCCCACCACTAGAGTCTGAACCAGCAACGACAAGCACCCTTCCATTTTTTTTTAAAGACATTAGCTAGCCGCCTTTTTGATTATAGCCGATACATTGTTTACGACCTTACATATAAGTTCCTCATTGTCACCTTGAGCCATAACCCGAACTACAGGTTCTGTTCCCGAAGAACGAATTACTAAGCGACCACTCCTGCCCAATTGGGTTTCCCCGTCCCTAATCGCTTTTTGTACTAATTCATCATTTAAAGAGAAAATACCGCTGCATTTTATATTTTCTAGTTTCTGCGGTACCGGCTCGAAAGCGTGCCCAATATCGCTGAGTGATTTATTTTTTCTTACGAGCACGGCTAAAACCTGTAGTGCAGCTATTAATGCGTCACCGGTCGTAACATAGTCCCTGAGAATGATATGGCCTGATTGCTCTCCTCCAACATTTAAGTCTCGCTTCCGCATTTCTTCGACAACATATCTATCCCCAACGGCGGTTCGAATTAGAGTGAGACCCAACCCGTCGAGAAACCTTTCTAATCCAAGATTGGACATCACGGTTGCCACAATTCCACCACCGCACAAACGCCCTTGTGTTTGCAAGCTTTCTGCAATAATTGCCATCAACTGATCACCGTCAAGTATAACACCTTTCTCATTTGCAATGATAACTCTGTCGGCATCACCGTCTAAGGCAATGCCTATATCAGCTTTTTTCTCACGGACGTGATCACACATATAGCTTGGGTTAGTAGCCCCCAGCCCTTTGTTGATGTTAGTGCCATCGGGCGATATGCCGACCGGTATGACATCAGCTCCCAGCTCCCAAAAAACGCTAGGGGCAACTTTGTAAGCAGCGCCATTAGCACAGTCGACTACAATTCTTAGCCCATCAAGGCGGCTCCCTTTAGGAAAAGTTTGCTTAACAAATTCGATATATCTTCCCGGCGCATCATCAAGACGACGTGCCCTACCAAGCGCTTCGGGTGCTGCTAGTCCTTTACTGCGATCCGCCATCGTCGCTTCAATGGCAAGCTCATCTTTGTCTGAGAGCTTATAACCATCCGGGCCAAAGAGTTTAATACCATTATATTGATGTGGATTATGAGATGCCGAAATAACAACCCCGATATCCGCACGAAGGGAACGCGTTAGCATTGCAACAGCTGGTGTCGGCATTGGACCCACCATCGTTACATCCACCCCCATCGATGTAAATCCTGCTGTCAACGAGGGTTCTAGCATATATCCAGATAAACGTGTATCCTTGCCAATCACCGCTGAATGATTGCCTTTACCACAACAAATATGGCGAGCTGCTGCCATCGCAAGCTGCAACACCATTTCCGGTGTTATTGGCTCGCTGTTGGCGACGCCCCGCACGCCATCGGTGCCGAAAAATCTGCGCCCCATACTCTTTTTCCAAAAGTAAATAGCTGTTTAATTCGCTAAGTCTTAGAGAAGCACAAAGAATGGGGCAAGTGTCTATTAAAACACATTTTATTGCAATTTATTAACTATTTTGTGGTTCAGGAGCGGGACCCACACCACCCGTATTAGGCACAGAAGAGCGAACATTGTCAGCCACAGATTGCTCGTCGTCGGCACGTATTACCGGGTCACCGCGCAAAGCAACCGGGATTTCATCGCCAGTTAATGTTTCATACTCTAGTAAAGCATTAGCCAAATTATGAAGCTCATTTATTCTCTCTGAAACGATTTTACGAGCGGTAGTTTCGCCTTCCTCAACAAACTTCCGAACCTCTTTGTCTATTATGCTCGCTGTCTCATCGGACATGTTTTGCCTCTGGGTAACGGAGTGACCGAGAAAGACTTCCTCTTCATTTTCTGAATACCTGAGTGGCCCGAGTGCATCGGAAAAACCAAATTCAGTCACCATCCGGCGCGCTAGGGAAGTTGCTTGATGTATATCATTGGAGGCACCGGTAGTAATCTTATCTTCACCAAATATCAGCTCCTCAGCAACGCGGCCGCCGAATAGACTAGCCAAGTTCGCCTTGAGTTCCAAAATGGATTGGCTCAACTTATCGCGCTCTGGCAAAAACATCGTAACCCCCAGAGCCCTTCCACGTGGAATAATGGTTACTTTATGAACAGGATCATGGCCCGGAACTTCCAACATGACCAAGGCATGCCCTGCTTCGTGATATGCTGTTAGCTTTTTTTCGTCTTCAGTCATTACCATTGACCGTCGCTCAGCACCCATCATCACTTTATCTTTTGCTTCTTCAAGCTGAGACATAGATACAGCTCGGCGATTTTTGCGTGCTGCCAAAAGCGCTGCCTCGTTCACTAGATTTGCTAGATCCGCACCTGAGAACCCAGGTGTTCCTCGCGCAATAACCTTCGGGTCCACGTCTGGAGTCAATGGTACTTTTCGCATATGGACCCTAAGAATTCGTTCTCGCCCTAGAATGTCGGGGTTTGGAACAACAACCTGCCGGTCGAACCTTCCAGGCCGCAATAAAGCCGGATCTAAAACATCTGGACGGTTAGTAGCTGCGATCAAAATAACACCTTCGTTCGCCTCGAATCCATCCATCTCAACGAGAAGCTGGTTTAAAGTCTGCTCCCGTTCATCATTTCCACCGCCTAAGCCCGCACCACGATGTCGCCCGACTGCATCAATTTCATCAATAAATACTAAGCATGGTGCGTTTTTCTTAGCCTGTTCGAACATATCGCGAACCCGCGATGCGCCGACTCCTACAAACATTTCTACAAATTCTGATCCAGAGATGGTGAAAAATGGGACATTAGCTTCACCAGCTATTGCTCTCGCAAGTAACGTTTTTCCAGTCCCCGGCGGGCCAACAAGAAGCATACCTTTTGGAATGCGCCCCCCTAGGCGTTGAAATTTGTGAGGGTCCTTCAAAAAATCGACGATTTCCTCTAATTCTTGTTTAGCCTCTTCAATGCCAGCAACGTCTTCAAACGTCACCCGCCCGCTCCGCTCCGTAAGCATTCGCGCTTTTGACTTTCCAAATCCCATTGCACGACCACCACCAGACTGCATTTGGCGCATGAAGAAAATCCAAACACCTATCAACAGGAGCATTGGGAACCAATTAAGTAAAACAGCAAAAAGCGTGGGCATGCCTTCCTCAGGAGGCTTCGCTTCAACTGTAACACCATTTTTTATCAGCCTGTTTATTAATCCGGGATCTTCGGGCGCTATAGATGTAAACAAACTGTTGGAGTTTTTGTAAGTTCCGAATATTTTATTTTCTTGAATTGTGACCTTTGCAACTTGCCCCTTGTCTACATCACTGAGGAATGCAGAATATGGAACATCAGTTGTAGTGTTCCCTCCCTGCGGACGCTGGAACAGGTTAAAAAGTCCGAACAATACCACTAAAATAACAGCCCAAAGAGCTACATTACGACCAAACAGCGCATCGTCTCCTTATGAAATAACAAAGAACTAGATTAACAATCTTCAAAACAAACCTCAGTTAGTACCACCACCCGCCACAATTGTCACGGCAACGTGTTGTTTCGGGTAAACGCATTCACCGCATTTACACCGACGATGCCTTTGGTGCCGAAGGACGCTTCAGAGAGTGGCCTTCTAGGCTGAAAAGACGCCTCAAAAGAAATTCCCTCTGATTCTGTCGTTTGCAGTAGCGTTCCTATAACATTGGGCACTAAAGCCTCCCCGTCAAGGCCTGTCAATAACGGTAATGCTTGCCAGAAAGGAATTGGTATTCGCTCTTTTATGTAAGCGCCAAGATTAGGCGGTTTTTGACCATCAGCCAGAAAAAACTTTGATATTCGATTAGGCGGTCCTGTCATTAGAAACCTGCCATCCCACAGCCATTTCTGACCAATTTCAGAAATTTCAGCTCTATTAATTTGCTCGCGATATATGAAAATAGAGCCATCTTTTTCACGCATTTGACAACCACAAAGCGTGCGACAAAACTTCCTTTCGCCTTTCTGGCTCATCACCAAAGACTCGTAACAGTCAACTAATTGTTCGCCACGAGGCGCGTAAAGTTTTCCGCCGACTGTACGCAACACCCGCCCCAAGGCTCTTAGTGCTACTTCGCGAGAGCTTTTCAGGATGGGTTGCGGATTTAGCCGTGCATATCCCTCAGGGAGCACAACAACTGACTCTGCCATAAGAACAGCTGTTTCATCCTCTAATGCTGCTCGTGCTTCCGCCATGCGCGTCGCTACCTTAAACAACCTCTGAGTATTTCCGCCCTCCCGCGCAAGCTCCGGCAATAAAGCCCGAATCCGAACTCGCTTGAAAGCCATGTCTTCGTTTGAGGGGTCTTTCACATAGGTTTGCCGTTCCGACCTTAAATAGGCAATGAGACGAGATTTGGGAACAGACAATAATGGTCTCAATATCCGGCACGCCTCACGCTCTGCAATCGGAGCCATACTCGCCAGACCATCGATGCCACTACCACGCATTAAATTTAGAATAAGGGTTTCAGCCTGATCTTCTTTTTGATGACCCACACAAAGATGCAAAACACCCCTTTCTCTGCACCAATCCCCCATCAGACGATATCGTTCGGAACGAGCCACATTTTGTAACGATGGAGTGGACTTTGTGATATTAGCGCACAAAATTTCACTTTCGAGCCCTCTTTCTGCAAGCCAACTTTTTACTGTAAATGCTTCATCGTGTGACTCTTCTCGAATACCATGATCGACTATTAAAGCAGTTACTCTTCCACCGTTGACCTTGGTCCATTTATCGAGCAATAGAACCAGCGCTAAGCTATCTGCACCGCCTGAACACCCCACGGCTAGATGCGGTGAATGTTCGAAAGGTCCGACCGCCGTCATAAGCGCCTCGAACTCATCCGAAGAAACCTCCGAGTGAAAATTAGGACTAGACCCGACATTCATCGATTAATTACATTTATTCTGTTTAACGGCATCTTTTGCGTTACGTGTCAGACGTGAACCCGAATTGGGATAATCTTTCAGCAACTTCAACCAAGTAGCGCAAGCTGATTTCTTCTCTCCTACCGAATTAAGAGCTTTACCCAATTTTAAGAGATTATCCGGCGCTTTTTTACTCTTCGGGTAACGACGATACCCATCAAGGAATACCCTTGCTGCCTCAGCATATTGTTTTTGATCATAATATGTCTCTCCCAGCCAGTACATCGCGTTTCCCGCAAGCGTATGTTTTGGATTTTTCCGAATGAAGGCTTTGAGTGACCGCGCAGCATTTTCGAAATCGCGTTTTTTTAAAAGACCAAAAGCGTATGCATACTGTTGACTTGGAGTGCCATCTGGTAAAAGCTCTAGATTAGTGGAATTTGCAGGCGTGAGAACCTTAAGAGGCCGTTGCACCCCGGCCGATGATTGAATTTTTGGCTTTTCTTTAAGTCTAGCTGGACTATTGGCCATATCACCCGACGAGATAGTTCCAAGGGTTTTCTGACCGGGTTTCAAACCGCGCGTCGAGGAAACAACATGCTCCGGGGCAACAGGTGGTTTTGATTCTCCAAAGGACTGGCTCACACCAGTTTTTATTTCGATGGCGCGAAGGCGCAAATCCACATCGGAAATAAGACGTTGCAACCTATCTTCATCACGGCCTTGACTATTTTCGATTTCTTCTAACTTCCCAGTCAACGTCATAATTTGTGATTCTAAAGACTGCAGCTTTAAATGCAGCCGAGATACTGCATCAGCAGGCAAAGAATTCGAAGGTCCTACTTCCCCGGGTTTATTGGGTTGGCCACCGCCGGATCCTGAGTAAACATATCGTTGCAGGTCACGTATATCTTGCACCAAGCGGCGCAAATCGTCGGCGTAATCTTTATTCTCTTGTGCTCCCGCTGTGTAACCAGATACCAGTATAAAACCCACAGCGAGCGTAAAAACTGCCTTAAACATCTTCCCGCTCCATCGACCACAGAATGATATTGAGCAATTAAGGCCGTTTTATGGCATGGGAGGGCGCAGAGCAACGTGGCGCTGCACGCCCTCTGCACCAAACCTCAAGCCTATGCTAGTTCGAAGAAGCACCTTTTACCGAGGATACAGACCTTCTATTCTGCGACCAAGCCCAATCGGTTGACCCTGGCACTGCAGGACGAGATTTACCGTAACTTATGGTTTTAACTCTGTTCGCAGCGACACCGACGCTAATGAGATAATCTTTGACAGCGTTAGCACGGCGCTCACCCAAACCCAAATTATACTCGGTCGTGCCGCGCTCGTCACAATGGCCTTCAATGACAAGATTGACACTATTGTGTTTTTTCATCCACGCCGCCTGTTTCTTAAGTGTTGATATACTTTCAGAGTTTAAATCGGCTTTATTTGTACCGAAAAATACCCTATCACCAACGTTCACAACAAAATCTTGCTGCGACCCTGGCACTGCTGCAGGGGCAGGCGCGGTCCCTCCACTAGGCGACGACGTGGCGGCGTCCCCGGAGCCTGCCGTAGAGCCCGTTCCCTCCGACGGCGTTTCACAGCCGGCGACTATGGATAGGGCGGCTAAAAGACTTAAGACTTTAAGTTTCATTTTCAAAACCCCCTGAGTGTGATGGTAAGACGATATGCCTACCATATAGCACATGACGCTAATATTACTATTTATCTAAGAGCAGTTCTATCTCTTAACAGCTTAAACCACGTAGCTCTACGAAGAAACCCCAAGATGAACTTTTTTATGGTAGCAATGGTGACCACGCAGGATGCGCAGCCTCACCTGGCGTTACTACCCTTCGAAGATTATGGCCTGTAAGATCGACAGAGTAGATATAGCTCTCACCGCCGCCACCGCCGCGTTCAGTTCTTTTTTTCCGAAAAAACATCAACACACGACCATTGGGAGACCAAGTCGGACCTTCGTCTAAGAAACTCTCACTTAGCATACGCTCACCAGATCCATCAGGCCTCATTACGCCAATGAAAAAACGACCTTTGTACTGCCGCGTAAATGCTATTAGGTCTCCTCGAGGCGACCAAACTGGGGTTGAATACCTGCCCTTACCAAAACTTATACGTTTTGCATCGCTATCGCTTTTGCTCATGATGTAGATTTGAGGGGAACCACCGCGGTCGGAATTAAACACTATGCGCTTGCCATCCGGGGAAGCACTAGGCGATGTATCGATGGCCGGGTGCCGTGTTATTCGCCGCGCACGCCGAGTACGCAAATCCATCAGATAAATATCCGAATTACCATTTTCGGCATGTGACATTAGCACTTCATTACCATCTGGCGTAAAGCGCGGAGCAAAGGTCATACCTTTAAAAGTGCCGAGAATTTCTTGTCTGCCTGTTTCGATATTAAAAAGATACACGCGTGGAACGTCATTGAAAAATGAAAGATAAGTGATTTCTTGTGTCGTTGGCGAAAACCTTGGAGTCAGCACCAATGCTTGCCCATCTGTTAAAAATCTCTGGTTAGCACCGTCCTGATCCATAATTGCTAACCGCGTAATTCGCCGTGTCTGGGGACCACTTTCCGCTATGTAAACAATCCTTGTGTCGAATATACCGGTCTCACCCGTAATCCGCTTGTAGATTGCATCAGCAATGATGTGGGAAACACGGCGCCAGTTATCTATCTTGGTAAAGTATGCAAGACCAGTCATTTGCGTTTCAGCGACTACATCCCAAAGTCTAAATTCAACACGAAGTCTACCATCATCTTGACGCTTCACATTTCCACTTACAAGCGCCTGCGCGTTGATCACCCGCCAATCATTAAATTCAATCTTTGAACTCAAAGACTCCGGTTGTTGCAAAAAAGCCTTTCTGTCTATTGGCTTAAAAAGACCCGAGCTCTCAAGATCAGACGTTAACACCTGAGCTATATCAGCCCCAACCTGGCGTTCTTGGCCGGATGAACCATGAAATTGAGTGATTGCTATAGGTATTGGGGAAACAACGCCCTGGGTGATATCAATCCGTACTTCGGCGGCGGCAAAAAAGCCATAAAATGTAAAAGCCACGAAAATTTTACTCGCAATACAAAAAGTTAATCTATTCGTAATATTTTTCATCGTCCGAGCATCTCTCTTGGGTCAAAGACTATTGTCATGGTTTTGAATTGTTCATACTTGTCGAGTGGAAATTTTAGTTGACGGCAACGCGGATTGAGGACAGCACGATACGCGCTCTCGACTGCCGCCCTGAAATAAGGATCCGATGCTGCACGCGCCTTGTCTATAACATTTACCGTTTGAACCGTGCCGTCGGGTGTTACGTACAAACGCAGCTCGACAGTTAATTCTTCCGCATTCTTTGCGCCAACCGGCGGATTCCAGCACCGCTCGATTTGCCGACGTATAGCATCTTTGTCGTTTTGTGTGACCCTCCCCAAAATACTTGCAAGCTGGTTCGGTTTTCGGTTTGCGGCCACAGACTTGTGTTTCTCCAATACATTCAGAATATTTTTGTCGAACGCTTTCACCTGTTTTTTCTTCTCCGCTGGTTTTTTCTTCTCTAATTTTTCGACAGACTTCAACACCGATGCAAATAGGTCTCGTGGAGGCGCCTTTGGCTTCATGCGTGGGCGAGGGGGGGACTTTGGCTGTGACCGTTCCTCTGCTTTTTGTCTTGGGGCTGGTTGCACTGGTTTTTTTGAAGCTTTCTTTTCCACCATATTTGAGGGCAAAGGCACAGCAGCTGCCTCGGCGGAGGACGGAGGAAGTGATGGCCGAGGGGCAGCAGACACCGTGGACCGCTTCTTGGGCAATTCTTTTTCTACCCCCGGTTTCTTGGCCTCCAACTCGCTTACAACCTCTATTTCGATAATCTGTTCTGGCTCGATAATCGGTCGGTCGACTGCAGGCAGACCTGCCCAGCCCAATAAAACTACTGATAGATGCAGAAGAACAGAGATGATAATGGGTGTACGCATTAGGGTGGTTCATTTCTTTCGCTTTTTATTTCGGTTCATATTTTTTCTTCTGGTCGGCAGCTGCGCAAGAAGTGAAACTTTTTTAAAACCCGCAGCACTTACAGCACCCATAATTTCCATAACATGACCATATTCTAGGGATTTATCACCTCTTACAAAAATCCTAATTTCCGGATTGGCGTCTGTGACAGCAATGAGACGTGGAATAAATTTTTCTTTCGAGACCTTAGCTTTTTGAACGAAAATTTCGCCCTTCGAATTTACAGATATTACCAACGGTTCATCTGTCTTGTTTAAGACTGCTGCTTTGGTTTTTGGCAAATCGACAGGTACACCCACCGTCAACAGAGGCGCCGTCACCATAAATATTATAAGCAACACAAGCATGACATCAACGAACGGTGTCACATTAATTTCCGCCATTGGCGAACGCCTAAATCGAGATCCGGATCTTGAAAAGCGACTGGTGTCTTGCAGAGATGCGCCCACTTAGCTTTTCCCCTCATCCAAACGACGGGACAGAATAGCACTGAATTCCCCTGCAAATGCCTCAAGCCGGCTGCCATAGGTGCCAAGCTCAGATGTGATTTTGTTGTAGCCAACAACTGCTGGAATCGCCGCAACAAGACCTAATGCAGTGGCTAGCAGAGCCTCAGCAATTCCAGGCGCAACCACAGCAAGGCTTGTTTGCTTGGTAACAGCTATTGCTTGGAAACTATTCATTATACCCCAAACTGTTCCAAACAGGCCCACGAATGGCGCAGTGGAGCCTACTGACGCAAGAAACGTCATATATCGTTCCAATCTTTCCATTTCGCGTCCTAATGTAACTTGCATTACGCGATCAATGCGTTGGCGCAAAGCCTCAGCTACCGATTGTTCAATCTTTCCCTTTGATAACGCCCTACGCCATTCACGCATCGCTGATGAGAAAACTGCCGCCATTGGATCATGAGGATTTTGTCCTATCCGCTCGTAAAGATCGTCTAGTGAACCGCCAGACCAGAAAGCATCTTCAAACTTAAAGGCCCTTTTTTCAAGGTTGCGCATTCGCAAAATCTTTTCGATTATGATAGCCCAAGTCCATACCGAAGCAGCTATGAGCGCAACCATTACTGCTTTAACTACCCAATGAGCACGCCAAAACAGGCTCATTATCGAAAGGTCGGCCGCCTCTCTGGAGCCGGGCAAGGTCACAGCATCAATTACGGTTTGTTCCAATTTTTGTGCTCCTTTCACTTCGCTAGGTTAAGCCAAACGAACTGACCGATTCTCGGATTAGTTTTGGCAAACGGGTTGGCCGTCCAGCCTTGTTGAGGCATGCCATTTGGACGTTCATCTCAACCAGTCTATCGCTCTCCCTATATACCTCTTGGATCATGGTCATTGTGGCACCGCCAATTTTGGCTACGCCAGTGCGCACCTCGAGCATATCGTCAAGTTTAGCAGGAAGTCTGTATTTTATCGCGCAACTACTAACCGCAAACGAAACACCGAATTCAACCATCACTTCAATATTCCCGGAGCCAATCGAGCGTAATAACTCACTACGAGCCCGTTCTGCGAACTTAAGATAATTGGCATAATAAACGATGCCGCCAGCGTCGGTATCTTCGTAGTAGACTCGGGTTGTGTAGATATGCGGCAGGCTACCCATCACCACCCCCCTGCGTATCTAGTAAACTCAATTGCTCGATTGCTTTTGACGGCGCCTCTAAGCCAAGACGCTGCCATGTTTGACTTGTAAGCATACGCCCGCGTGGGGTGCGTTGCAGCAATCCTTTTTGAATAAGGTAAGGCTCTATTACTTCCTCGAGAACATCACGCTGCTCCGCCAAGGCAGCAGCTAAGGTCTCAACCCCGACCGGCCCACCGCCATAATGCTCAGCGATAGCCGTAAGATATCGATGATCCATCCGATCTAATCCCGCAGAATCCACACCCAGCTTTTCCAATGCAGAATCTGCAGCATCTGCATCTACTGTTTTTGCCTCGGCAACCATCGCAAAATCCCGAACTCGGCGCAATAACCTGCCGGCAACACGCGGCGTACCGCGACTTCGTTTTGCAATCTCACTAGCCCCATCGATAGTCAGGTCCATCTGCAGAAGACTAGCGCCACGTTCTACAATTTTAAGTAATTCTGACTCCTCATAGAAATTCATCCGCATCTGTATGCCAAATCTTTCGCGTAAAGGCGTTGTGATCAATCCAGATCGGGTTGTTGCCCCAACCAAAGTGAACTTTGGCAGATCAATGCGAATGGATCTTGCTGCAGGGCCCTCGCCAATCATCAAATCGAGTTGGAAATCCTCCATTGCCGGGTAGAGGACTTCCTCAATTGCCGGGTTGAGTCGATGAATCTCATCTATGAATAAAACATCGTGGGGCTGCAAATTCGTCAGAATGGCGGCCAGATCGCCCGCCTTCGCTATAACTGGGCCGGATGTGGCTCGAAACCCTGCGCCCAACTCGCGAGCAACTATTTGTGCTAATGTCGTTTTACCCAAACCGGGCGGGCCAAAGAGCAAGGTGTGATCGAGTGCCTCGCGGCGTTTTTTAGCAGCATTTATAAAGACCGAGAGATTTTCTCGTACAGTCTGTTGCCCTATGAATTCGCTAAGTTCCTGCGGACGCATTGTATTTTCGGACCGGTCCTCGGTGGCAAAATCAGTGGTTACGGCGCGGTCTGCCGTGTCGCTCATTGACTAAGCTCCTTTAAGCCAGATTTAATTAGATCATCTAAACCAATATCTGCCCCTAATGTTTGCGAAGCACGTGATACCGCTTCAATCGCCTGCATGCGCGAAAACCCAAGGTTCACGAGTGCAGACACCGCCTCCCTGTCAAAACTATTAATGCTTTTCTCCGACAGTGCAAAGTCCGAGATTTGCCCATCAACCGCAAGCTTGCCTATTTTATCATGAAGTTCAGCAACTATACGCTGCGCGAGTTTCGGGCCGATTCCGTTAGCCTGTCCTACGATTGCTTTATCTTTAGCTACCACTGCATCCGTCAGTTCCTTGCAAGTGAGAGTAGTCATGATAGACAGTGCTACTTTAGCACCAACGCCTTGCACTGTTGTTAGCATCCGGAACCAATCACGTTCGGTAACATCGTTAAACCCGTAGAGATGAATGTGGTCTTCCCGCACGTGAGTTTCGATCTGCAGTGTTACCATTTGGCCAAGTGGTGGTAATCCAGACAAAGTACGTCCAGAACAAAAAACAATATAGCCAACGCCACTAACATCTATGGTTGCCCAATTTTCACCCAATGTATCGAGGAGCCCTGTAAGCTTGCCAATCATGTTAATACTCTCTGCAAAGTCATATTCTTTTCCCAACTCATCTCGGTCTCTCGGGTGTTAGC
Organism: Pseudomonadota bacterium; assembly: GCA_036339585.1. Classification (NCBI taxonomy): domain Bacteria; kingdom Pseudomonadati; phylum Pseudomonadota; species Pseudomonadota bacterium. The sequence continues at coordinate 173,862 of JAYZAS010000001.1, forward strand.
GTGACAGATTGCGACCGCCAACGCATCAGCTGCATCTGCGCTAGAAAATTGACATCCGGGTAAGATCCGCCCAACCATCATTTGAATTTGTTCTTTGCTAGCGTGCCCTGCCCCTACGACCGACTTTTTAATACGATTTGCAGAATATTCTGCTACGGTCAGACCCGCCAACGCAGGCGTTAAGACAACCACGCCTCGCGCCTCGCCCAACTTGATTGTAGATCGCGGGTTCTTATTTAGAAAAGTTTCTTCTACCGCCGCTTCGCTTGGTTTATGGCGGCAGATTGCTTCTAAAAGCCCATCGTGAAGTACACGTAAACGTTCGCCCAACCCATCTTTAGGGCGAGGTCGTACCGTACCATCGGCAACATAAGTTAGATGATTAACCTCAACATCGATGACTCCCCAACCTGTATTTCTAAGACCAGGATCCAAACCAATAATACGCATATTCCTTAAAGCCCTATGCTGTTAATTTTTCAATGACATCATCGGCAATTTCAAAATTTGCTGAAACGGTTTGAACATCATCATTATCATCAAGTGCTTCAAAGAAATTGAGCAGCTTTGGCACATCGTTGTCATCGACTTGAACGGTATTTTGTGGCCGCCAGACCAGCTTCGCCGATTGTGGCTCACCAAAATTAGTCTCCAAAGCGTTTGAAATAGCGTGTAGTTCAGTTGCTGTGCAAATTATCTCATGGCTTTCATCGTTCGTAATAACATCTTCCGCACCGGCTTCTAGAGCCGCCTCAAACATGGTGTCAGAATCTGCTTCACTCAACGCGTAACGAATCTCACCTACATGGTCGAAAAGAAAACTTACGGCGCCCGTCTCAGCAAGTGACCCTCCATGCTTGGAAAAAATCGCGCGCACCTCAGATGCAGTCCTGTTACGATTATCTGTGAGGGCTTCGATAACAATTGCAATACCGCTTGGACCATAGCCTTCATACCGGATTTCCTCAAAATCATCACCCTCACCGCCTCCAGCACCTTTTTTTATGGCTCTTTCCATGTTGTCTTTCGGCATGTTACCGCTGCGGGCGGACGCAATAGCTGCACGTAAACGTGGATTGGAAGATGGATCATCTCCACCCATTTTTGCTGCAACTGTTAGCTCCCGCCCTAACTTAGCGAATAGCTTGGCGCGTTTTTTATCCTGCGCTCCTTTGCGATACATGATGTTTTTAAATTGTGAGTGACCTGCCATGCTTCAAATTCCACTTAAAAAATCGTGTATAACAACATACAGAGATTAACCCCTTCATCTATACCAAATATGGATATAAAAGGCATATTATTTAACTTGGGTAGAAGTTTATTGTGTCAATAATGAGGTGGTTGAGATGCGATTTTGGATTTTAAGGGGTTACGGAACGGCCAAACTCCGCTGCAAGGCTAACTTCTGAATGCCGTGGGCTTGGGCCCCAGACTAATAACATGAACTTTTTCTTATCCCTTACTAGATGCGCCGACTTCTTTTTCTAACCAAGACCACCAAGAGCGTCTTGTTTCGACTGAAAACAACTGGCATCCTGAACTCACAACTGTAATGGACTCAATTAATGCTTTTTGCTCATTCAACACAGCATAGAAACAAAAAGCCACGAGAAGCCCTGTAAATCGCATTGCGACTACTTTTGGCAGACCTAGGTCAAAGAGTAGGTATATGGTTTTGCAATCTACCTCCAATTCGGACGGGTTCTATGCGAGAAGCAAGTCCGGTGGATGGATCAGTCTCAAAGAAAGTTCCGCACAAGGTGGCCTCCCCATTCGCTGGAGATAATCGAACTCTCGGGAATCTTCGATAAAAATTGGCTATTGAACCATCTTTTTGCATGCCAATTACAGAATCATAGTCACCGCACATCCCCGCATCAGCTTGAAATGCCGTACCACCTACTAAAACATGGGAATCGGCCGTCGGCACATGAGTATGCGTGCCAACAACCAAACTAGCATGCCCATCAGCAACGTGTCCCAGAGCCATTTTTTCACTGGTTGCCTCTCCATGCACATCGACAATAATTGCTTCAAAACCCGCTGATTTTGGTGTTCCCAAGGGCAGTTCGCCCTCTAAAGCCGAGAAGGGATCGTCTAGCAGCTCCATAAATAATCGGGCCATAATGTTTATGACCTTGATTTTCCGACCTGACCCGTCAGTATAGATGCCCATCCCTCGACCAGGCGTCTCTGCAGGAAGGTTTAATGGGCGCAATAAACGTTTTTCTTGTGCAATGTAAGGAATGATTTCAGGTTTATCCCAACTGTGGTTGCCGCCCGTTATAACATCCACTCCGATTTCGAAAAGTTCTCCACAAATCTTTTCGGTTATGCCGAAGCCGTGAGCCGCGTTTTCTGCATTAGCGACAACAAAATCCAGTTTTAAGGCACGCCTTAAACTAGGCAACTCTCTCGAAACCACGGCGCGACCGCTTCTAGCTACGATATCGCCTAAAAACAAGACCCTCATTACAACCTACCCATTACTAGACCCTTACTTTTCTATTGTTAGCCTCAGTTACTATCCAATCAAGCCTTTGATCACTTGAACATGTCGGAACTTCGTTTATCTCTTGGCCAGCATAAGCTATCCCAACAGCTGTGACTTTTTTTTCTTTTCGAAGCTCCGCGAGCGTACGATCATAATAACCACCCCCGTAACCCAATCGCCCTCCTGCAGAATCGAACGCTAGAAGCGGTATCATCAATATATCTGGCGCAATAAGAGCGGAGCTTCCAGCAGGTTGCAGGGTGCCGTATGGGCCCTTTACTAATTGCATATTTTCTGACCAGCCTTGAAACACAAGCCTCTTTTGGTCGGAAATAACAGCTGGCAATGAAACTGCGATCCCAGCACACGATAATTTTTGCAAAAGAGGCTTAACATCAAATTCAGTAGAAATTGGCCAATAACCCGCAATGCTACCATCGCCAATGATAGTCAACGCCTCCATGAAATTTTCTGCAAGGTCCGCGGCAGCGCTGGTGGCACTGGCTGATAACAGAGCTCTTTTTTTCTTTGAATAAGCCCTTATTCGGATTTTCTGAGCCGCTACATCGATCATTACCAAGAAAAACACCGCCGCGACGGCCGTTGATCGAGTACATCCTCATGGGACCTGGATAACCAGGTGGGTACCATATGCTGGAGCCACGACCCCAACAGGGACAGTTCCCTGAGAAATGTTATCGCCCCCGGGATATTCGAGACCTCACGAACCGCGCAGCGGATAAACATTCTATACCTCGGTATCTTCGAGCTTGCTAGCAAGAGCTTCAATACGCTCTAAACATAATTCCAAAGAATCAATTGTTTTTATATCCTCACCAGAGGGTGTTTGCTGCCCCTCGAGTCTGGTGAGCAGGTCAACATCTGCCTCTCCTCGTTCGGCTGATAGCGCGGCGTATGCATCACCCAGTTCATCAGCAACTAACAAACTTGCCATCAAAAGCAACCTATTCTCACCTACCTGACCTACTGACCCCGCAATCTCAATCACACGCTTATCGATATATTCAGCCAGGCGAGCTAAATGCTCCTCTTGGCCATCTTCACAGGCAATAACGTACTTTCTGCCATTAATCGTGATCGATAAATCACTCATACTTTCTCTTATTCCGCTCAGATTAATTTCAGCCGTCGTTTGTCAGAATACAGTTCAATCGCTTAATGATAATCCCTACTCGATCGGCCATCTTTTCGTTCTGCAATCGCAGCTGCGCGCATTCTTCCCGAGCTTCGTCTAACTGACGCACACAATGCTCCTGATTAGAAACGACTGATACAACATCCGACTTTTTCAAAGCTACCTGCTCAAGGCGTTCCGTTACATTTTCTAATCTATCGCGTATTTCAGCCAGACGTGACATTGATTAACCCATAGTTTATTGATTGGTTCTTCGACACAGCTACATTGGAGCAATAAGAAAAAGCTACTAGCAATTAATTGCAAGTGTTTTTGCACTAATTGTTTTGTCAAGTTCAACTTAAGATAGTTTTCACAAATAAACCTCACTTCACCAAGCAAGAATTGTTGACGGTTCTTAGGCAACGCGGCATGCTGTAAAAATCAAATAAGATATTAATCATAAGCCACACAGCATACAACATATGACAGATAACTTAGCTATTAATGAAGCTGAACCAAGCCACACGGAAATGGCAAATGCTATCCGAGTGCTATCGATGGACGCCGTTCAGGCAGCGAATTCCGGGCACCCCGGAGCGCCAATGGGAATGGCTGATATCGCTACCGTATTGTTCACTCGCTTTTTAAAGTTCGACCCTAGCAATCCGGACTGGGCTGATCGAGATCGTTTCGTTCTTTCGAATGGCCATGCGTCAATGCTGCTTTACAGCTTACTGCATTTAACAGGCTACGAGGACATGGGCGTTGATCAATTACGCACGTTTCGTCAACTCGGTAGTCGCACAGCTGGCCATCCTGAGTTTGGCCATGCGGCAGGTGTGGAAACCACGACCGGGCCACTAGGACAAGGCATCGCAAATGCAGTCGGAATGGCAATTGCCGAACGACTTTTAAATGCGCGCTTTGGTGATGAAATTGTCAACCATCGCACATATGTATTCGCCGGAGACGGTTGCCTCATGGAAGGCGTGAGCCACGAGGCTATATCACTTGCTGGACATCTCAAGTTAAACAAATTGATTTTACTTTTTGATGACAACCAAATTTCTATAGATGGCCAGACCTCAATCGCCGTAAGCGATGATCAACAAAGGCGGTTTGATGCTGTTGGATGGCACACACAAGCTGTTGACGGCCACGACCCAGAAGCGATCGCAGAAGCAATCGATAATGCCCAAAAAGAGGATCGACCATCGATGATAGCGTGTAAAACAGTAATAGGGTACGGGGCGCCCAATAAACAAGGAAGCGAAGTCACACATGGTGCGCCGTTGGGTAATGAAGAGATTGCGGCAACGCGAGAGCACCTAAACTGGCAATATGACCCTTTTGTTATTCCTGAGGCAGTTTCGAACGCATGGAGTCGTGCCGGCGCGAGATGCCAACAAGAATTCCAATCATGGAGCATGCGCCTAGATGAGCTAGACGAGAAAACAAGAGATCAATTTGAATGTCGAATGGCTGGAGACTTGCCCGAGCAATGGACTGAAGCAATAATAGATTTCAAAAAAGAAGCAGCAGCCAAGCAAGACCGGCTGGCGACCCGGCAGGCGTCTAAGCTTACACTTGATGCACTCAGCCCAGTGATTCCCGAATTAATAGGTGGTTCAGCTGATTTAACTGGGTCCAACCTCACTAAGGCCAATGATATGAAGCCCATCAGCCCTCATGATTTCTCGGGCAACTACATTTATTACGGAGTACGGGAACATGGCATGGCGGCAGCAATGAACGGCATGGCACTTCATGGAGGCGTTATTCCTTATGGAGGTACTTTTCTGATATTCACTGATTATTGCCGTCCTTCAATTCGCCTCTCAGGGCTCATGGGGCAAAGAGTCATTTACGTAATGACACACGATTCTATTGGACTGGGCGAAGATGGCCCTACTCATCAACCAGTAGAACATTTGGCTGCGTTGCGAGCTATTCCAAACGTAAGAGTATTCCGACCAGCTGACGCAACTGAAACGGCTGAATGTTGGGAGCTAGCATTAAAGTGTGCAGCAGGCCCGTCTATAATCGCATTAACCCGACAGGGTGTTGCGTCGGTCCGCAATCGATTCTCCTCAGATAATTTAGCCAGCAAGGGTGCGTATATTCTTAGAGAACCAGATGGTGATCGTCAGGCTACAATAATAGCTACTGGATCAGAAGTTGAGATTGCGTGTGCAGCTCGAAAAAAATTACAAAACGATGGGATTGCAACGGCTGTAGTTTCCGCACCCTGCCTTGAATTATTTGACCAACAGGATGAAAAATATAAAGAGGCGATACTCGGGGTGGGGCACCCCAAAGTCGCCGTTGAAGCGGCGGTGGGATTCGGCTGGGAACGCTATGTAGGCTCAGATGGTATATTCGTTGGAATGACGTCATTTGGGGCCTCAGGGCCAGCCGAAGACCTATACACCCATTTTGGCATTACACCCGAGGCAATTGTTGGTGCAGTGAAAAGTCGCATTTAATTATGGCTGTATCCTCTATGCTTGAACCTCGCCGTCATTCAGTTTACATCAGCGCCACAGTTTAAATAAAGTAGCAGGATCCATCAGTAAAAGGCCGGCTAGTAAATTTGGGGGAGTTCCTATGGTAGTGAAAGTAGCAATAAATGGATTTGGCCGCATTGGCCGTCTGGTTTTGCGTGCTGCTTATGAAGCGGATCGCAATGATATAGAATTTGTAGGAATAAATGATCTGGGTTCGGTCAAAGCCAACGCTCATTTGCTCAAATATGACACGGTGCACGGTATCTTCCCCGGAGACATTACTACAGGAGATGATTGGATTGATTTAGGTAAAGGCAAGATCAAGGTCACAGCTGAACGTGACCCTAAAAAACTGCCTTGGGGAGAATTGGGTGTTGATGTAGCCCTTGAATGTACCGGTATTTTTGTCAGCAAAGAAGATGCATCAATGCACATAGAAGCTGGTGCCAAAAAAGTCCTCATATCCGCACCAGCGAGCGGCGTTGATCTGACGTTGGTGTATGGAGTAAATAATGATCAGCTTTCTGCTGAACATAGCGTGATTTCAAATGCTTCATGTACTACTAACTGCCTAGCACCTGTTGCCTACGTTCTGAATAATGCAATTGGCATTGAACAGGGTTATATGACAACTATTCATTCGTTTACCGGGGATCAGCGGACTGTTGACACACTACACAGTGACCTCCGCCGGGCACGTTCCGCCTCAGAGGCCATGATCCCAACTTCAACGGGTGCAGCAAAAGCCGTCGGATTGGTGTTGCCCGAACTGGACGGGAAACTTGATGGAACGGCCATACGTGTCCCAACTCCGAACGTTTCACTAATTGATTTCAAATTCAACGCAAGCCGCACTACAACTGTTGAAGAAATTAACGATGCCATTGTAAAAGAAGCAAATGGCAAGCTTAAAGGCGTTCTGGCAACTAACGAAGCGCCTCTAGTCTCGGTTGATTTCAACCATAATCCCGCAAGTTCAGTGTTTGATTTAACACAAACCCAAGTTATTGAGGGATCTTTGGTCAGAGTTTTATCGTGGTATGATAACGAGTGGGGTTTCTCAAACCGTATGTCTGATACAGCAGTTGCACTGGGGTCATTAGACTGAGCGGACTTCATAAAGCCGTAACTATTCATAGCCTGGCACATGTGAGGCTGGCATTGAGTGTAGCATCAGCTATTCCAAGACCAATTTTATTATTGAGTGCGCTTGGTGCGGCCGGAACAGTTGGCCCAGGTTGGTTCCAAGCTGTTATAAGAAAGGGTAAGAGCGAATTTCCGGATGTGATCGTGAAGGCAATGCTCGATTGCGGAGACAGCCCCGGGCACGCTCTAGCAGCTTTGCGGCAGGGAGTTGATTATATTCGCTTTGATGGTATTAGTGCCGATAAAGTTGCAGATATCGCCCTTCAAACTGATTCCAAGCTTATTCGCACCCGCCCCGAATCACTCGACTTCTATCACTTAGAGTTAACCGGCCAAAAAATTGACACGGCGTGTCGAACATGGCTTTTGGACGCGAATTGAATACCTTAGCAAGGATTACTCTGACAAGTTGAAAATACTCTCTGGCTCTTGTATTGCTCAATCAGAAAATTGAATCATAATCGATAGGGAATGAGCATGAAAGTTACTCAACGTGTCAAAAAAATACTGGCCAATTATGAAAGCGATTGCGCCGGAACGAAAGCCAACCTAGCGCGTATTCTCATGCATGGACGTCTTGGAGGAACCGGCAAATTACTCATTTTGCCCGTCGATCAGGGGTTTGAGCATGGCCCTGCTCGAAGCTTTGAAAAGAATCCGCCGGCATACGACCCTCATTATCATTTTCAATTGGCCGTAGATGCCGGGCTTTCGGCATATGCCGCGCCACTCGGAATGATAGAAGCAGGAGCTGACAGCTTTGCTGGTGCAATTCCAACTATTTTGAAACTCAATAGCTCAAACAGTCACGCCACGTCTAAGGACCAAGCCGTTTATGGCAGTGTAAATGATGCCTTAAGACTTGGCTGTTCCGCTATCGGTTTTACTATTTATCCAGGTTCAGATGACCAATTCGAATTAATGGAAGAATTTCGGGAGCTTGCAGAGGAGGCTAAGGCGGTTGGCCTTGCTTGTGTATTGTGGTCGTATCCGCGAGGTGGAGATCTTACGCGCGAGGGAGAAACAGCCATAGATGTTTGTGCGTACGCTGCACATCTAGCTGCCGAATTGGGCGCACACGTGATAAAAGTGAAACCACCTACTGGTGTGCTTTTTCAAGCAGAAGCTAAGAAAGTATACGAAGACAACGGAGTGGACATCTCAACGTTGGCTTTGCGCATAGCGCATGTAATTAAAGCGACTTTCAATGGCCGGAGGATAGTAGTCTTTTCAGGAGGTGAGGCTAAAGATTTGGATGGCGTTCTCAAAGAAATACGCGAGGTGCGAGATGGAGGTGGTTCAGGCTCAATAATAGGGCGCAATACATTCCAACGCCCGAGAGGAGAGGCTTTGGAAATGCTGAGCACCATAATTAAAATTTATCAAGGGAAAGCCTAATATTCCTTGCTCAGCTTTGCTTATCTTTCAAAACGTCAGCTTCCGACAATGTCTGCTATCTTGCCTTAAACAACGTATAGTAGGATATTGAGCTAGTACAATTGATTTCTTTGGCTTGATTGGGAGGAGCCTAGTGGCATACGAGACAATTTCAATTGAACCCATCGCAGGATCATGCGGGGCAGAAGTTTCGGGCGTTAATCTTGCAAAACCTATGAACCGCAAAACATTCACCGAGATTTATGAGGCCTGGTTGAAATATCAAGTGCTGTTTTTTCGAGATCAGAAAATCACTTCGGACCAATTTTTAAAATTTGCAAAAAAATGGGGCGGCATTCATGTCCATCCTTTTGTGAGAGGACTTCGCCGATATCCTGAAATACTTGAAGTTAAGAAAACTGAGACTGATACCTATACATTCGGTAATCGTTGGCACACTGACCAGATGTTTGCACCGCGGCCAGCAAAAGCAACCCTATTGTATGCAAAAGAAACCCCGACAGTCGGAGGGGACACTCTGTACGCAAATATGTATGACGCATACGAAGCCCTATCCCCGGGCATGAAAAAAATGCTTGAGCCAATTAGAACGTTTAATGTTGGTGACGGGAACAAACGCAGTGCCAAATATGGGAACCGTGAAAACCGTTACAAAGGCGCGAGTGCTAAACCAAAGGTGCCCCCAAAGGGGGTTAAAACAAACTCCCAACATCCTCTTGTTCGCACGCACCCAGAGACGGGAAGAAAGGCGCTTTATATAGGTGTGCATACGCAGGAATTGGTTGGGTTTTCTGGAGAGGAAGGAAATTTTTTAATTGACATGCTACGTAAGCACTGCACGAAAGAAGAGTTTATTGCGCGTTTTAAGTGGCAAAAAGATTCAATTGCAATCTGGGATAATCGTTGTCTACAACACTACGCCGTCTCGGATTATCCGGGTCAAAGGCGTCGCATGCATAGGATAACCATAAAAGGTGACAAACCCCGCTAGCAACATTGCGAGATAATATGATTAAAGAAAGACGCACCGAATATAAAACGCTGGATGTAGCCCCTTTAGCTGGTGCCATGGGAGGTGAAATTATAGGGGTCGACTTGTCGAGGCCCGTCAAACGTGAAGTGTTCCGCGATATTCATCAAGCTTGGCTCGACCATAGCATGATTTTCTTTCGCAATCAGGATTTATCTCCCACTGGTCTGGTGCGATTTGCCAGAAAGTGGGGTGCCATACACACCCACCCATTTATGCCTACAATGAGAGGCCATCCTGAAATATTGGAATTGATCAAGAACCCGAGTGATAAACGCAATTTTGGTAATTTATGGCATACTGATCAGAGCTTCGTCGCGAAACCAGCCAAAGCAACCATACTACACGCAATAGAAACACCTCCCGTTGGCGGCGATACAATGTATTCTAACATGTATCTGGCGTATGATGCGCTATCTACTGGGCTGAAGAAATTACTTGCTAATATTAGAGTTGAGAACACTGGTAACCGTAATAGAAGACGTGGCGGACAGGACAAGCGCGATCGATATAAAGGTCATAGCCATGTTAAACCCGTTAATCCACCACCTGAAATCGATACCAGAAGCCACCACCCCATAATACGCACTCACCCCGAGACCGGCCGCAAAGGGCTTTATATCAGCTCACACACTGAAGGATTTGCAGATTTCGAATTTGAGGAGTCGTTACCTATAATCGAGTTTTTATTAGAGCATATCAGACGTCCAGAATTTACTGCCCGTCTCCGCTGGCAGCCCGGTACAGTCGCAGTGTGGGATAATCGTTGTGTAATGCATTACGCAGTTAATGACTATCAAGGCCAGCGCCGTTGCATGCGAAGGATCACTATCAAAGGTGATAAACCACGGTAAAAAAGGTTATAATTATGCTAACTCTGCAACAGCCTGCCGTATGACTATATGCGCTTTATCCATAACCTGCGTTCGCCAATTGGAATCTATAGGGTAGAAGATTCTCCCGGTGTTTGTTCTAAGAAATGCTTGTAGAGAATATGTACCGAACTCCATAACTGCTGCACCTAATTGAACCGGGGGCAAGTTGGCAATTAGGCTTTGAGCAAATGGCCCGGGGGCCGCAACAGACAACGTGTTATCTAGTTCTGCTCTAGCACCAAACCAAAGTCTCGCGCACTTGCCTACTGATGTGTCCTTACCAGCACAAGCAATCACATCGCATTCTCCATAAAAACCCGGCCCGGTCCTTACATCGATCACACCTATTCGCTTGGCTCGAGAAAGATAACTGCCAATGAGAGTTCTAAGTTTTTTTTCCGGCGAAAGCTCGGCTTTCCGTTGTATAACCTGTTGCGGTTTTCGCAGTTTTTTACCAGTCCTAACAAATTCTTTATATCGGGTCTCCGCAGCGACTAAAAGAGCATCATTCCAATTGCTTTCAGAATTTGACAGTCTCTTTTTCGGTACAAATTTCCAGTTCGGTGCCACACTATGAATGAGTAGAATGGCAACCTTTCGGGGAAGCTCACGCCTAATAGCTCCTGCCAGGACACAACACTGTATTGCAGAGGCACAAAGGCCCTCACCCTCGCTGGCTCCTGGCGTTAGAACCAACACTGATGGCGCATCCGGAGAACCTATTCTAACAATATCGAGCACATAGCTCATGTCTCCTGTGTCGTCCATCGTCCAAATGTCAAGACCATTGGACTCGCATATACTGCGAAACTTTATTATCGCAGCTTCAGCTGTTTGCTCAAAAAAATTAGCAACTAATTCAGGCAAAACATGGACCCATCTGTGTCAATCGACAAAATGCTAAATCAAAAACCCAAACTTGAGAGCTAGACAGGCCTGGTGAACAACGGTTCGGCAGCAGCCAACCCAAGAGTGAGAGGTTTACTACCCAATTTAGAATAAACATACGCCAGTGATATTCATGTTCCCTAGCATTCTTAAATTCTCTGTCCAGTAAATTGGCCAACACGGGCGATTCTAAGAATGTTGGTTGCTCCCGGCGTTCCAAAAGGAACCCCAGCAGTTATTACAATACGATCTCCTATTTCAGCAAACCCATCAGAGAGCACTCGATCACTTGCAAACCTAACCATCTCTGAAAAATCACGGGCATCCTTGGTATGTACACTGTGGACACCCCACACTGCAGATAGCTTCCGTGCCGTCTCGACAGACGGAGTTAATCCTATTACCGGCACATCAGGCCTTTCACGCGCTGCACGGCGTGTCGTCGAACCAGATGTTGTGTATGTTACGATTGCCTTTGCAGAAAGGGTTTCCGCAACTTGATTTGCAGCTGCGCTGATGGCATCCGCCGCAGTCGCCTCTGGCACGACCCTATCAGCCTCGAGATAACGTCGGTATTGAGTGTCATTCTCGGTATGTTCGACGATCCTATTCATCATAGCAACAGACTCAATGGGATACCTGCCGGCTGCTGTCTCTGCCGAAAGCATCACTCCATCAGCACCGTCATAAACTGCTGTAGCTACATCTGATGCCTCTGCGCGGGTTGGCGTTGGGGCATTTATCATTGATTCTAGCATCTGTGTTGCAACAATTACAGGCTTGCCCATACGTCGAGATAAAGCAACAATTCGCTTCTGGAGGGCTGGAACCTCTTCAGGGGGCATCTCAACGCCCAAATCTCCGCGTGCTACCATCACCATATCCGACATTTCAACGAATTCTGTGAGATGTTGTATTGCGGCAGGCTTTTCAAATTTAGTTAATAATGCCGCTCTATTCTGAATCAGTTTTCTGGCGTCCGCTATATCTTGAGGCCGCTGTACAAATGATAAGGCACAAATATCAACCCCGTTATCAAGGCCGAAATTCATGTCGCGTAAATCCTTCTCCGTCAATGCTGATAACGGAAGTAATACGCCCGGAACGTTTACTCCCTTGCGATCCGAAAGACTGCCACCGACTATCACTTCAGTGTCGGCAAAATCCGGCCCACTTTCTTTGACCTTTAAACGAATTTTACCGTCATCAAGAAGAAGCTCCGTTGGCGCATTGAGTGCAGCAAAAATTTCAGCATGTGGAAGCGTTACCCGTTCCTCACTTCCTTGTTTGTTCTCTAATTCAAGCCGGAAAGCGTCACCTACATTGAGTTCAACGGCGCCCTTTGAGAACTGACCTATGCGCAGTTTTGGACCCTGCAGATCCATCATTATTGCAATAGGGCGGCCAGTTTCCTTCTCAATATCCCGGATGATTTCAATATTTGATTGCTTGTCCGCATGCGTCCCATGGCTGAAGTTTAGGCGAAATACATCAACTCCAGCCTGAAACAAGGCCCGAATAATCTCGGGCCTCTCAGAGGCTGGGCCAAGTGTGGCAACGATTTTTGTAAGGTGTTTGCGACGCATGGTTAGACAGTAGTGGAACTTACATTCGAAATCAGCATTCAAATACATTTTTGGGCATTTTTTTTTATTATAAACTCGGCATGACTCAGGGTTCATAAGACACAAAATAAAAATTGGTCGGTTTAGGTAAAATTTATGTTAATTCGTAGCGGTTCTTGCGGACCATTTTATGAGTGCTTAAATGCAGGCCGTTGGTGTAAATGCTACGTTATGAATGGGTAATGCACGTATTATGCAAACATTAAAATGAGAGATTCTGTATTTAAGTTGGTGCATCGGATGGTATGGTTATAAAAATGGAGGCAATTATGGATGACAACACTGTTGTTGAGCTTGAAGCTGCTGCTTTCCGCAGACTGGTGAAACATTTGCAAGAGAGAACCGACGTACAAAATATCGATCTAATGAATTTGGCAGGGTTTTGTCGTAACTGTATGTCCAAATGGTATCTTGCCTCTGCGAAAAAAAAGGGGCTTCAGATGGACTACGAAGGTGCGCGAGAAATTGTGTACGGCATGCCGTATGACGAATGGCGTACCAAATATCAACTAGAGGCAACGCCGGAACAAATTGAGAAATATAAGGAAACCCAAAATTCCTAAGCTGTTCCTTTTCAAAAGCCAGGGAATAAGATAAGCGTATTTGTTAATTGTATTTTTTGAGGGTTTTTGAAATGGCAGATGTCGGTGGAGTTGCAGGTGATCGTTTGAGAGCTTTTATTGAGCGCATCGAACGGTTGGAAGAGGAGCGGATAGCACTCGGTGATGATTTACGAGAGGTGTATGCTGAGGCCAAGGCCACAGGCTTTGATCCAAAGATAATGCGTCAGATAGTGCGTTTACGCAAAATGGAATCGTCAGACCGTGAAGAACAGGAATATCTTTTAGATACCTACAAAGCGGCGCTCGGAATGATAGCTCTGCCTTTGGGATCAGACAAATCGGTGGTACCCGCATCCCAGCTAATATCTGAGGCGAGGACATCTCCAGAAGCTTGATAAACACCTGACAAAAGCAAGACTACAATTATTTATTTAAATAAAAAATAGTCGTCACCCTCAATTCCATTGTTCGGGGGCGAGCAGAGGAGGTGGCTCTGGCGGCGCTGATGGCCCTGACTGTCCGCACGAAGGCAGCACACAACTACCCGATCGGTTTCGCCCGGGATCAATATTCCATATGATTTTACCGGAATTAATTGGGTCTGGCGGTGGTGGTACGGTCCAATTTATAATATCTTTTTTTTCAGATTGCCCTTTGGATTGTCCCGACCCCATCTCGCCAGACTTATCTATATGGCTGGATTCATCTTTTTGGCCAAGATCATTATTTTTAACGGGAACATTACTTCCTTTGGCTTTACCCCTTTTACCCGACGCACCTTTTTGCCCTTGTTCGCCTTTTTGCATAAGCCTGGTTTTCGCCTCAAGCTGTCCGATTTTTTTTGGCTCACCTTTTTGGCCAGATGAGGCTTGTCCGCTCGATCCTCCCTTCAAGCCCGGCTTGTCTCCCTGCACAGGCTCGCCTTGACGGGCCGAGCCACTTTCATTATTGAGCTTACCCTTTTTTTCGCCTCCACCGGAAGCTACGAAAATAATCTTCGATTTTGCGCCCGCAACTGGCACACCATCAATGAAAGCAAGGATTTGGATAAAAATCGGTTTCTTCGGTGCGATTTGAGGAGCAGTATATGTAGGCTGAAAGTCCCTACTGAGTCTGCCCTTCTGAGCCTCTGCAACACCAACCGCATCTATAGACCAGCTTAAACGTGCGTTCGGGGGTAAATTAGATAGGTTTGCCCCAAGTTTTACTGTCTGGCCTGGATTGACAGCTATAGGGGCGGGCGTAATTTCAACTTTAATAGCTTCTGCATTAACAGGTGACTTGCTTATAAAAAGCGAGAGCATTATGACTACGGTCCTTATCAGCAAGGTTTTTTTATATCTTTTTATCAACCTGAATAACCTTTCGATAATTGGCCAAATTGAAAATTTTTGAATAGTCAGCCCTTCTCAGCAAACAATCATCTTGAAGTATTTTTGAAGAGTGTCTCGTTTTGTAAGCCAAATAACAATCATTTTCTACCAATGCAGCATGCCGTTCTTAAAAATTAATTATGGGTGCCAAATCAACACACCTGGATCAATCTGAAATGTATTTTTTATGGATAAAAAATGCCCAACACTCGTTCCATTGTCTCTTAACGAACAACTTACTGATCTAAATTTTAACCATCCGATTGTCAGAAACCAAAGAAACGTTAGAAAGTGCATGGCAAGGGATGATTTTCGAACCAATCCATTGTATGGTTGAACTGGTCATTTTACCTGGACTTAATTTCTCATGAAGACACTTGTCACTGGCGTAGCCGGATTCATAGGCCATTACGTTGCACTAGCCCTGCTCGCACGCGGTGACAAGGTAGTTGGCATAGACAACCTCAATGACTACTACGATGTTTCACTTAAGGAAGCTCGTTTAAACCGTATTTCTAAGAACAAAAATTTTCAATTCGCCTGCGGCAATGTTGCTGACAGTAACTTTATGGACAATTTGTCAGAGAAGCATCCACAAATTAGCAATGTAATACATTTAGCAGCTCAGGCTGGAGTACGCTATTCGCTTGAGAATCCGTCAGCTTACATAGAAGCTAATGTAATGGGCCAATTAGTTATTCTAGAGTTCTGTCGCGGACTCAAAAATATCAAACACCTTGTTTATGCCAGTTCATCTTCAGTTTATGGGGGCAATACAAAAGTTCCATTTGCTGTTGAAGATAGAACAGATACACCAATTTCTCTGTATGCTGCTACAAAACGCGCTGATGAATTAATGGGGCATTGCTACAGCCATCTTTTCAAAATCCCTAGCACAGGTTTACGCTTTTTTACTGTTTACGGACCGTGGGGCAGGCCAGATATGGCAGCGTACTTGTTCACTAAGGCAATGTTAGAGGGAGAGCCAATTAAAGTCTTCAATAATGGCGATATGGAACGCGATTTCACATACATTGATGATATTATTGCTGGCATCTTATCTTGTCTCGATAACCCACCAAAGCAAAAAACGGGCGAGGCTCCCCATAGAGTTTATAATATTGGCAATAATTCACCCGAGCCGTTAATGCGTTTTATCGAAATTCTAGAGAATTCAACGGGCTGCAAAGCCGAAATAAACTTCCAACCCATGCAACCTGGTGATGTTAAAACAACCTTTGCGGACATAGGACCTATGCAACGCGACTTCGATTACACACCCAAAACGCCCATCGAAATTGGTTTGCCTAAGTTTGTTGCTTGGTTTCGTAAATATCACGGTATCTAGCTAATTATCGAAATGCGTCCACAGTTAGGCTTGGTCCATTCAATGTCAGAAATGCCCCAGTCCACTCAACGTTTAAGGACCATAAAAACTTTTTCAAATTTAATGTAAAAAAAAGGCCTCATTTATCTGCGATAGAGCGCATTTAAATCTTTTCCGTATTGGGAAAGAATATTATGCCGGCGCAGTTTTAAGGTGGGGGTCATCATTTCGTTTTCTACGCTAAATGCCTGTGGGATTACAATAAAGCGCCTTATTCTCTCAATTATCGATAACTTCTTATTTACTCGATCGACCGACTGCTCAATGCCTTTAACGAACTCAATGTCTTTTATAAAAAGTTCTATATCGTGATCGACTTTTTTCTTGGATGCCCACTCTGAAGCATAATCCACTGACGGAACAATCAACGCCACCAAATGTGGTTTTTTGTCCCCAAACACTAATGCTTGTTCGATCTCCATCGTCTCGGTAAGCATAGATTCCACTCGTGCTGGCGATATATTATCGCCGCCTGAGTTGACTATTATGTCCTTTTTCCGATCCGTAATTTCAATATATCCGTCCTCGTCCAGCACTCCAATATCCCCGGTGTAAAGCCAACCATCGCGAATCGTTTCATTTGTCTCGTCTGGTCTATTCCAGTAACCATCCATCAACAGCTCACCCCGAACGAGAATTTCGCCATCATTGGCAATTTTTACCTCTACGCCACTCAAAGGGGGGCCCACAGTACGAAGTTTATTCTTTGCATACGCATTGCAGCTGACGACGGGAGCTGACTCCGTCTGCCCATACCCTTGAAGAATATTTAACCCCAAAGCCAAGAACTCCACTCCAACCTCGTAATTTAATGCAGCACCGCCAGAGACAAAAGTTTTTAGTTTGCCACCGAATCGGGCTCTTATTTTTCGACGCACTAAATATTCTAATGCTGTATCTTGGAGTCTTTCTTTTATTGTTAATCTTGACGTCGATTCATACTTTTTGCGTCCCAAGGCAATAGTCGTTTCAAAGAGCTTTTGTTGCATCCCGCCCACACCCTCAATGCGGCGACGAATACGCCCACGTATCGCCTCATAAAGCCGAGGCACAGCAGCAATAATGGTAGGCTGCACTTCAGCCATATTAGCTACAAGCTTATCAGATCCCTCTGCATAAAAAATTTGTGCACCGATTGATATTGGCAAAAATTGACCACAGGTATGTTCGTAAGAATGCGATAACGGAAGAAATGATAAAAAGATCTCACAACCCTGCTTAAAGCTTGGCACATCCCTCAAAAACATGTGAGCGCCCGTACAATTGCAAAGGATCGCGCCATGACTGAGCAGTACCCCTTTTGGGTTTCCTGAGGTCCCCGAGGTATATATTATACAAGCGGCGTCAGTCCGTTTAATATCTTCAATCAGTTTATCTCGGCCGAGCAACGGACCTTCACTCAACAGATCGCCCCAGTGGCATATCTTAAATTCACCAACATCCGATGTCACTGTGTGATCCATGATCACAACCATTTCAATTGCTGGGACTTTCTGTACTGCAGGCAAAAGGTTTTCAAGCAGAGTTTCTGTCGAAACTATTACAGTCTTTGCTCCACTATCTCGAAGCAGATATAGATGATCTTCAGAGGTATTTGTGGTGTACGCCGGCGTTGTTATGGCTCCCAATGTCATAATTGCCAGGTCAGCAATAAGCCACTCAGGGCGGTTCTCAGAAACAATTACTACCCTATCTCCCCTTTCAATTCCTCTTTCTTTCAATCCACGAGCTAACGCCAAAACATCATTAGCAATCTTGGACCAACTTTGGGTTATCCAGCATCCCTCTTCCTTGATTGACAAAAATGGTGCATCGCGAAATTTTTCAGCCTGCTTGAAAAAAAGGCCCGGAAGGTTTTTTGCTTCCTTTGATTCGATTTTCTGGCTCAATTTTCTTCCCACATCTTTCTCATACTTCTTGTTTTATCGGTCTTAACACAATATATCGCCTTAAGATGCTTGGGAGTAAAGTGATGGCCATGAAAGATAATCTCGGAGTTTTACCAGAGTGGGATCTGAGCGACCTATATTCAGGCAGAGATTCTAAAGAGCTTGCGCGCGATATTGAAAATTCCTCTAAAGCAGCAAAGGCATTCGAACAAACATATAAGCACAAAGTTGGTGTGCTTTCAGGCACCGAATTGGCATTAGCAATTCAAGAATTCGAACGAATAGACGAAAAACTGAGTGCTATCCTTAGCTTTGCCGGACTAGTGCATGCACGCAATGTTAGCGATCCAGATATTGGCCGTTTTTATCAAACATCACAGGAAAAAGTTAATGAAATTAGTTCCTCTTTGCTGTTTTTCACACTGGAAATCAATCAAATTGAAGATACAGCTCTCGATGAGCTGATGCAAACAGATGAACTTAAGTATTACCACCCATGGCTTCGTGACGTGCGAGCCATGAGACCATACCAACTTGACGATAAACTCGAAGAATTATTGCATGAAAAATCGATGTCTGGGCGCACGGCTTGGATACGCCTGTTTGATCAAACGATAGCAGAAATGCGCTTTCCTTTCCGTGGTCGCAAGATGACAGAAACTGAAATTTTAAACTTATTTTCCGATCCAGAGACTGAAGTTCGCAAGGAAGCTGCCGAGTGCTTTGGCCACGTTCTTGGAGAAAATGCAAAAACATTTGCACTAATTACCAATACACTTGCAAAAGATAAGGAAATCGAAAACCGTTGGCGTGGATTTGCTCGACCTATTAGCGCACGCAATCTTTCAAATTTTGTTGAAGATGAGGTGGTTGATGCGCTCCTAGAGGCTGTGAGATCTGCGTATCCCAGGTTATCTCACCGCTATTATGCACTTAAAGCAAAATGGTTCGGTTCAGAACAACTTGATTATTGGGATCGCAATGCCCCGCTGCCTCATTCGGACAATCGCATTATTGCTTGGGATGATGCAAAACAAACTATTATTAACGCTTACGGCGAATTTTCTCCGCGCCTCGCCAAAGTAGGGCAACGCTTTTTTGATAACGATTGGATCGACGCACCCGTGCGGCCAGGCAAAGCCTCTGGCGCTTTCGCTCACCCAACCGTTCCCTCAGTCCATCCCTATCTGCTTCTGAACTATCAAGGTAAGGTTCGTGATGTGATGACGCTAGCACATGAACTTGGGCATGGCGTCCACCAAGTTTTAGCTGCAGAACAAGGTCACCTCATGGCAGACACGCCATTGACATTGGCCGAAACCGCCTCTGTGTTCGGCGAAATGCTTACCTTTAAATCAATGCTGAAAACCACACACAACCCGGCTGAGCGCTGCGCTATGATAGCCAGCAAAGTTGAGGACATGTTAAATACTGTCGTGAGACAAACAGCATTCTGTGAATTTGAGAAAAACGTCCACGCCGAACGGAAAATGGGAGAAATCACGCCGGATCGTATCGGTGATATATGGCTGAGAGGTCAAGAAGAGAGCTTAGGGCCCGCGCTCAAATTTAGCCCTGTTTATAAAAACTATTGGATGTACATACCGCATTTTATTCATTCCCCATTTTATGTTTACGCCTATGCGTTTGGAGATTGTTTGGTAAACTCTCTCTATTCAGTTTATGAAGGCGTTGATCCACACTTTGTCGATAAATATCTCCATTTATTATGTGCTGGGGGCACCTTGAGACACAAGGAGTTACTCGCTCCATTTAATTTGAATGCGGCCGACCCCGACTTCTGGAATAGGGGCTTGAGCGTTATAGAAGGATTTATTGATGAACTTGAGACACTCGACCTGTAAAGGAATGCAAGCTAATGGTAGAACCGAGAGCTACCCGCAATGGAGAGCCGGTAAAAAAGCGTAACGTGATAGTCGTAGGTGGTGGCATAGCCGGTATATCAACAGCCATATTCTTATTAGATGATGGGCACCATGTCACTCTTTTCGAGACTGGCCAGCCTGATAAAGGAACCTCGTCGGGAAATGCTGGAGTAATAAGTGTTGCGAGTTGTGTTCCGACCGCCACCCCTCGCACAATAGCAAATGTTCCGTCTATGCTATTTAATCCCCATGGCCCGCTCATGATTCGATGGAGATACTTGCCTAAATTAATGCCATGGCTTTCACGGCTTGTCCTAAATGCTGCACCAAACCGTGTTCAGCACAATGCGCGCCGCAAAGCCGGGCTTCTTGCCCATGCCAGTGAAAACTACGAACATTTATTATCAATTACAGGTCTAAGTGGGTTAACCCATCAGCCTGGATTGCTTACAGTTTTTGAAACAGAACGTGGCTGGCAGCAAGCACAATGGATCTTGAAACTACTTAGCGATATAGGCCGTGAAGTAGAAATCTTGAATTCGAATGAAATTGGACAAGTGGAGCATGGCCTGAAACCTATTTTCCAACATGCCTTTTTGACCCCAGATAGCGGACATATATTAGACCCTAATAAATTGATGCTTGGGCTCCATGAGGCATTCTTAGCCCGCGGCGGTGTTCGAACATCAGAACGGGTTCTGGGTATCACACGAAGTGATCCAAAGTGTGTAACTGTAAGCTCTGCTAATGGTGAGCATACAGCGGAACGACTGGTAATAACGGCAGGCGCTTGGTCAAAAAAATTACTCGCAACCATAGGAATAAAAGTGCCTCTCGAGGCGGAACGCGGTTATCACGTAATGTTGCCAACACCGGAACCGGGCCTCAGTCATCCCATAAATGTTTTTGAAGAATCCATGTTTCTTTCTCCTATGAACACAGGACTCAGACTAACGTCGGGAGTTGAACTCGCTAGCACTGATGCCCCTCCGGACTTCACACGAGTGCGTCGAATGATACCCAGAGCATTGCGAGCAGTGAAAGGCCTTCATCCAGATGAGCGTCAAATTTGGATGGGTTGTCGACCATCAATGCCGGATTCTGTTCCCCGGCTCGGCAATATAATAGGACATGAGAACATTTTTGTTGGTTTCGGCGGGGGCCATGTTGGCATGACGCTGGGTCCTACTATGGGGCGCATTACTGCTGACTTGATTTCGGGGCGTGAAATCGGCCTTAACCTCAACCCTTACAAATTACAATAAAATGACGGACTCTGATAAAAACAATCTGAGCGGGAGGCTGCGTCGCTATGCCAAGGTAGGAGGCACGATAGGTGGACTGGCCAGCAAAATGGCTACGGCCCGTTTACTGGGGCGCGATCTCAATCAGACTAAAGATGCGCAAGATCTTGAGGTCGCTTTGGGTGGGCTCAAAGGCCCATTAATGAAAGTGGCCCAATTACTCGCAACAGTTCCAGATGCCTTGCCATCAAATTATGTAGAAGCTCTTGGACGTCTTCAGACAAATGCTCCCCCAATGGGTTGGCCTTTTGTCAGAAGACGTTTGGTAAATGAGCTTGGCAAAAACTGGGACCAGAAATTTGAAATCTTTGACAGACAAGCCGCGCACGCCGCGTCTCTGGGTCAGGTCCATAAAGCAAAATCCTTAGAAGGCAAAGATCTTGCGTGCAAATTACAATATCCCAACATGCTTTCAGCAGTGGAAGCAGACTTGAAACAGTTAAAACTCGTATTTTCTATTTACGAGCGCGGGACACGCTCCCTCTCAACAAGTCAAATATATCAGGAGATAGCCGCCCGTTTACGTGAGGAACTTGATTACGACCGAGAGAGGCGCCACATGGAATTATATTCCGACATGTTAAAAGATGAAAAACATGTTTGTATACCCAAGCCTGTTGCTGACCTCTCAACGCCGCGACTTATCACCATGACTTGGCTTAATGGTAAACCGCTTTTAAGCTTTAAGGATGAACCGCTTGAAGTTAGAAATGTAGTGGCGCGAAATATGTTTCGGGCATGGTATGTTCCTTTTTATCATTTTGGTGTGATCCATGGTGATCCGCATCTTGGAAATTATACAATAGCTCCAAACCAAGTTATCAATTTGCTGGACTTTGGCTGCATCAGAATATTTCACTCCCGTTTTGTAAAAGGGGTCATCGACCTTTATGAAGCACTCAGGACTGGCGATGAAATGCTCGCTGCCGAGGCCTACGCTTGTTGGGGCTTCAAAGATATGAACAAAGATTTGATGGATGTTCTTAACATTTGGGCCAAATTTATATATTCACCACTTCTCAAAGATAAAGTAACGCGCATCCAAGAGTCAGAAAATGGTCTTTATGGAGCGCAAGTTGCCACCAAAGTATATAAAGAATTACGCAGAGTAGGTGGCGTTGCGCCACCTCGTGAGTTTGTTTTTATGGACCGGGCAGCAGTTGGTCTTGGGTCTGTTTTTCTACACCTCCAGGCCGAGATAAATTGGCATAAAATGTTTAATGGTCTGATTGAAGATTTCAGAAGCGAACGATTACAAGATCGCCAATCACGAATATTAACGAAATACAAATTACCTTTGCCGGAATAACGCACGATTTCTTTTGTTGGTCATTATAAAAAATTTCAGTACCTTAGATTAAATGCAATACTAATGCGTTCGTCATCTATCTGGCTCGTTTTAACACTGTGCTTTAAGTGACTTCTGAATATTAACATGGTACCGGGTTGAGGCTCGAAGCCAACGGCAGCGTTATTGTAATCATTAAGCTCACTAAACTTCGGGGCTAACATTAAATCACAGTCTGGCGAATGGAACATAATGGGTGATGCTCCTGCCGGGGCTGTTACGAAATAGACCCCGGAAAGAATATTATTAGCATGCGCGTGAATTTCTTGGGAGTGACCGCGACCATAAATATTAACCCAGCAATCGGCTATCCGCAGGAGTTTAGAAGATTGCTCAATGGCCAGCAGGTCTGCAAATTTTTTGGTCTCTACCTCAATATGCCGCACAAGCCCAGCAAATCCGGGACGCTCATGCAGACGACAGTTATTTGAAATTGTTGTATAAACTTCGCATGACCACGAGTTGGGTAAACCATTAGGCGTCACTTTACGCACATCATTAATTTCACTGATGAGGGATTCATTAAGTGTTCTGGAGTTAGCAATCTCGCTCACCTGAACCGGCGTTGGGAACACCAAATTAACTTCAGTTTCAGTCTTATTCGACATCGAATCATCCCTTCCAGAGATCACAAATAAAGCTAGAACGCCTCGCCTTTGCTGTCAAAATTCAATAACTATCACACCTGCGACGATTGGACCCATGCGAATATTTGACATTTTTATTTGTAAAAGCGAGTAAATTCTTGGCAAACCTGAAAGTTTTCGGCAGTGTAGAGAATTATGAACACAAAGGGTCTATTTTTCCCTAACTGTTAGGTCTATCCGATCTTAGGAACCTTTTTAATGAAAATTTCCATATTAAAGGAATTGCGAACCGGAGAAACCCGTGTCGCAGCTTCACCAGAAACCGTCAAAAAATTTGTCGATCTCGGCTTTAACATTTCAATTGAAAAAAATGCTGGCGCTTGTGCCTCTTTTAGTGATGAGGATTATAAAGCAGCTGGCGCTTCCATAGGGGCTAGCGCCGCAGCCACCATAAAAGGTGCTGATGTAGTTCTAAAGGTTCAACGCCCGATGATTGCCGGTGAGAAGAAAAATGAACTCGCTGCATTTACCAAAGGCCAAATTCTTATCTGTCAAATGAATGCGCTGACAGAATCAAAATTTATTTTGGCAATGGCGAAAGCTGGTGTCACTGGCTATGCAATGGAATTGATGCCTCGCATCACGCGCGCACAATCGATGGATATTTTATCCTCACAATCAAATTTGGCTGGCTACAAGGCAGTGCTCGATTCTACTATTCATTATGGTAGGGCCCTGCCTATGATGATGACAGCAGCAGGAACTGTCCCCCCAGCACGTATCTTCGTCATGGGTGTCGGTGTGGCGGGTCTCCAAGCAATAGCAACCGCTAAACGTCTCGGCTCCATTGTAACAGCTACAGATGTACGCCCTGCGACAAAGGAGCAGGTAGAGTCGCTTGGTGGAAAATTCATAGCGGTGGAAAACCAAGAATTCAGGAAGGCACAGACTGAAGGTGGGTATGCGAAAGAAATGAGTGCCGATTATAAGCGCAAACAATCTCGTTTAATTTCCGACCATATAACAAAACAAGATATTGTTATTTGCACTGCACTAATACCAGGCCGACCCGCTCCGAAACTCGTCTCCAATGCAATGCTAAAAATGATGAAACCGGGTTCTATTGTTGTTGATCTTGCAGTCGAAGCTGGGGGGAATTGTGCCGGCTCAAAACTAGGACAAATCGTAAAATACAATGGGGTTACTATTGTTGGTTATGATAACGTTCCAGGCAGGCTTCCAGAGGAAGCTAGTAAACTGTTTTCGCGTAACTTATTCAATTTTCTCGCACCATTTTTTGATAAGAAAATGAACAAACTTGTTTTCGACCCCAAAGATGAAATAATTGATGGCATAAAAGTAACGGAAAACGGAGCGGTTGTGCACCCAAAACTAAAGAGGAAGGTTAGTCGCAAGGCACCCTCAGGAAAAGCATCTTCTAACGTCACGAGGAAAGAACTGTGAAAGCAGCAAAGCAAAAAACTATTAATAATCGCCAAGTACAGCGTTCAAAAAAAGTTGTGAAAGGAGCGTAACGGCCATGGTTCTAGAATCAACGCCTGCTCAAGAACAAAGTGTGACTGAAATACTCAAAGACGGGGCCGAACAAGGTGCCAGCCTCATTCAAACAACCGCCATTGCAAATCCCGACGGTAGCTTTATTTCGATGTTCACCATCTTCATCTTAGCCATTTTTGTGGGATATTATGTAATATGGAACGTGACACCCGCATTACATTCACCCTTAATGAGTGTCACAAATGCAATTTCATCAGTAATAATTGTGGGCGCACTCATTGCGGCCGGTCCCAAAGAAATTGATGTTACTGACGTAAATCCTGCAAAGATTTTCGGTTTCATTGCAGTCGTGCTAGCCTCCATCAATATTTTTGGTGGCTTTATGGTCACACAACGGATGCTTCAAATGTACAAAAAGAAAGCAAGGTAAGGGCCTGAAATGGACGAAAATTTCTCTGCGATCGCTTACCTGATTGCCAGCATATTTTTCATTATGGCACTGCGCGGTCTTTCGTCACCCGAGACGGCGCGGAATGGGAATGTGTTTGGTATTACTGGGATGGTAATAGCCATTGCTACGACACTCGCATCCCCCGGCGTGGTCAGTTATGACTGGATCATAGTCGGTTTAGTAATAGGCGGGGCCATTGGTGATGTTATTGCACGCCGAATTCAAATGACAGCACTGCCTCAACTTGTTGCAGCCTTTCATAGTTTAGTAGGGCTCGCCGCAGTTTTTGTTGCATCAGCTGCATTCTATCAGCCAGCGGCCTACGGGATAGGCGACTTCCTAAACATTCCTACCCCTAGTATGATTGAGATGAGCATCGGAACGGCAATCGGCGCTCTTACTTTCACCGGTTCTATTATCGCTTTTGCAAAATTGCAGGGAATTATGAGCGGAGCCCCTATTGTTTTTTCAGGCCAACACCTGCTGAATGCAGCACTTGGGGTCATTATGGTGGCGCTGGTCGTAATGATTTGTGCCGAGCAATCAGAACAACTTTACTGGACCATTGTCGGCTTAGCCTTATTACTTGGCATTTTAATGATTATTCCGATTGGTGGTGCAGATATGCCAGTTGTTATTTCAATGCTAAACTCATACTCTGGTTGGGCGGCCTGTGGTATCGGCTTCACACTTTCCAATCCAGCTTTGATCATCGTAGGAGCTCTGGTGGGTTCATCAGGTGCTATTCTTAGCTACGTAATGTGCAAAGGAATGAATAGGTCGTTTATGAGCGTAATTCTTGGCGGGTTTGGAGGTGAGATTTCAACGACAAGTAGTGTTACGGGCGATAGAAATGTCCGGGCTGGAAGTGCCGATGATGCTGCATTCATTATGAAGAACGCTTCAAACGTGATCATCGTCCCTGGTTATGGTATGGCTGTTGCGCAGGCACAGCATGCTCTCCGTGAGATGGCAGACTTATTGAAAAAAGAGGGTATCAACGTCCGGTATGCTATCCACCCTGTCGCCGGGCGGATGCCAGGCCACATGAATGTTCTGCTAGCTGAGGCAAACGTACCTTATGATGAGGTGCTCGAGCTAGACGAAATAAATAGAGATTTTCCCAGCACAGATGTGGCGTTTGTTATAGGTGCGAATGACGTTACTAATCCGGCTGCCAAAACTGATCCCCAGAGCGCTATCTACGGGATGCCGATTCTTGACGTGGAGCGTGCAGCTACCGTGCTTTTTATAAAACGCTCGCTCGGGTCCGGTTATGCTGGTGTTGATAACGAGTTATTTTTCCGTGAGAATACCATGATGCTGTTTTCAGATGCGAAGCAAATGTGTGAGGATATTGTTAAAGCACTAGAATAAAAAAAGGCGGGTCCCTAGGGACCCGCCATTGAGCTTGGCTCAAGGGAGGACTTAGCCAAGCTTTTCCATCGCCTGTTTGACGATGTCGTTACGGTTTAAACCGCGTTTCGCGAGCTCTACATCGTTTAACACTGATAATTCGCGATAGGTGTCGCGAGCGTCCATAGCCCTGCCAATTGCTTGCAATACTCTAACACCCACAAATTGTCCGGGTTTACTTCCCGCTCTTGAAGCCGTCATAACCAAAATCCCTTCATGCATTAGTCTAGGTGCTTAATCATATACACTTCGATCTACTTGCAATCCAACAGAATTGCTGCAATGCACCTATGCAGTTTATGCATAGGTCTAGCTTCTAATTCCAACCCAATTTATCTGTTTGCTGCTCTAAAAGGGGATCCAATTAGCACAATTTAGAAAAGATTTATTAAACAGGTAAAGTCAAACGGTCGTTGCATTGACTTATTCAGCAACACCAACCTGTTTACTAATTAATATTCACCCACCCATCACAAGAAGCCACTACTAAGCGATTATTGGCAGGATACCGAAAATGGTCTCTATAACTACCAAAAAAAATGCAAATAGTGCTGCAGCATTTGAAACAAATTAAATCACATCGGTTAGAAAACAAGATCTTGGTTGTTCCCCAAGTTAACAAATTACCGCACTTAAAGATCAATTATAGACGCATCTGTTACACAACCTGCGCAGGGTTTTACAGACTTGGATAACAACATATGCAAGGAGCAAAGGATTGTTACTAAGTAATTGAAGCGGGCTAATACCCTTCACGCTCCAAACGCTTCCGCATAAGCTTCCGATGACGCCGCACTGCCTCTGCCTTCTCGCGAGCACGACGCTCAGAAGGTTTTTCATAGCTACGGCGCAGCTTCATTTCACGGAAAAGGCCTTCACGCTGCATTTTTTTCTTTAGCGCCTTCAAAGCCTGATCGACATTGTTGTCTCTTACCACAACTTGAACTATTTTCCTTACTCCTGCAATTTGCAACGCACTCTAATCGTTGTGATCAAAGATTTGGAGAGCATAACTCCAGTCTAAAGCCGCGCCTTATATCATAGGAGTAATAACCTGTGAAGCGGAAAGAACAGTAGGAAAATAATTTTAAATGTTGTGCTTCCGGGGCTTTACTGTGTGACATCACTTTTGCATATTACATAAATGGCTATACATAAAATTGCGCGTATGGGTCACCCTGTTCTGCGAGAACCTGCTGAACAAGTAATTAATCCCACCGCGCCACATGTCCAAGAGTTAATTAGAAATATGGTTGAAACTATGCGAGATGCTGACGGCACAGGTCTCGCTGCGCCTCAAATCCATGTACCTTTGAGGGTAGTGGTCTTTTTTGTAAGTTATGATGCAAATGAAGAAAATACCGATGAAAAGGACATACCTTTGACAGTGCTAATCAACCCCACAATCGAACCCCTAAGCAATGAGAAAAAATTAGGATGGGAAGGATGCCTTTCACTGCCGAGCCTGATTGGCAAAGTTCCCCGCTACACTGAAATCAGATACCGCGCAACCGCACCAGACGGATCACAGATCGATTGCATTGCTAAAGATTTTCATGCTCGTGTGGTGCAGCACGAATGTGACCACCTGGACGGAATACTATATCCACAAAGAATGGAAGACCTTTCCCTGCTTATGTTCAGAGATGAAATGCGCTACGGTACACCGGACTAGGGCCCACATACAGAACGGCAGAAAATGATGAATAATCAAGCTGACCTTGAAAAACTGAGAACCCAGATTATTGTCGCTAGCTTACAACATGTACCTTTCGACGGCTGGACCATGAAAGCGCTTAGAAGAGGAGCTTCAGATTGTGGCCTTGGTGATGCAAGTGCATTGCTAGCATTTCCGGTCTCCGCAACGGACGCAATCGAGTATTACAGCCAATTGGCTGACAAAAATATGGTCCGGAAGGCGGGTGACTTATCCGCTTTATCTGTAAGAAAACGAGTTGCAAAAGCCATACAATGTCGACTCGAACAAAACTTTGCCCACCGTGAAGCTATCCGAAGGGCATGTTCAGTACTTGCCTTACCTGCAAATGCACCAATGGCAGCACGGTGTCTTTATCGAACAGTCGATACGATCTGGTATGTTGCGGGTGATCGCTCGTCTGACTGGAATTTCTACTCCAAACGCGGGCTTTTAGCGGGCATCTATTGTGCAACACTCATGTATTGGCTTGACGACGCATCTGCCAACACTGACGAAACGTGGGGTTTTTTAAATCGCCGCATAGATAACGTTATGCAAATACCTATAATCAAGCAACGAATTAGCTCATTCATTGAAAAACTGCCGCGCCCACCACAAATATTGCGCCGTTAAAATAAAGCAGAAACAGATAACAGTGCTATAATCCCGATTCCCAGAAACAAACCGAGTTGCAGTCTAAATGTTTTTATGGCTGACACAATCACTAGCCAAAGAGATGATTTGAGATGTATAGGCGCACATGCAAAGCTTGGGCGTTGCTTCATACGTATATAGTACTCTTCAATATTGGGTCGTGCACCGAATGACCACATTCTCTTAAAGCCTACCATCTCCAGACGTGCCAAGAATGCGGTCCAAACTACATCCGCAAGAGTATAATTATCGGTCACGATATAATCTCGGCCGGCAACCTGCTTCTCTAACTCGTCTAG
The DNA here is from genome assembly GCA_036339585.1 of Pseudomonadota bacterium. Taxonomy (NCBI): domain Bacteria; kingdom Pseudomonadati; phylum Pseudomonadota; species Pseudomonadota bacterium. The sequence goes on from JAYZAS010000001.1 coordinate 203,340, forward strand.
CATTTTATGAATTTGATCTACCAGGCGATCCACAAGGTCTGGATCACGCAACCTCATTTGCCAATCCGCAACAGCCTCGAGTTTTAATTTATATGAATCAGCTAAATCTGGATTAACCACCATATATTTCTCTAAAAGCCTCTTACGACGTTCCATATCCCTTGCAACAATCTTTCCGGTGCCCTGCTCGACCAGCCCATAAGTAAAATCTGCTTCTGGAAATGCGCGCTCCATAGCTACCCACTTCTCCATCGCTGCACGGTTTTCCGCAGCAGGTGGAATCAACTGAGTGCCAGGCCAGTGCTGGTCAAGATAATATAAAATCTCTAGTGTCTGTGTAACCACCTTGTTTTGATGCAGAAGTACGGGCACCTGACCACTTGGGTTGATCCGCATGAAATTAGGTGTAAATTGTTCCATCATGGGCCCAATGTCGACTCGAATGGTTTTCCCCGGAACACCTTTCTCGCACAATGCGAGCCGCACGATTTGGCAATTATAAGAAATTGGATAGTCGTAAAGTACTACTTCATCCGCTCTAGTTTCTTTTTTCATCGCCATTCAGGCTCACACTTTCAATAACTTTTTTATTTTGTAAGTGGCTTTAATTGAGTTACATGACCCATTTTCCTGCCTGAGCGTATTTCTGATTTGCCGTAGAGATGTAAACGGGCATCTGGATTGATGATAGAATCCGCCCAATGGTTCACATCGTCTCCGATCAAATTCTTCATCTCAGCATCAAACAAGCGTTCCGGGGATCCCAATGGTAACCCACAAATTGCACGTATAAGTTGTTGGAATTGGCAAACTTTACAGGCATCTATTGTCCAATGACCTGAATTATGTGGTCTAGGAGCTATCTCATTGACAAGGACTTTTCCATCACTGGTCACAAACATCTCTACTGCTAACAGACCCACTAAATTAAGCTTTTCTGCTACCTTTCGCGCTATCTTTTCCGCCTTTGATGCCACACCTTGTGATATTCTAGCCGGAACAATAGTAGTATCAAGAATATGATTGACGTGACGATTCTCAACGGGACCGTAGGAGATTATTTCTCCATCAGAACTGCGTGCAACGATCACAGATATTTCTAATGTAAATGGCACCCATTGCTCTAAGATCCCTTGCTGTTCCCGTAATTTGGTGAAAGCCCCGCCTATATCGGAGGTATCTCGCAAACGACTTTGCCCCTTACCGTCGTAACCAAAGCGAGTTGTCTTAAGAACAGAGGGCAGGCCAAGTTTTGACACTCCATCAACTAGGTCTGAAAGTGTTTGGATTGCTACATACGGCGTGGTTTCAACGCCGATTGAGTTCATGAAATTTTTTTCAACTAACCGATCTTGAGCAACTGACAATACTTTTGGACTAGGTCTCACTAACGTTCGTTGATCAAGATATGAGACGGGCTCCTCAGGAATATTTTCAAATTCCATTGTCACAACATCCACCGAATCCGCAAAAAACTCGAGGGTCTCGAAATTACTGTAAGATGCCACTGTCACAGTATCAGAGACTTGACCCGCAGGTGAGTCAGCGACATCTGAGAAAATATGACACCGATATCCGAGACGAGCAGCAGCTATGGAAATCATCCGCCCTAGCTGACCACCTCCGAGAATGCCTATGACAGAACCGGGTTTGATCATCGCTATGTTGTCAGCTTTCATCTATGGGCTCTTCGCCAACTGCATTTGACTGCTCCAGCCGCCATTTTCTAAGAGCATCCGCAATATCTTGATCATACAATGCAATAACTGATGCTGCCAAAAGGGCAGCATTGATCGCACCTGGCCGGCCAATAGCAAGGGTTCCTACTGGTATTCCCGCCGGCATCTGTACAATTGAAAGCAGACTATCCATTCCCCTTAAGGTCGCACTCTCTATAGGGACACCGAAAACGGGCAACGATGTCAGAGATGCAATCATCCCGGGCAAATGTGCTGCCCCGCCAGCTCCAGCAATTATCACCTGTAATCCGCGCTCTCGCGCACTCTCAGCATACTTAACCAGCCTCTTGGGTGTACGGTGTGCCGACACAATACGTTTCTCGTTTTTGATGCCTAGGGCCCTTAACGTTTCAGCTGAGCTCGACATTGTCGTCCAATCTGATTGGCTTCCCATAATAATGCCAACAACGGGGTTTTTGGGCATGTAAATATCCCCTCTACTCGTTTAATCCCGAACATATTATTATAAACCTAGCTGAGCTGTGAGCAAGCACCGGTCCATATTTTTATAAGATGGGTTGATCCTTGTTGATTGCCGGCGTATTTTCCAACATTCTATTTTCTTAACATGAAAATACCAAATCCAACATATTCCCAAGAAACCGTTAAACGCGCACGAATGCTTCTTGATAGGCAGCTATATGAAGAAGCACTTACTTGGCTTACTGAATCCCTTCAGGCAGAACCGAATCAGCGTCTAATTTGGCATTTTTTTTTCGAAACACTTGCTCCCAAAGGTAACATAGAGCCGATCTTAAATGTCGTTCAAGATGTGATAATGTCCATTGAGGACCCTGAAACTACCCTTTTGGTAATGGCACAGCATATGCAGCTGCGTGGTTTTCACGATGAAGCGGTAGACATTTTCAATACCATTCTTCACCATCAACCCTCCTCGCGAAAAACCTTCGAGGAATTGTTGCTACATCAGCATCTTAACGGCTTTGATGATGATGTCGCATTCGCGGCCTATTATGAATTCAATCGACGGTTTGCTGCTCCAATTACAGCAGCATCGACACCAGCAGTAACAAAAAAAATAATCGACAAACCACTTAACTTAGGATTTGTCTCAAGAGATTTTGCCAGCGGCCATTCATTAAAAGCTGCCATGGCTGCCTTTTTTGTTCGGCCAGCAGGGCGTAATGACCGTTACATCCTTTATTCATCGTCACCACCAGAACAGCAAGTTGAAGAATTTTTTCGTGGATCAGCTGATGAATTCAGCAATGTTTTCGCCCTCAATGACAGGGAATTAGCTAATAGAATCCGTTCTGATCAAATTGATGTTTTATTTGACTTTACCGGCCACATGCCCGGGAACCGTTTAATGACTTATGCTGAAAAACCCGCGCCTCTCATTTTATGCTGGTCAGGACTTGGCACCTCAGCCGGAATTGAGGCAGTAGATTATTTCATTGCTGACGACGTATATGTGCCAAAAGAGACCGAAGAAAAATATCTTGAGAATATAATATTTTTCGATGGCTCAAGCATTATATGGTGTCCTCCGCCGCGGATGCCTGACACAGTCACCGCCCCCTGTCTCTCCAGTGAGCTAATTCGATTTTGCAACCTTAATCGTACAGTTAAACTCCAGAGAACAACACTTGAACTATTTGCCTCCGTTCTAAATAAAATTCCCAACTCGACCATGACATTCAAGGACACAATGATCGATGATTGGACAATAAAACGTCTAAGCGAGCCCTTTATTTCTATGGGAATAGCGCCGGAGCGAATAGATTTTCGAGGAAAAACCGACCACTATGGCCACTTACAAACCTACAATGAAGTAGATATCGCCTTAGATGGCTTTCCTCAGCAAGGCGGCATAACAACCATTGAGGCTCTCTCTATGGGAATACCGGTGGTCAGTTATAACGAGTCCATCCGTCCCTGTGCTCGCGCGGGTGAGTGGATTTTAAAAATGGTCGGCGTTCCAGCGTTTTCCGCATCATCTAAACAATCCTATTTGGAAATAGCCATAGAATTGAGTGAAAACCGGCAACGTCTGGATGACTTTAGAAAACGTCTCAGACCTGCATTATTAAGCTCACCACTCTGTAATCAATCGCAATTTACCTATAATTTCGGTAAAATGCTAAATGAGATTTGGCGCAGACACTGCGCTGGCCTTAAACCCCACTCATTTTCAATTAAAGAACTTACTAGATAGCAGATGTTTTGTCCGTTTGAACTAACAAAACAAAACCAATATAGTTGGTATAGAAATCTTACATGCTCTAATAACATAAAAGATCCCCTTGATGTTTCTTGGAAAAGATTTCTTTTCATTTACTGATAAGACTTCGTTATCGAGTCTTATTTCTACATAAGTGATCGCAGGTACAGTAATCCAAACAAAAGGCATCACCTGGCTTGTTCAAGTATAGATCGCAAATGACGCAACAGACGTTACGGACGGTCAGAGTTTTTCTGAAATGCCTAGTTTTTGTAAAAATTTGACTTTCGGAATATGAAACTTGTGATGGGAGTTTCTTTGCATAAACTAAGCGCACAGCGATATTTACTTTTTGAATCATTGAGTGACTGAAATCCACGAGACTAGCGGACCAACAAAGCATAATGATATTATCCAGAAATGGGTCGAAGAGCTCAGCAAATAAAAGTTGTTCAATTTTTGGTGCTAATTAATTTTGACAAACATCACTTCACATTTAAATTTTAATTCGACAGGAGATCCGGCTATGCCGGGACCATTGGATGGCTATCAAATACTGGATCTTACTTCAGTAATTATGGGACCTTTTGCTACTCAAACATTAGGCGATATGGGAGCTGATGTTATAAAAATTGAGTCACCAAACGGTGATGTCACACGCCAAATTGGTCCAGCACGTAATGTTGGTATGAGCGCGTTGTATTTGAATGTGAACCGTAACAAAAGGAGTTTGGTGCTAAATCTGAAGAAAAAAAAAGGCCGCGAAATATTACTACGGCTTTCCAAGAGTGCAGATGTAGTTATCCATTCCATGCGCCCAAAGGCAATGGCCCGACTAGGCCTGACCTACGCGGACTTTCAAATTACTAAACCTGACATAATCTATTGCGGTTGCTACGGTTTTGGTAAGGAAGGTCCTTATGCTGATCGCCCTGCATATGATGATGTAATCCAGGGCGTATCTGCTTTATCCTCGATTATGGGATTTAATACTAGTGAACCTAAACATGTGCCGGCATTACTTGCGGACAAGACCACGGGAATGGCAGCAACTCAAGCAATATCCTTTGCGCTGCTGCATCGAGAGCGAACTGGCGAGGGGCAAAGCATTGAAGTGCCTATGTTTGAAAACATGGTACACTTTAATCTGATCGAGCATTTCTTTGGGGCAAAGTTCGATCCCCCCAAAAGCGAGTTTGGCTATACAAGGATCTTGGCCACAGAGCGCAAACCAATGAAAACCTTAGACGGTTATATTAGTCTGATGCCCTACAATAATAAACATTGGCAAGCCTTCTTTGCGGCCTTCGATCGCAACGACATGCTCTACGACCAGAGAGTTACAGATGCAACCTATCGAGCAGAGCACATCTCTGAGCTTTATATAATTGCATCAGATTTGGTAAGGCGCTGTACCAGTGACGAAGTGATAAAAAGATTGGTTTCTGCAGACGTACCGTGCATGCCAGTAAATAACTTATCGGATTTGCTCGATGACCCACATATAAGAGCAACTAATTTTATCTTTGAGGAAAATCACCCAACAGAAGGAAAATTGAAGAGCACCGCTATTCCGACACACTTTTCAAAATCACCCGGCTCGATAAAACGGCATGCGCCCGTACTTGGAGAACATAGTGTGGAGGTGCTATCTGAAGGTGGCTTTAGTAGGGATGAAATAGACTCTTTTGCTGAGAGTGGAATAACAAAAATAGGCTGACTTTTGAGTCCTCCCAGACAAACCTCCCACTTCAGCATCTTTGGGACGGATCTTGGATAATTTTTCGGCTATATTCCTGGGCAAATCTGCTGCCATTAACGACATGAAAACAAAAAAATTGGGCCAATTCACATTTAGGATAAAAACCGTCACTTTTTTATGCTAATCAACCGGGCGAAATAAAACATGTCCGTATTCATTGGTGACGCTTCGATTGGGATGGATTTTAAGAATGCCAAAAAACTATCACGACGTTTACAAGCACTCGCTTGAAAATCCCGAAGATTTTTGGGCCGAAGCAGCCTCGAGCATTTTCTGGACTCAGGGCTGGGATAAAGTGCTCGACGATACACGACCACCTTTTTACAGGTGGTTCACAGGAGCTGAAACGAACACATGCTACAACGCTGTTGACCGTCACGTAGAAGCTGGGAACGGTGATCGCACCGCTTTGATTTACGACAGCGTTATGACAGGAACCAAACGTCACATTACTTATAAAGAACTCCAAAATCAGGTAACTCAATTTGCTGGAGTACTTTGTGAGCAAAATATAAGTGCGGGTGACAGAGTAATCATATACATGCCCATGGTTCCGGAGGCTGTAGTGGCCATGCTTGGCTGCGCTCGTTTGGGGGCCATACATTCAGTGGTTTTTGGTGGCTTTGCTCCTCAAGAATTAGCAACACGGATTGATGATTGTACCGCTGAATTAATTGTCACGGCAACTTGTGGTCTCGAGCCGAACCGTACAGTGGAATATATGCCAATCGTTGATCAGGCTATTGAGTTGGCCTCGCACCGCATTGAAAAGGTTATATTACTTCAGAGAAACGAGCATTTAGTTGACCCTTTACCAGGGCGCGATATTGACTGGCATGAAGCAATGGCACGAGCTACACCAGCAGATTGGGTCCCCGTAAAAGCCACAGATCCACTCTATATTCTCTACACCTCAGGAACAACGGGTCAGCCAAAAGGGGTCGTCCGGGATAATGGGGGCCACATGGTCGGCTTAAATTGGTCGATGAAAAATATATATAATATTGATCAATCAGAGGTCTTTTGGGCAGCATCTGATATTGGTTGGGTAGTTGGCCACTCTTACATCGTTTATGCACCGTTAGTTTATGGGTGCACTACATTGATGTTTGAAGGAAAACCTGTTGGCACACCAGACGCCGGCGTTTTTTGGCGGGTCATCTCTGAACATAGAGTGGCTGCATTATTTACAGCACCGACGGCTTTCCGCGCAATAAAACGAGAGGATCCCAACGGTGAATTTATAAAGAACTATAATCTGGAAAATTTCCGAACTCTATTTTTAGCGGGAGAACGAACAGATCCGGACACGCTCTGTTGGGCAAAGGAAAAAATCGACCGGCCTGTAATAGACCATTGGTGGCAAACCGAGACGGGCTGGGCCATGGCTGCAAATTGCATGGGAATAGAGTATTTGCCAGTTAAGCCTGGCTCACCAACCAAGGCTGTGCCCGGATATGATATACAGATCCTTAGTCCGTCAGGAAAACAGTTGCCCGCCGGGGAAATGGGAGCCATTTGTGTCAAGCTACCATTGCCGCCGAGTGGATTTCCAACATTATGGAATGCTGAAAAACGTTACGTAGATGCATATATGACGGAATTCCCAGGATATTACCAAACAGGTGATGCCGGACATATTGACGAGGAGGGATATATCTATGTGATGGCACGGACAGATGACGTCATTAACGTCGCAGGCCATCGCTTGTCAACCGGGGCCATTGAAGAGGTATTATGCAATCACCAAGACGTTGCAGAAGCCGCAGTAATAGGAGTAACGGACCAATTAAAGGGCCAATTGCCACTAGGCTTTGCAGTTTTGAAAATAGGCGCTACTAAATCTCATGCTAATATCGTCGAGGATCTCAGGCAATCCGTAAGAGAAATAATAGGACCGGTCGCATCATTCAAGACGACAGCAATTGTGGAAAGGTTACCGAAGACGCGTTCCGGTAAAATTCTACGTAATACCATGCAAAAAATCGCAAATAGTGAGAATTACAAAGTTCCCGCAACCATTGAAGATCCAACAGTATTAGCAGAAATAAAAAGTGTTTTGGAAAAGGTAGGTTTCGCGAAGAGTTAGAGAACCCAATTTCAATTATGTGGCACCCTACTTATCAACTTTCACCCAGTCTTCTAACATCGATGATTTCTCTTCCGTGGATGATGAAGGATCTTTAGCCGTAGCAGGCCAAGCAGAGAACACAGGATTTGTCTCGATGGTTTTTGCTTCATCATTGATCGCATTTTCGGACTTATTTAACCCCTGAGATTTTTTCGCCAAAGCTTTCTGTTCCCGTTCGGCTTTACGAGCAGCTCTCTTACGAGCTAATCCTAAATGTTCCTCGAGTTCTTCCATCGAACAAAGGCCAATCTCGACAGGGCTTCTTGGCCTTAGGTTGGGCGCATTCCAATGAGTGCGGTCCCGAATAGCATTTATTGTAGGCTTCGTCGTCCCAATCATCCTTCCGATCTGTGCATCTGATAATTCGGGATAATGCCGAAGTAACCAAGCTACAGCATCTGGCTTTTCTTGACGTTTAGATAGCGGTGTGTAGCGCGGCCCCTTTGCACGCGCTTCTGGGATCGGAGTACCAGAGGTCAGTAGCTTAAGACGAGCTTCTGAATCGTGCTCACATCGATTGATTTCCTCGCGCAGTACCTGCCCATTCGCTATCGGATCTTGACCCTGCATGCCAATCGCCACCTCGTCATCAGCAATAGCCTGTACCTCAAGAGCGTGAAGACCGCAAAAGTCGGCAATCTGCTCGAAACTCAGCGCAGTATTATCTACCAGCCACACGGCCGTGGCTTTCGGCATCAATGGCCCATTCATAGGTGTCTCCCTCATAGAAATTTCCACCATCAATTTAGACAGTATATAAATCACGGTCTGTACTTGTAATATGCTGCTTAGGCGCCCTACCTGCAAGCACCATCAAGCATTTTTCTCTTAATACTTTTTAAAAGAAAATATGGGCCTTCCTTAATCACTCCAATAACGTTACAAAGGCTGACAGATTTGGTCTTGTAAATTGGGTTTCTGAGTTATGGACACAGACGAATTTGAGCCAACCACCAGACCACAGGAATTGAAAGATCTTGAAGTAATGTCGATAGAGGCTCTCAACACTTATATAGCTAAATTAAAGATGGAAATAGAGCGCGCTGAAGCTCAAATCGCTTCGAAAAAATCGCACCGTACCGCCGCAGATTCCTTTTTTGACAAAAAAAGCGAATAACGCCGCTTACCGGCGCTTCACCACTGGCGGACGAAGCTCAGAGTTCGACACACGTTAGGGTAGATGGTGTAGGTCATACGCTACCATTAGAGGTTCCGAAACAGCTTATAATTATACTAAAAAATTTCTAAAAATCATTTTAGGCAAAGGCACAATTACCGATTGGTTATAATAGGATAGCAAAACCACCCGCGGATCCTATAAATTTCAAAAAGCTGAGCCCATTAATTGAGTTTATAACCTAACACGGTTATTAGACGCCAATGCTGATAGTCATGCCTAATAGTTTTTGTAAAAATTACAACTTAGCAAAGATAATATGACTAAAGAAAAACATCCTAATCGGGAAAAATTCCCGTTTTTTGTCGACATACCAACCCGTTGGATGGATAGCGACATGTATGGCCATGTGAATAATGTCGAGTATTACTCCTATATCGATACAGCGGTGAATATGCATCTGGTTAAAAAAATAATGCTAGACCCGAATACTGCTCCGGTATTTGGTGTGGTGGCAGAAACCGGCTGCAAATATTTTAGAGAAATACGACACCCTGATATAGTTGAAACCGGTATTCGTGTCACGCGAATAGGAAACTCCAGTGTGACCTATCAGGCGGCACTATTTAGACGCTCAGACGAGAGTTTGGCTGCTCTTGGACATTTCGTACACGTCTATGTTGACCGTAAGACCCGAAAACCTACAACGATACCAAACGCATTTCGCAAGGAATTGAATAAAATACTTACTTAATGGACATTACGTAGAGCCGGCATGCCCACAAAGGGCATGCCAATTCATATTGTCTAACCTCAGGCCGCTTTCGTTTTAAGTTTCTTTTGCGCGTGCATACCATTTCCGATTGGAATCTGACGTGGCTTCAAACTTTCTGGAATTTCTCGCTCAAGCTCAATATGCAAAAGCCCATCCGCTAGATCAGCACCAGTGACTTTCACGTGGTCTGCAAGACTGAACCTCCGTTCAAATGCTCGCTCGGCTATTCCTCTGTATACTACTGTCGTTTCCACACTAGAAGCATCATTACGCTCCTCCCCGACGCGGCCCGATACTAACAGCTGATTTTCCTGTGCTACAATTTCGAGGTCTTCTATTTTAAAACCAGCGACTGCGATGGTCACCCGGTACGCGTCGTCTGACAGTTTTTCAATATTGTATGGTGGGTAGCTTTGTGTCTGTTCATTTTCTAGGTCACCAATCATGTTGAACAAACGATCGAAACCTACGGTACTTCTAAAAAGTGGTGAAAAATCATAACGCATTTCAAATTCTCCTATTGCCCTCATGAAAGCGGCAGTGTTTTGGGCGCGCACAAACTTGCCACACGCCTGGTTAAGTTAGCGACAGTCCCGCTAAGCAGCAACTGACACTAGTTAGGTATGCATCATACGAGAATTTTCAAGTGCAAAAGATTTGCCAATGTTTCCTGCGTTGGTTCCTGGCAGCTTTTAATCACCCCTTAAGTCCAAAGCTTTCAAAGCGTTTATTGAATTTTGCAAGCTGGCCACCGCTATCAACTAAACGATGTACGCCAGTCCAAGCTGGATGGGAACTAGCGTCGATCTCGAGTTTTAAAGTGTCACCGGGGTTTCCCCAAGTCGACCTAGTCCTATAGGTTGTGCCATCCGTCATTTCTACAACAATTTCATGGTACTCAGGATGTATATCGTTCTTCATAGCGGTACTCCAATTTGAAAAGGAGTTGTAAATTAAACAATGCCTAGTTGGCAACTTAAATCTGGCTTAAATAATTTGGAGTGCATGACTGAATAAATTCGCACACCCGTAATCAAATTTTGTCCCTAAAATAATGCGGAGCACCGTAATTTCTTTGGGTTCCGAATGTACACTAAAGTTTTAGCTCGAATAATGACCATCGCCTAAGGCGTCGGCTTCAAAGCACCCACATCCGGTATCACCTCTTCAACGAGCCGCAACGTCTGCGCCATTAGTTCTCCATCGCTATCCCCTATTGGGCGCAAAACAAACTTACAAACTCCAGCATTTATATACTCTTGGATACGTTCCAGTATGTCATCAGAATTTCCAATCGCCCAACTAGCGTTCAGGTTAGTTTTCGGAGCTCGTTTAAGATACAAAGCGGCCTTGCTTTTAACGCAAGGCTCCTCCCAATTTCCAAATCGAAAAAAGAAACCCGCGCCATAATGATCATAATCAATACTGCGACCTGCGAGTTCAACCTCTTTCTTGATTTCATCTATTACAGGCTTAACTTCTGCGGGCGTTTCTCGACCTGCTTGCCAACCACTAGCAAAACGGGCTGTTCGTCTAATTGCAGGCCGCGATGAGCCTCCAATCCAAATAGGAAGTTTTCTTTGAGCCGGCTTAGGTTCAATGCAAGCATCTTTATATCTGTAGTGTTCGCCTTCGAAACTCACCGATTCTTCTGACCAAAGTCGCGAAATTATTTCCAAAGACTCATCTACTTTCTGACCAACACCTTTAAACACACGTCCAGTAGCTGCCCAGTCAGCAGCATCTTTGCTACCAATTCCGAATGCTGGCAGAAGACGCCCATCGCTCAAATAGTCTATAGTTGCGCATTGCTTGGCCGTCACAAGTGGATCTCGCAATGCGACCGAACAAATATTCATCCCAAATTTTATTGTTTTAGTCGCGCCGGCTATTGCTGCAAGAGCAGAAAGTGATTCAAGGTAGGGTACTTTGGAAATGAGACGATCTGTCTGCCATATTGAATCCACGCCACTTTCTTCGCAAAGCGCAACCCACTCCCAGAATGCTTTAGCGGATGAAAACGGAAAATCCGCAATCCCAAAACCAACGCCAATACTCATACAACCCTCCTGCTCCTTGTTAATTTTCCCTAAAAGTCTGAAAGTGTCTAGGGGATAGAACTAAAGCTTAGATTCCTGTAAACGGCTTATAAACTAATAGGAGAAGCAAAAGTGCCAAAAACACCAAATTATTTCAAAGATAAGACAATCTTCATCACAGGTGCTGCAAGTGGCATAGGGAAATCAACGGCAATGATTTTTGCCAGAGAAGCCTCTAACGTAGTAGCCACTGATATTGATGAGAAAGGTGCCATTATGACTGCCGACCACGTTGTTCAAGGCGGAGGGCATGGAATAGGCCTTCAATGTGACGTTACCGACCGCGGCAGTATTGAAAAAGCGGTTTCTCTGAGTCTCGAAAGATTCGGAAAAATTGACTTCCTCTTTAATTCAGCAGGCTCAGCAATAAAACGGGCAAAGTTTTTAGAGATCGATGAGGATCTGTGGGATCGAACATATGAGTTGAACGTAAAGGGAACCTTTTTATGTATGCAGGTTATAATTCCGCACATGTTAAAGGAAGGAAAGGGTGTGATTGTTAATATGGCTAGCAACGCCACTCGCACAGGCGGTGCCGCCAAATCCCCTCATTACGCATCGGCCAAGGGTGCGGTACACACCCTGACAATTGGTGTTGGCCGCGAATTTGCAGGTAGAGGCGTACGATGTCTATCGTTGTCACCATCCGCAGTTGATACCCCTTTCCAAGATATTTCTAGTAAAGAAATGCTTGATGCTTCAATTGAGGGAAACCCCATGAAACGTATGGGCACACCTGATGAAATAGCGGAAATGGTGCTATTTACATGTTCTGATGCTTGTGAGTTCATTAATGCCGATACGCTATACCTAACAGGCGGATCGAAAGCATAAGGGGGGGGGAGAACTTTTAATGCCTAAAACACCAGATTTTTTTGCGAAAAAAACTCTTTTTCTGACCGGAGCAGCTAGTGGCATTGGCGAAGCAACCGCTTATATTTTTGCTCGCGAGGGCGCTAATGTGATCTGCACCGATATTAATTTAGAGGGAGCTAAAAAAGTTGCCCGCGAGGTGAACCGAAGGGGAGGTAAAGGTCTTGCCATATCATGCGACGTTACCGAGCGAGCAAAAGTCGAGGTGGCCGTTGCCGCCGGCATAAAACATTTCGGGAATATTGATTTTCAATTCAACAATGCAGGATCTGCAATAAAGCGCTCCAAGTTTCTAGATATCGATGATGATTTATTTGAGAAAGCCTACGACCTTAATGTCAAAGGGGTGTTCTACGGTATGCAGGCTGTTTTACCACACATGCTCGAGCGCGGCAGCGGAGTGATAGTAAACACGGCCTCCATGTCTTATATCCGGGGAGGAGGCGGTCACTCAATCCATTATGCCTCAGCTAAGGGTGCAGTCGTTACTATGACAATGGGAGTTGCGCGTGAGTTTGTAAAAGAAAATATACGCTGCGTTTCAATTTCGCCAGCAGCTGCTGATACCCATTTTCAAGATATTTCATCAAATGATTTAAAAAAGTCGATGACCAATGATATTCCCATAGGCCGAATGGCCGATCCAGAAGAAATTGCCGAAGTAGTACTATTCCTCTGTTCTGATGCATGCCCTTATATCACCGCCGATACAATCAGGATTTCTGGCGGTGGTGGATTTCGTTAGGAGAAAAAGATGAAATTAACGCCCTTTGACGCACCCTTAGGCGCCGAAATTACCGGCATCAACCTGGCGGACGACCTCCCCGCGGAAACCATAGAAGAGCTTAATGCTTATTGGGCTGAATATCTGGTATTATGTATTCGTAATCAGAACCTTGCTCCACTAGATTTTCTTAAGGCAGGCCGTATTTTTGGCGATCCCTTCGAACAGCTCTACGGACAATTCAACCATCCAGATTATCCCGACATTGGTCTTCTAACTCATCAAGATGGCGATACGGTTGGCACTGGCAAACGGAAAATACGTGGCACCTCATGGCATACAGACGCTTCCTATTTCGAGTGTCCTCCGGCCGGCACGATGCTTTTCGCCCTTGAAATCCCAAAAGGTGGGGGAGACACCGACTTCATGTCAACTCGGGCAGCATATGAAGCACTGCCTAGCAGAACGAAACAGCAAATAAGCCAGCTTAAAGCTATTCACGTCTATGAAAGCAGCAGGTCACCCCGTAAATTAATTAAGCGTTCTCAAGACCAGGTGGAGAAATTTGGTGAACAAACCAAACACCCAATAGTACGCACTCATCCGGCAAATGGTTGCAAATCAATTTTTCTTAATCCTATCCGGGTTGAGTCAGTGGATGGACTTACCCGGGACGAAAGCAACAAAATTCTTGATGATTTGCATGATCACCTATTCCAACCAGAATTTCATTATCGTCACAAATGGAATGTTGGGGATTTTTTAATTTGGGACAACCGAAGCATTTTACATCAAGCGAATGACGATTACGATTGGCGCAGCCAGCGACGACTTCTATACCGTATAATGGTTAAGGGTGAACGACCTTTTTGACCACAATTCGGTCTCGTGACATATCTTAGAGATCAAGTGTATGCTTGCAGCAATGAAAGGCTTACATGCGCCTTAATTCACAAATGTACAAATCCTACACCACCCCAAGTGCATCCCGAAAACGTGTTTTCCAAACCGAAGCATCACGTTCAGCTGGCATTGCTAATTTTCCAGGGTCAGTGGCCGCAACTTTAAGTAAAATAAACGTGCTACTATTGGCGTTTCGTAGTAATTCACGTGCCTCCTTAAATTGACTTTGTTTTGTAACAGTTCGAACGGATTTGATATTGGCGCCTTCTGCCATTTTCGCCAAGTCTACACCGCGAAGAGTGTGGCTGGGTTGCCATCCAGTCTCCCCATAACGCTGGTTATCGATACATAAAATGCGGAGATTGGGAACCTCCATCGCTCCTATTGCTGCTAGTGTACCAACATTCATGAGAAGCTCTCCCTCTCCAGTAACAACAAGCACAGTTCTATCTGGCTGTGCCAAAGCCAATCCCAATCCAATACTACAAGCTGCACCCATCGCACCACTGAGTGGGAAGACATTGTTCGGATTAGCTCCAGTTGCATTCAGAACGTCGTCTTTAGCTCCTGCAAGCCCAGTCACGATGAGAAAATCATCGGTATCACCGAGTATGGCTTTCGTCGCTTTGCGGCGTTCAAGTTCACCAGCCTTAAGTTTGGCATTAGGTTTACTGACATGTTTCTTTGTGATTTTTTTAGCCATTTTTTTTCCTTCTAAGCGAATTTTTTTGCACCAAGGAGCTTCTGCGTGAGTAAAACAGCCATTGGCTGATTAGACCGAAATGCCATAGCGCCTGCCGCCTGAACAGTAGGCACTACCTCGTTCTCGTAATCACACGTGAGAACGGTCAAACCACAAGCCTCACAAACCGGTTTAACCGCTTGACCCATGGGAACCTGCCAAGGATTGGCTTCGCCAAAGTCACCCCGCATCGAGACAAGCATTAAAAGCGGGATACGGCCATTGGTATTTAAACTAAAAAAGTTCACGCAGTTTCCTACACCACTAGACTGAACACAAAGTGCAGCACGCTCTCCGCCAAGCCAAGCACCTACAGCAACGCCGACGCCCTCCTCCTCAGTTGACAAGGCAATGGAATGAACATCCTTGTCACTCAAAGAATTATCTATAATAGCTTTGTGCCCCGCATCGGGCACGTAAGCAAACTGGGTCACACCAAGGTCTTTTTTGAGTGTTTGATATAGCTTATCCTGCCAAATAGTTTTTTTCTTTGCCGCCATAAGCGTCCCCCTTACCCTTTGCAAATATACGCATGTTTTCGACAACCTCCATAATAATATATTCTGTTGCTTGCGCTAGTCCCAAACGCACGATGTGTACATTTAGATGACTTTACAGACCATAGAATTGGGCTAAAACCAGAGGAATCCTCTCAACGTAGGGCCCAATCAAACTTTATTTTTCAATTCGCCTCATTAGCCGCCTCTTTTTTTGCGATATTATCTGCAATTTTAATCAAATTCTGAGCGCGGTAGACAACCGGGTAATCGACCATCTTTCCATCAACCTCAAGTGACGCGCGACCTGCGTCAATTGCCTTTTGAAACTCCTCAATTATTACCCGAGCCTTTGCAATCTCTCCTTCATTAGGAGTGAACTCTTGATTAAGGATAGGAACTACAGCGGGATGAATACATGATGATCCTGCGAAGCCAAAACGACGGGATTTTTTTACGATCTCCCGCATTTCATCAAGTCTCGTGTAATCAGCCCCCGAACTGACCAAACCCATGGGCAAAACACCTGCCGCTCGTGCCGCTATTATTGATTGCTGTTTTGGAAACAAAAGTGTTTCAGTTGATGGCTCTACACCTATAGAAAGGGTGAAATCCTCGCTACCTAATCCAAATCCTGCAATACGCTCGTGTGATTTAGCAATCTCTGGCATTTTGAAGTAAGCTTCGGCAGTTTCAATACGAACACTCATAATTGTCGAACCCACATCCATACCACGTTCTGCTTCCAATTCCGAAATTGCTTCCGCAATCAACCGCACGTGGCCAGGACCATCACACTTAGGTAAGGTAATTCCAGTTATTCCGTGACCGATAACGGCCTCGAGATCAGGTATGGCGAGCCGTAGCGGACTGTTTATTCGGACAAAAACATCAGCGCCTCTCCTGCTAACAAGCTTTGCTGCATCGGTTACAAGGGAGCGCGCCATAGCTTTTTCAGAGGAAGCTATGCTATCTTCCAAGTCCAAAATTATAGCATCAGCGCCACGGGTATGAGCCTTCTCAACATACTTATCTACATTTACTGGCACGAACAGTAATGAACGCAGCACTAAACCTTCTTTAGCTTTTTCAGTAATTTCAGACATTTTTCCCCTTTACTTTAAAACGTTCCCCCAACCGTCCTCATAGGTGCGCCAAAGTATTCGACTTAGCCTATAAACCGGCAACGCCCTAATCTTAGCGCTGATCAAATTTCATTTCGATACGCCGATTACGGCGGTAAGCAATTTCGTCACTGCGATTGTCGAGAGGATATGAGGCAGCAAATCCGGTTGCGGCAAAACGTTTGGCAGGCAATCCCTGCTTGCGTAAGAATTTCACAACCGAAATTGCCCTAGCAGCAGAAAGCTCCCAGTTCGAAGGAAACTCAATAGTGCGGATGGGCCTTTGATCTGTATGCCCATCAACCCGAAGAATCCAGTCTATATCGTCCGGCACATTGCTGGCTATCTCTTTCAAGGTTCTGCCAAATTTCCTTAACTTATCCTTACCTTTGTTGCCAATAACTGCAGAGCCGCTCTTAAACAAAACTTCCGACTGAAAAACAAATCGGTCGCCAACAATTTGTACATCCCGACGATCACCAAGAACATCCCGCAGACGTCCGAAAAATTGTGATCTATAACGAGCTAGCTGATGCACCTTGCTTGCCAATGCTGCGTTAAGACGTTTGCCAAGATTAGCTATCTTTATCTGAGCATCCTTGTCTTTCCTTTCAGAAATCTCTAATGCCTTCTTAATCTCGAGAAGCTGAATACGAAGTGCGCTCATTTGCTGCTTTATTGACGTAAGCTGCGCTTTGGTGGTCGCAGAAATTTTCTTTTGCTCGTTAAGCGAAGTTGTTCGTTTATTGAGATTAACCTGTAGTTTTGCGGCATCTTGTTGAAATTTTTTCTTCAGCGTCTCAAGTGCCACCAAATCTTTTTTCAACAACATAATATTATTACGCGAGACCCTTATCTCGCCTTTTAATGCATTACGTTCTGTTTCGTTTTTTTCTAATTCGCGTTTAGCAGCCGCAAGGTTAGAAGCTAGAGCGTCTTCTCGCGAAATCGAACTCTCGAGGTCTGCACTTAATGATAGTTTCTCAGAAAGCAATGATGCTTTTGCCTTTTGTTCAACATCAAGAAGATCGGCTAATTCAGCCATCTTCACATTGAGTGACGCTAGAGCCTTATCGCGACCGACTAATGCGTCACTCAGATAGAATTGGGAAACCGCAAAAATCATCAATAAGAATATGATGACCATAAGCAACGTTGCTAGTGCATCGACAAAACCCGGCCAGATGTCAGGATTAGTTCGGTGTCGGCGTACCAAGGCCATGACGTTACCCTATTTCTCGCCCTTGGACAGAGCCGCAAGGGTACGCGCGAGAAGGCGAATTTCCGAACGTATCTCTGCAATTGTTTCGGCGCGCCCACTTTCCAGGTCCCCTGCAATCCTCGCCAAATTAGTTTCGACAGCCTTGTAATCAATACCCACACCGGACATGCCGCCACTTGGCGCCGTCAACCCAGAATTCCCGAGCTTCTCTAAAACGGGCACTAGCTTTTGTTGGCCCTCGGCAAGCTGAAGCATCGTTTGGCGTTCAGTCTTCATTATCTCTCCAAAACTGACAAGCGCATCCGCCATTTCAATTATTTTCTTGTTAGCCTCGAGACGGCTGGCTTCGCCTTTCTGTAGACTACGCTGCAAACTTTCGAGACTATCTGCAGTTTGTTCTAATAAGGCTTGCACAAAGGCCGGCACTGATTGGTCTCCTTCAACGCCGAGAAGCCCAGACCCGAGACGGGTTTGCCCAGAAAGCCAGTCCTCTAGTTCGTTATAGAAACGATTATGAGCCTGCCCTGCCTGCAGAGCTAGAAACCCTAATATTAGTGATCCAGCCAAACCAAAAAGCGAGGAACTAAATGCAGTTCCCATCCCAGCAAGCGGTGCCTTAAGGCCCAATCGTAAATTTTCAAAAAATTTCTCAGTGTCTTCACTGCTTACTGAAAGCCCGCCTATGACCTCGCCGACTGAATCGATGGTTTGAAGCAAACCCCAGAACGTGCCAAGCAACCCAAGAAATACCAACAACCCGATCATGTATCTCGATGTCTCCCTAATTTCATCGAGTCTCGCAGCGATACCATCAAGAAGGGTTCGTAACGCCATGGTGGACAAGCTTAATCGTCCTTCCTGGCGTTCACCTAACATACTAGCCATCGACGCTAACAAAATCGGCTCGGAAACTGAGGTTTTTGCTAATCCATCACGCTGGAAATTTTCGATCCATATGATCTCACGGCGCAGCAACGCAGTGCTGCGGAAACTTTGAACAATGCCAATTGAAAGGGCAAAAACAATGATGCCGTTTAAAACCGGATTGGCAAGGAAAGCCCCTGTCAAGGTGGGGGCCAGCAATCCCATGCCGATACCTCCAAACATTAAAAAAAGCGCCATGCGTAGAAGATACCTTGTTGGCCGCGTCATTCTCTGGTGTACGCCTTTCAAGCTTAAAATTATGAGTTCTCGCTATGAAACAGCGATCACTATTTACTTCTTAATCTCTATATCTACTCGGTCTGGATTCCCCTTTTCAACTTTATTGCCCAGCGCGCGAATATCCATTCGAGTACTGCGAATCCCGCTCTTCATCAAGTAGGTACGGACTGCAAGTGCTCTGAACAATGATACGCGACGGGCTTGACTTACCGAGCCTTCTGAGCTGCCAGCGTACCCTCTCAGCTGCAAGCGTAGAGATTTGTCCGCTTTCACCTGGTCAACCATTTTCTTGAAAAAAGATTCTGTGCCGGGCGGAATATCTGTTGATTTAGTAGCAAAGAACACTGTTACCTTCCCACCGTCAACGCTGCCTTCAGCAGAAGGCTGATTTGGCGACAGAGCACTCGTTTTTTGATTTCTCATTGTCTCTGGAATGCCCTTGACGGGGGGTGCCGTAATTACTGGCGGTGGGGGCACGATCGGGGTTAACGCTTCAGTGTCAGAAGAAGATGACAATGATTTTGGAGCTATAGTCTTAGGCACCTCTACAGTTGGTGGTGTTGGAATTTTAATTCTTGACTGATCTGCGCCAGCTAAGGGGGGAGAAGGAATCGTTTTCATAGATCCTTGTGATTCCGGCGGCACTGCCGGCGGAACAAGAGCATCCGGATTTGCGGTCTGTACTGTTTTTGGTAATGCCGGAACAACTTTAGCCTGGGACGCAGATGCTGCTGGTGCCGACGCTTTCGCCGGCAAAGATGCGGGTGCAGACGCTGTTGGCCTCGACGGCTTATTCTTTCGACCCAAACTGTCAACTTCGCTTTGCTTTACTTGCCCGAGTAGTCCCGGCCCCTTGCCCAACTTTTGCTTTGGTGGCGCGAGTGGTCGACTCGAAGGGCGTACAAGCTTTGTCCGAGGTACAGATCTTGGCGCAGTAACACGAGAACGTGGCGGGCGATCGGGTGCTGGCAAGAGCCTACTAGGCTGCCCTGATAGCTCTGGATCATACCCCTGCTGATATTTGTGAGGCCGCAAATAATCCCGTTCTCCGCGCCTCATCATGCTAGGTAAATTGAATCTTGGTCCTAGATCATCGAGAACAGATTCATCTACTATCACGTTAGGAGTTACCGTGGTCTGACATCTTGCCTGATTAATCATAGATGCGATAAAAATGACCGAAACCAAAAAAATACCAGTCGGTTTACAAGAACATCCGTTGGCTCGGGCAAAGACTGAATTTTTCATATTATTTCACTCGCACAACGCGTAGCACCCATATACTGCCCAAAACAGAGCAATGCTGCTTCAAAAAGTCACTGGCATTGTTCAATGTTAGTGAACATACCCCAGCCAGGGTCTACCAGACAACTGCTCATAATATAGAAAACAATTTAAGTTTAGGGAGACACACTACTTAAAACTGATTGCAGTTTTTGATGAAGGCTGTCATTTGTAGCGAGAATATCCTTCGCCCCCAATTCATACCGTTTCCCGTTGATTTCGCTCACGAATCCGCCAGCTTCACGAACTATAACTATACCAGCAGCAACGTCCCAAGGGTTTAATCCATTCTCCCAAAATCCCTCATATCGGCCAGCTGCGACATAAGCCAAGTCAAGTGCCGCAGAGCCAAAACGACGCACACCCGCAGTTTTGTGCATTACTGATTCGAGCTGATTGACGAATTTTGAGCCTGCGTCAGTGCCTTCGTGCAGCGCGAACGGTATGCCGGTCGCAAGTAAAGCCTCTTCTAAACGTGGTCTATATGATACTCTAATTCTACGATCGTTTAGGTAAGAACCCAGATTACGTTCAGCCCAAAAAACTTCATCCTTGACCGGGTCAAAGACAACTCCTGCGTATACCTCACCATCACGCTTCAATCCAACAGACACGCAAAAGTGCGGCAAACCATGGAGAAAGTTTGAAGTTCCATCGAGAGGATCAATAACCCAGACATTGCTGTTATCTTTTCCATGTACAACCCCCCCCTCCTCCATGAGAAAACCGTAGTCTGGGCGCGCCTTTGAAAGCTCATAACGGACAATTTTCTCAGCCTTTAAGTCTGCGTTAGACACAAAATCAGCCGGCCCTTTTCGGCTGACTTGTAACTGCTCAACCTCACCAAAATCACGAATTAATGCACGGCCTGCCCGTTCAGCCGCTCGAACCATGACATTTATCAAAGGTGTACGGCTCGCCATTTAATCTTTGGCACGCTCCGCATAGGAGCCATCCCCTGTGTTTACTACTATACGTGTTCCAGTCTCAATATGAGGGGGGACCGAAGTGCGCACTCCATTTTCTAAAACTGCTGGCTTGTAAGAAGAAGACGCTGTTTGACCTTTGACGACCGCGTCTGCCTCGGTAACTGTTAAAACAACAGTGTCAGGAAGAGTTACACTAATAGCCGATCCTTCGAAACTCTCAATGCTTACAGTCATGCCATCTTGCAAATATGCTATAGCTTCTTGGCCAATAATCTGCTCGTTCAAGGTAACTTGGTCGTAAGTTTCGTTATCCATAAAAGTGTAGGAGTCACCATCAGCGTATAAAAACTGAAAATCGTTTTGGTCTAGCCTCACACGCTCCACTGTTTCTGAGGAACGAAACCGTTCGTTAAGTTTCGTGCCATCACGAAGCTCTTTGAGCTCCACTTGCAAAAAAGCTCCACCTTTCCCTGGCTTCACATGTTGGGTTTTAATTGCCCGCCAAAGTCGCCCTTGGTGCTCTATGACGTTACCGGGCCGAATTTCGTTTCCATCAATCTTCATACCTGTACCATCGTGGATGTTAGTAAAGCGTTCCGATATAACCTGTCATCCCACGACTAGCAACAGCACGTTAAAATAAAAATGCTATTATCAACTTACAAAAATTCTATTGAAGTCATTGACGGCAGCGGCCGGACCCCCAGCATAGTCCCAAACACCTGACACAACACAAACCATGTCAGCACCCGACTCAACTAGTACTTTGCAATTATCAACTGTGATGCCACCAATCGCAACACACGGGACATTCGTAGTTTGCGTCCACCAAGAGAGTATTTCTGGGTCTGCGCGTTCGGTTTCGGCAGACTGTTTTGTTGATGAGTGGAAAAATCCACCGAACGCCACGTAGTCTGCTCCATCATCTGCTGCCTCAATAGCTAAATGCCTAGATTTCTTGCACGTTACACCCACAATTTTTTCTTCGCCTACAATTGAGCGTGCCTCCTTATAAGGTGTATCCTCTTGCCCCACGTGAACGCCGTCACACCCTAATTCGGCAGCGAGATCCGGCCGATCATTCATAATTACCGCCACATCATAGCTTTGTAGGATGGTCTGAAGACACTCCGTTATTTTTCTGATTTCATCGTCTTCCACCTGCTTCAATCTAATTTGTAGACACGCGACGTCGCCGCCATCAAGTGCTTGTTTAAGTAAATTTGAATATGTCGGCAGTTCAATTTTCGGGGGTGTGATCAAGTAAAGACGACAAGTTGATGCCATATTCCTAATAGCCTATTAGCAAGGACATTCTTCATATGATAGCAATAAAATTAATGGCATAACATGATAAAGATTATATATGAATCAATTACATGCCTAGTTTTTTATTCAGTAACCCTAACGCAACATCCTGAGATGATCCAAATTAAAGGATGAATAATTAGCGCTGCATTAAACCTTTATTTAAGTAGCCGATATTAACTGAGGCGATTAATTAGTGTAAAATTTTCAAGTCCATCACATGAATATCTGATAAAATGAAAGCCCCTAACCGGCGCATTTGTAAGAACTTTTAAATATTGGGTTTTTTTAAGGAGATCCATTAATGAATTTTGGGCAGGGCCCAATGAACCTAGAGAGAATACCCTTTAATGGTGATGGAAAGTACGTCGTGTACTTGCGTTTTGGTTTATCAGATACGAAGATATAAGAATTGACGATCTAAAGGGGAATAGGATGACCGTAAAACCAAATATTCTGAAACAAAAGCTCATTGCTGGCGAAATGGGACTTGGCTTCAGCGTCAATTACCTACGCACACCGGACGTTTCTAAAATTGCTTCTGCCTGCGGTTATGATTGGATCAAACCGGACATGGAACATGCGACGTATGATATTGATATGGTGAGTCAAATGTGTATGTCCGCGCTTGATGTTGGTTGCTCTCCGATAGTGCGGGTCCCAGGCAAACAGCATTTTCACGCTAGCCGAATACTTGATGGAGGGGCACAAGGTGTAATAATTCCACACGTTGACACTGTGGAGGAGGCCAAAGCTGCGGTAGACTGGTGCAAGTTTCCACCCATTGGGCATCGTTCCTCGCCTGGCCCGGTCCCGCAACTCTCTTATTCTAAATATAATCTTGCAGACACGATGCGTCTCTGTAACGAAAACACCCTCGTAGTCATAATGCTTGAAACTTGGGATGCCATTCAATTGGCTGACGATATCGCCGCAATCGAGGGAGTTGATGTTCTACACATAGGATCCAATGATCTCTCAGCGGATATGGGGATACCCGGACAGTATGACCACAATAAATTGATAGAATGCTACAAAATCATGACTGACGCCTGCAAAAAGCATGGAAAATTTGCCGGCATGGGCGGGATTTATGACGAAGAAAATGCTACTCGATTTATCAATATGGGGTGCCGATTTATTAACTCTGGTGGTGATCTCGGCTTCATGACAGCAGGAGCGAATAAGCGCTCTCATTTCCTCAATAATATTCAAGTTTGAAGGAGGGAACCATGTCTCTTATTCCAAATACCACAAAAAATAAACTCTCGGATGGCAAGATTGCTTTCTGCTTTGGTCTGCGCGTGGGACGTACTGTTAATGCGGGCATGATTGCGAGAACCTGTAATTTTGATTGGCTATTTATCGATATGGAACATGGTACGTTCGACGTTGACCTAACATGCCAAATTGCATCGACTTGTCTTAATACTGGCGTCACACCTATCGTTCGCATACCAGGCCATCAGCACTTCCACGTCGCTCGTGTCTTAGATGGTGGTGCGCAAGGTATCATTGCGCCACACGTCGATAATGTCGACCAAGCGAAGGCTATTGTGTGCGCGGCAAAATATCCGCCAATCGGCAAACGCTCTATGAGCAATAATTTACCCCAATTCGGCATGAAGCAAATGCCGGGAGGTGATCTCGCTCAGCAGCTTAATCAAAATACTCTTGTGATAGTTATGCTTGAGACACCTGAAGCTATTGACAACGCAGAGGCCATTGCAGCAGTTGAGGGTGTTGATGTCTTGATGATAGGCACGAACGACCTTTGTGCTGAGATGGGTATACCAGGCCAGTTTGATAATGAACGCACCATCGATGCTTATACCAAGATGATTGGAGCGTGCCAAAACGCTGGAAAATATGCGGGCATGGGTGGCATTTACGATCACACACTAATGGAAAAATATATTCAAATGGGAGTACGTTTTCTTTTAGGTGGGGCCGACCTCGGTTTTATTATGAGTGAGGCCACAATGCGCTCGAAGTTTCTACGAAATCTAGTTTAGTTTGATACGGAACGCACCCGCTATTTGCGGGAAGCAAAACACGTTAAACGCTAACCCCTAGCCTTGGCGTGCTTTGAACCTTGGATTTGTCTTGTTAATTACATACACTCGACCACGACGACGAACCACACGACAATCTTTGTGTCTGCTCTTCATGGATTTTAACGAATTCACAACTTTCATTGGTCTATTCCTAAAAAAATAATATGAAAATTCTAGTGTTGCTTGGCCAAACTGTCAATGGCGGCGAAACCATCTCAAATAGAATCGGTTGGGGCCATTATACTGTGATGATTCACAAACCGCTTTGCAGCACCGACAGGCATTAAATTTATTGAATTAATAATCAGAGCCTCTGCGATAGCTTCGAACTGCATAGATAAGTTTTGTGTTTTAACTCTGAAAAACATGACCCTACAGAATTTTTCGTTTTCTCAAATCAGCCAATTCAGCGTCTGAAAGGCCTAGTTTTTCAAACAGAACTTCATCTGTATGCTCACCCAATAATGGTGGTGGCAGGCGGTAACTCACCGGAGTTTCCGATAATTTAAGCGGACTAGCTATCATTTTCGCCTTTTCATCACCTGTTGCAGGATGCTTCATCTCAATGATCATCTCGCGCGCTAATACATGGGGGTCACTGAAAACGTCGGAAAGACTGTTAATTGGCCCACATCCAATTTTTGACTTTTCAAGGTTTTCTAGCCACCAAGCAGAGGAATTCTGTCTCGTGATTTCATTTAAAACAGGTGTAGTATAATTCCTGTTTTTTACACGCTCTACATTGGTCGAAAACCGCTCGTCTTTTAATAATTCCTTGCAACCTGCGACATCACAGAACCTCTCGAAGGTATCATCATTTCCCACTGATAATACGATATACCCATCAGCTGTGGGCATAACTTGATACGGCAAGATATTCGGGTGATTGTTTCCAAGACGTTCAGGGTTCTGGCCGGTCGCAAGATAATTCATACCTTGATTAGCGAGCCAAGCAACGTGAGTATCTAACATTCCAATATCAATAGCTTGACCTTGACCAGTTGATTGTTTGTGCCGCACAGCAGCCAGTATCCCTACACAAGCATACATTCCAGCCATTAAATCAGCAATTGATACTCCGACCTTCATCGGTTCGCCATCCGGTTCACCTGTTAAACTCATAACGCCTCCCATTGCCTGAATCAGTGCGTCATAACCGGGACGTAAGGCATAAGGACCAGTCTGACCGAAACCTGTTATGGAACAATAAATGAGACCCGGGAAATCTTCCTTAAGTTGCTCGTAACCAAGATTGTATTTTTGCAGCGTTCCCGTCTTAAAATTTTCTGCTAAAATATCGCATTCTGACAGTAATCTGCGTGCTAACGCCTGTCCATCCGGATCTGCCAAGTTGAGTGTAATGGAACGCTTGTTGCGATTGGCTCCTGCAAAATAGGCACTTTCACTGCTATCTTCACCAGCGCTGTTAGTAAGGAAAGGAGGAGCGAAGCTGCGGGTGTCATCGCCTACACCTGGACGCTCTATCTTGATTACCTCAGCTCCCAAATCTCCCAATATCTGGGTGCAACTTGGTCCCGCGAGAATGCGTGTTAAATCTAAAACTTTCAAACCCTCTAACGGACCAGTCATGATAAAGTTCCTTCAATTGTATGTGAATTATAGTAACGCGCCGCTCTTCTACCGCAGCCTGTTAGGTTTCCACAAGACCAAGGTCTAAATAGTAATATGAACGCAATTTTTTTCTTCATTGTTTTAATCTCATTTCTAGTCGCCAGCTGGCGCCAACTCACTGAAGCTGTTATGGCTGGAACGCCTACGGCAATGGAGACGCTGGGGGCAGGGATCATCGACTCCGCCAAAGATTCTGTCACCCTAGTGTTGGGCCTCATAGGCGTGATGGCACTTTTTTTGGGTTTAATGAAGGTTGCAGAAAATGGCGGACTGCTGACAATCATCGCCAAGCTGATGAGGCCTATTTTGGTCCGCTTATTCCCTGATGTTCCAGACGGACACCCTGCAATGGGGGCAATGATAATGAATTTGTCAGCTAACGTGATGGGGCTGGGTAACGCCGCCACCCCTTTTGGTATTCGTGCAATGCAGGAGCTTGATCGCATCAACCCACACAAAGGAACAGCAACAGACTCAATGGTCCTCTTCCTTGCAATCAACACCTCTTCAATAACCATCTTACCGACCGGCGTCATTGCGTTACGTGCTGCTGCCGGTTCAACTGATCCCGCCGGCATAGTGCCGACGACGCTTTTCGCCACGCTTTGTTCAACCATTGTTGCAATAGTAGCAGCAAAATACCTCCCAAGAATTTGGGCAAAGGAGCGGGTCGCAAACTCTGATATAGACGAAGAGAAAGCCGGCAAAGTGTCAAAAACACGGCGACAATCTCAACCAAACCCAATTATCGCAGAGGCTGTTGCGATCGTTGATCAAGGGCAGACCTATCCATTATGGGCAACATTTCTTGCGCTCGGCACAGTGATTTTATTTATCCCCATCACAATTTTTTTTGGCAGCATGATCTCTCCTTGGATCATTCCGAGCCTCGTGTTGAGCTTACTGGCATTTGGCTACATTCGCGGTGTTGCAATTTATGAGTCGTTTGTTGATGGTGCGCGGGATGGCTTCGAGATTGCTGTACGTATAATTCCATTTTTAGTTGCAATACTGGTGGCAATCGGGATGTTCCGCGCAAGTGGAGCAATGGATTTATTGATAAGTCCCCTCGGCTTGGTCACTGCATATATAGGCCTACCTGCCGATGCCTTGCCTATGGCAATTTTACGCCCACTATCGGGTTCAGGGGCATATGGTATTCTTGCATCAACGATCCAAGATCCTGCTATAGGCCCCGATAGTTACACAGGATATCTTGTAAGCACGCTCCAAGGCTCCACAGAGACTACTTTCTATGTACTTGCGGTTTATTTTGGAGCAGTACAGATTCGTCGCATCCGTCATGCACTGGCTGCTGGGTTGCTAGCTGATGTTGCCGGCGTTGCAGCGGCCATCATGATTTGCAGTATTTTGTACGGCAACTAGAGTGCCATGGCACGGGCTTTGCAGCACAAGGTAAATGGGTTTCACAAACTTTACAGGCTAAGAGGGTATTCATGCTGCCAAAAACACGGGGTTCAAGACGATTGAAAGGTTCTGTTAAGTCAAACCTTCAAAAATGGATAAAAAACCTCATAGAACCCGCCACGTTAGAAGCCATTTTTTGCGATAGCAAGGCCCAGTTGACGAAGGGCAAAGATCAAAGTCATTTAGTCGCAATAGCTGATGCCGTGATCAATGAAACGGATGCATTGTGGGCTGAGCTGAAATCGGAACAACCAAATTATGCTTGCCGCAAGGGGTGTTCATGGTGTTGTCACCAAAATGTATCCGTTACATGGCCTGAGTTATTAAAAGTGCTCTCATATATTTTAAAAATAAAAAATGCAAAAGGCATTCTATCGCTTGCGAAGAGAATAAAAAGTCATTCGCAAAAGGTTGCAGGGAAATCCTCTAACAATAGGTTTGATAAAAAGCTTGCATGCGTATTTTTAAAGGGTAACCGTTGCACAATACACTCCGCTCGTCCCTTGCAATGCCGCGGCGGTTTCTCTGAAGAGGAAGAATACTGTCGTGACCTCCTAAAGAATCGAACCATAACTCAATCTACAATCCGAAACCGCACCCGTATTGGAAAATATTTAGTGGCCCCAAAAATGATTTACAACAGCGCACAACTTGGGCTGTCTAAAGCACTAGATGACGAAAACCTTGACGGAAATATATATGAGCTGACAGCTGCCATGACGATTCTCATGGAGCATGTAAAGAAAAAAAGTCTAAATGAAATCACCCCAGATGACCTAGCACCCGCTTTGTTGACAAAGACAAAAGGTGAATATGTCACCCGGAAATTTTAATAATAGTAACTACATTATCGTCGACGGAGCCAGTCTAGAGCATGTTCAAGCTGCGCATCAGTTTTCTCTTTCTTGCCTGACAACACCTCGATATGCGGTGTAATACCACCCTCGACTGTGCGACCCGATGGCGTAAGATAAATAGACGTTGTTAATTTGAGACGCTCCTCAGCCGAAAGCGGCAAAATTGTCTGCACAGAGCCTTTCCCAAAAGTCCGAGACCCTATCAAAGTTGCACGTAGGTTGTCTTTTAAAGCACCTGCTACAATCTCTGCGGCCGAGGCAGAACCTTTATCGATCAGCACTACCAATGGCCTGCCCCTGGAAAAATCACCCTTTGTAGCTCGGTAGTGATAATCACTGCTACGAGCTCGCGTAGAGACGATACGGCCCTTGTCTAAAAATAAATCGGCCACCTCAACCGATTGATCAAATAGCCCCCCCGGGTTTCGGCGAAGGTCTAACACAAAACCTTTAAGGCTATTTCCAAGATTATCCCATATAGTCGAAATAGCCGCTTGGACTTCCGCTCCAGTTCGATCAGAGAACCTACTTACACGTATGTAACCAATATTTTTCTTAAGAGAAACACGAACGGAAGCGACTTTTATAACAGCCCTTTCAATTGACAGATTAAATCTCGGTAGTTTTTGCCGCTTTATAGCAAGTTTCACAATACTTCCCGGACGGCCGCGTAATATCAGCACCGCGTCTCGCAATGCCATTTTTGCGAATGATTTCCCATCAGCACTCAGGATATGATCACCTGGTTGCACGCCGGCAGCTGCAGCTGGTGTTCCATCGATAGGCGAAATAACTTCGATATACCCTTGACCCATGCGGACCTGAATGCCTATGCCCCCAAATTCTCCGCTTGTCTGATCTCTAAGCGCTCGCCAATGCGCTGCATCAAGATAACTGCTGTACGGGTCTAAAGATGCCAGCATGCCTTGGATCGCCGAATCAACTAATACGCGATTACTAACATTATTTGGATCGGGTACGCTCTTACGCATACCCGCTGCTGCCGCTAACAATAGCGACTCCTTATCCACTTCATGAACATACAATGTGCGAACTCGGTCGAAAACTTGAGCGAACAAAGATAAATCCGAGTGTGCCAACCTCACATCCATTGGCATCTGGGTTGATAATTGTCCGACAGAAGAAGTTGCTTGTCTATATCGGGTTATATCCGTAGCAAGCCATCTGCTAGCAGCATCACTCTCTGAATTTAAAGAATAATTATGACACCCCGAAACAAAAGTACATGAAATGATTAATAAGCACGCACGGACTAAATTCATGAAATTGACCTTACACTCCTGTTAAATAGGTACGCCCAAGTGGCGGTAATCACGGTGCTACGGAGCAATAACAAAGACTAAGATTTGAGTTCAAAGCTGAGGTTAAACTCCAAAAAACTAAACTAGAATATCCCCCCACGCTAAAGAAGTGACAAAAGTCAGAATGCTCCGGTAAAAAAATGTTGAAACCTCTCTATTTTCAGACGCATTTAGTTTTTTTATTCTTGTAGCGTAGATTTTCACGGTTGAGTTCGTCGAGCTTTGTTACCCCCATGAGTTTCATCCCACGCTCTATTTCGTTTCTTAAGTTTCCTAGGGCTTTTTCTACCCCGGCTTGACCTGCAGCTGATAAAGCATAGAGATACAAGCGCCCGCCAGAACATGCCTTCGCGCCCATCGAAAGGGCCTTTAGCACGTGAGTACCCCGCTGGATCCCTCCTTCACAAATAACATCAATTTTGTCGGCTACTGCATCACAAATCTCAGCAAGTTGGTCAAACGGCGCTCTTGACCCATCCAACTGGCGGCCCCCATGGTTAGAAACCATGATACCTGTGCATCCGATATCAACAGCACGCTTTGCATCCTCTACACTCATTACGCCCTTCAATGCAAAATGACCATTCCATTGAGAGCAAAGCCTTTCAGCATCCTTCCAATTCATCGATTGATCGAGCATGGTTGAAAAATAATCACCCACGGATACGGCCATATTGGTGCCAGCCTCTACATGGCCTGAGAGATGCGGCATATCAAATTTTTCTTTTGTCAAGAAGTTCCACGCCCATCCGGGATGAGTCACAAAACTCAGCAACGAGCCCGGCGTAAGCCTCGGAGGCGAGGTAAACCCTGTACGCAAGTCACGTTCTCTATTCCCACCTGTAATTGTGTCAACAGTCAATGCGAGAATACCAAAGTTAGCTGCTCGTGCCCTCTCTAGCAATGCATCATTCAATCCACGATCTTTGTGAAAGTAAAATTGAAACATCTTCGGCGTATCTGTGATTTTTGCAATCTCCTCAACAGTGACAGTAGCTAATGAGGAAACTCCAAACATAGTTCCATATTTGGCTGCTGCTCGAGCTACGGCTCTCTCACCTTCATGATGAAACAATCGCTGAAGAGCGGTAGGGGCGCAATAAAGCGGCATATCAAGTTGCTGCCCCATTACTTCCACTGACATATCTACGTGTTGCACGCCCGCAAGGACATTTGGAACGAGGTCAACATCGTCGTAGGCCTCAGTGTTACGTCGATATGTCAACTCATCATCTGCAGCACCATCAATATAATGAAAGATCGGCCCGGGCAAACGTCGTTGTGCTAGCAATCTAAAATCATTGAAATTATGACAGTTTTGTAAACTCACCAAATTGTACCTCCAACCATCCCTAGTGTTAAAAAAGTAGACGCAGCAAGTATAGGTAAGCTACTCATCGAATTCGTACACAATACAGTACAAAGTTATAGCCTTAAATTGAAGAAGCGTTTCTATCTGTCACATGCATGATCATTGGACTAAGCTGCATTAAATTAACTATGGCAAAGTTGTTATAAACTAACCTGATTAAGTTGAAGTACCCAGGATTATTCCGGCCGTCAAACGCCTTTGATCCGTCGGCAACTAGCGAGTATCCATAATGTTAAACAAGGCCAAAACAGCATTCAAAAATCTCTTGCTTACAGTAATTAGCCTTCTCGTTACCTTGGAAATATTCAGTGCACTCGCGACACGTCTGTTCGATC
This sequence comes from Pseudomonadota bacterium, assembly GCA_036339585.1. Classification (NCBI taxonomy): domain Bacteria; kingdom Pseudomonadati; phylum Pseudomonadota; species Pseudomonadota bacterium. Next base: position 234,921 of record JAYZAS010000001.1, read on the forward strand.
TTCCGGCTAATTTACCAAATTATAAAATCCCAGCTTTTAAACCATTTTGGTCCGACATTAACCCTATTTGGGGTGTTTGGCATGAACCACACTCACGCTATGACCATGTTCGAAAATGTTATCGCGCAGTCTATACGGCTAATTCCCACGGGATGCGCGACCGGGAGCGCGCTATTGATAGTCTGGAAAAAAGGGTAATAGTTCTCGGCGATTCATTTACAGAAGGATTTGGACTTAAGGATGAAGAGCGTTGGACTAACATGCTGGAGGAGACGACAGGCATAGCGCATATGAATTTTGGCAATGCCGGCATATTTGGTCCTACACAATACATGTTACTCTACAAAAATTTCGCAAAAAAATTTAAACACGATGGTATTATAATAGGTCTTTTCCCAGGCAATGACTTCCTCGACGACAGCCCCAAGTTTGGCCATTCGGCCTTCGGTCATCGCTATCGTCCCTATTTTGCCGAAACAGACTACGGTTATAAACTTTATTATTTCAACGAAGCTGAACTCGGTGATGCACCTGAGCGTCAAAAAAGAAAATCATTCTCGCGTGGCGCTCGTCAAGTGTTCCGGAATTTCACTCACTCGGTAAATGTGATCGAATACGTAATTGGGTTGGTACGCCAGTGGAGCGGAGCAAAAATACACGGTCGGAATTTTATATTTAATTATTCTGGATATGCCGATTATGATGATTCGGACTGGAAGCGTTTCTCATACATTTTTGGACAATTGCGAAAATCTGCAGGTAAGCGGCCTATACTCATCGTGCTAATTCCAAGGCCTGGTGATTTTCTTTACATGAGGCAAGGTAAGCCCCTTAAACTACAACGAGACCTTGAAGCGCTAGTATCGCAATACCCGAATACCAGCATGATAGACTTGCTACCAGTTCTCGCAGAACCTGAGGACTGGACGCGATATTATCAAATTTGTGATGGACATTGGACCCCTCTTGCTAATCGATTGGCAGCTAATGAGATTGCGGCTGCACAATTTTACCAGGCATTACAGGCCTTTTACCTCAATCGAGTTAAGACCACACAGAACCAATAGCATTATTGATTTTGAACTTCATAGGATCAGCCGCCATCCTTCAAAATAGATTTGAAAACAATTCCGGCCTTATTCGGCGTTTAGGTCCACGCATGTTCACAACGAAAACAGCCTTATGGGACAGTTAAACGCCAGACCGTAGCCATACTAAATGAATTTGTTTATTGTATTGTCAGCAATTTGAAGCAGAATAGATGGGTGCAATAATTAGAGGGTTTTAGGTATGAATGGTGGTGAAGTAGTTGTTGATGTAATGCTATCGCGAGATGTGGATACGGTTTTCTTTGTTCCAGGCGGAACTAACACTACGATTTTAGAAGCACTCAGCCGCAATCGAAACAAGGTCCGCGCAATTCCCACTAGGCTAGAGTCCTCTGCGGCTTTTGCATGTGAGACCTACTCAAAGTTCGCCAAAAAACCTGCTTGTATGCTCGCAAGCCGTGCGCCTGGTGCTTGTAACGCCACTGTGGGAATTCACACGGCAATGCAAGCCTCACGACCACTTGTTTTCTTCATTTCAAATATTCCAAAACCACAGCAAGGGCGCGAGGCTTTCCAAGAAATAAATTATCATCTCATGTATCAACCGATAGCTAAAGCGGTCTTTGATGTCCACTCCTATGATGAAATTGCTGAGGTCACTGCACGGGCCCTTGATCTCTCAATCAGCGGCCGACCGGGCCCTGTAGTCGTTGCTATATCAAAAGATATTCTAGACGGACCCGAAGGAGAACCCGTTATCCCAGCAAAGGCTGCTGTTGTTCGTGCAGGAGTAGATCCAATAGCAATTAAAGAGGCAATAAGGCTGATTGACACGGCCCGCCATCCCATCTTGATAGCCGGGGAGATGATTAGCTGGGAAATAGCGACGCAGGCGTTGGTCGATTTTGCAGACGCAAGTGGTGTTGGAGTTCTTACTGCCTACCGACAGCAAGATACGTTTCCAAGTGATCACGGGGCTAATTTTGGACACCTTGGTATCAATCGAATTCCTTTTCAAGAAGCTGCTCTATCAGATTGCGATTTGTTGATAGCCATGGGCACTCGGCTGGATAGTGTTACCGTAAACGATTATACTATGATCCGATCTAATCAAAGGTTAGTAATGGTCTATCCCGAACCATCAGAGTTTTCTCAGTGGCAAGCTGATGTTGCAATAGCATCCAATGTGATGCCGGCCCTTGAGGCACTCACAAAAGGGGTTGCGGCTCCATCTAAAGAGAGAATTCAATGGCGGGATAAGGTTCATCATGAAGAAGTTAAGTTTGCCCAGCCAGGTGAAATTGAGGTTGCGGGCGCAGTAGATATGGCCAAAGTAATTACGCACTTTATTGATAAGGTGCCGCAAGACTGCATCAATATATCGGATGCTGGCAGTTTTGGGCGTTGGATTTCTCGTTATTACCGATTTAACCAACCGGATATTGAGGCCTCACCAGTGTCCGGTGCGATGGGCTATGGTGTGCCAGGTGGGATAGGTGCCCAGATTGCGAAACCCGATACAACGGTATTCGTTTGGGTTGGAGATGGAGGTTTCACTATGACAGGGCATGAGTGCGCTGCCATTGTACAAGAGGGGCTTCCGGTTAAAGTTATCGTATGCGATAACAGCGCTTGGGGATCCATTCTGACCCATCAACAAAAACGTTTCGGAGCCGATTTTCATTACGGAACATTGCTGGATAGCCCGGACTTTGCGAAGCTTGCAGAGGGCTATGGAATGGCGAGTTTTAAAGTTGAGAAGACAGAAGAATTTCCCGATGCCCTAGCCGGAGCAATGGCTCATGACGGGCCAGCATTAATCCATTTAGTGCTAGATAGTCGTGATGTTTCGCCATTCTCAAGCAGTGCGCAGTAAATGTCTACCTAGATAGTCGCATAACCGTTGCGCGAGCCTACAGGGTCCTCCTTCATCTGATAATGATACAATGGCGAGGTCAGCAAGAACCCATGCCACTGATTTACGTGCTTATTTTTTCTAAATAGAAATGATGAACTTGACCATACACTCCAAATCTTTTTGCCTTTGTATTGGGCATCATAGATGCTACCGAGATTCGAGTATAATTGACGTTTATAGAGATCAACAATGACAGAAGCACGACAAAAAAATAATCTCCGTGGTATTTGGTTGATGATTGTTGGCTCAGCTGTACTAGTCGCCAGCGACGCAGTGAGTAAAATTTTAACAGAAACATATCCGGTTTGGCAGGTACTGACCCTGCGCCATATAGGCGCGCTTGTCGCTATCTTGATTTACGCCCTATTTGTAACAGGCTGGGAAGCGTTGCGGGTAAATTACTGGCCTGGTCAAATCCTTAGGGGTGCAATTTTTTTTGGGACAGCAATATTTGTTATATGGAGTTTACAGGTTCTACCGCTTCCCACTTTCACAGCAATAGTCTTCACTGGGCCATTCTTTGTAGCGGCTATGTCGGGGCCGTTACTCAATGAAAAGGTGGAATGGCGGAGATGGATGGCAGTCCTTATTGGTTTTGCTGGGATGTTAATAATCGTGCGCCCTGGCGCACCGAATTTTGAATGGTTTCTCGTACTCCCGATCTGTGCAGCGATTTTCGCTGCATTCCGTGATATTATCACACGGAAAATATCTGGCTCTGAAACGTCAATTGCTATTTTGTTCTGGTCCACCATCATAGTCACTTTTGCAAGTCTCCTTGCTATTCCGCTTGGTTGGAACAGTCTGAGCTGGGCAGATGCGGGTCTATTCTTTATTAATGGTATTCTGAATGCCGGTGCCCATTTTTTAATTATTGAGGCATTGCGCTACGGAGAAGCTGCGCTAATTTCACCCTTCCGGTATTCAGCCCTTTTATGGTCAATCCTCTTTGGCTTAGTGATTTGGAACCATATACCTGATCCGTGGGTGTTTTTAGGAAGTGCCGTGATCGCAGCTAGCGGAATTTACATGATAAGACGCGCATCTTACCTAACCTCAAAAACGCATTAGGCTGCTACCGCTTGTTCTTGCCAACTCTTAGTCAAATCAAGGACACGATCCACGTCTTCATCATTGTTGTAAAAGTGTATACCGAACCGCAATACCCCACGTCTGATTGAAAGCCGAACATCATTGGCCCACAAGTAATCAAACAGCGACTGTAATTCCCCACTGCCTGCGCCTTCGTGATTTTCCAGATCCATCTCCCCTACTGTAACAATGTGTGTACGAAGTGGGTCGTCAAGATCACCGCAAACGTCAAGGCCGAGTTGATGCATGCCGCTTGCAAGTCGGCGCGCCAATCGACAATTTCTTTCTTCAATTGCCGCTGAGCCAAGCTCAAGCATACGATCTAGTGCTGGTTCAGTTGCAGCAGCGGCGGGAAAATTATAATTGCCCACCTCAAAGCGTCGTGCGCCCGGCATCAGGTCGAATTCTTGATCGCCAGCCGCTGCCTCGTGTGTGTCATCACCGAGATTAACGCCAAACCTCGCCAAACGTTCCGGGCGAAGCGCGTTGGCTGCTTCCATTCTACAATACAAAAATCCCATACCGTAAAGACCCTGCAATCCTTTCTGGGTTGAGACGGCCATGGCATCCACCATTAGCTCTTCAACATCTGTCTTCAAAACACCGCAAGACTGCACTCCATCTACCAGAAAAAATACACCACGGTCCCTGCAGGCCTTCCCAAGTTTAGGCACATTAGTCCGCATGCCAGGCGAGTATGTTACGGTAGAGCAGGTTACAAGCTTGGTGCTGGGGGTTATGGCATTTATCATGCCCTCAACATCAATCTGGCCATTTACGCTCGGTACATCGATTATTTTCACCTGCGATTTGTCACGAACGTTGTACCAAGGGTAAACATTATTTGGATGTTCGAGATCAGACGTAAGAACAACATTATCATTCGGTTTAAAAGGAATTGAGCCGGCAATTGTATTCAGACCATCTGAAACATTCTTCATAAAAGCAATTTCTTCCGAACTTGCGTTGATTAAACGAGCAAACTTTTCCCTAACACGTTCAATAAGGCGAAACATTTCCGGCTTGTCGCCACCTTCGTAAAATTGCGAGTCAACCACTTTATCAAGCGCGGCACGAGTCTGAACCGAGATCAGTGACCTAGCACCTACATCAAAATATGTTAACTTTTTTGTTGCCGGATAATCGCTACGGATTTTCTCGAAGACAGCTTCATCGTTCATAGTGCAGACCCTTTTCTAAAACTTGGGTTTTAATTTAACAGATTTTCCTATCAAATGGGAGAAATGATACATTAATCATTATTATATCATCATAAAACATGTGGGCTTAACTTAGAGGCTCTTCGAATATGAATAATGAAATTATTAACCTTTTGCAAAAGGGTTTTGATCTAATCCCCCACCAACAAAATGTCAGCGTCTCGTAATGGACGACAGAGTACGCCCCATCTTGGAAGCTGGATTTGGCGCCCATCAAGCGGGTGAACTTGAAATAGCTGAAGGTAATTATCGTCATGCCCTAACGATTGAACCGGCCAATAGCGACGCACTTCATCTACTTGGTGTTTTATTGATGCAGAAAGGTAATATTGAAGCTGCTATATGCTCCATCAAGGATTCTATTGAAATTGATCCTGAAAACCCGAGTGCGCTAGATCACCTTGGCGTGATGTTAGCAGACACCGGCGAATTGAAAGAAGCGATTGTTTGCTTTACCCAAGCCCTTTACCTTGCACCCGACTACGGTTCGTGTTGGCGCAACTTTGGCTACGCAAAAGAATTAGCTCGAGACTGGTCCGGAGCAATTGAAGCTTACCAAAAAGCTATTGAGCTCGAACATAACTACGCTGCTGCTCACGCTGCACTAGGTGGAGCCTTATTACATATTGGAGCTTTTGAAGACGCATTAGAAACCTTTAACACTGCGATTTTACTCGATCCCTCGCATAAGCCAACTTTGGTAAAAAGGGCGGAAGTACTGCGCAGGCTCAAACATTTTAGCGAGGCTATAATTGCATATCGTGAGATTTTTTCTCAGCCCTCGGATAAAGCATACCTTGCTCAATACCTGGGGTTCTGCCATCTGGAAGGTGGAAATGACATCGATGCGCTTACCGAGTTTAATGCTGCGCTCAGATTACAGCCTAATATGGTTGACTCAGCTCTTGGCGCAGCGGGTTGTCTTATGCGCCAAGGTAATCTTGAAACAGCGGCAATGCGCTTGAACACTGTTCTCAGACATACCCCAGGCCATACTCAAGCTATGACTTATAAAACAATACTTCACCAATTAGCAGGCGAGAAAGATAAGGCTGCCCAAATTACTAATCTTAATCGTGATATTTCAATTGTAGAGTTGCCGTTGCCCGAAGGTTATGTCAATAAGCTAAATTATACTAGTGACTTGGCTGAAGCGTTAAATATAAATCCAACGCTACGAACGGACCCTCCCGCAAAATCAACACGCGGCGGACAACAAAGCGGTGAGCTCTCTATCTTTGATAACCCCATCGTGGAGAGTTTTGTCTCGACACTCCATCAATTTTTACAAGAATATCTGGCATCACTTACACCACAACCAAATCACCCGCATTTCCGGGCTAAACCAAATAAATTTCGCCTGGATTGCTGGTCAACCCTATTGAATGCAGAGGGCTATCAGCTGCCCCACAACCATCCAAGCGCGTGGCTTAGTGGCGTATATTACGTCCAATTACCACCCGAGATTAAATCTGCAGATGAAACTCACGCTGGATGGATCGAATTTGGTGCTTCTGGATATGGGCTACCTGACCATTCGGGACCGCTGCGGCTTATTACACCAAAAGTCGGGCATATGGTGTTGTTTCCATCCTATTTTTTGCATCGGACCGTGCCGTTCCATTCTGACACACAAAGGATCAGCATAGCCTTCGACATCGTGCCCATTTAGAAATCTGAAACTCCGAGAGGACGCAATGGCATTTGAAGAGAAGATTAAAGAGCATGAAGAACGGCGCAAAAAAGCTACTGCAATGGGAGGTGCTGAAAAACTCAAAAAACGAAAAGCTTCTGGTCATCTCAATGCCACAGAACGTGTTGATTACCTTTTCGACAACGAAACCTTCAGGGAAACCGGGTTATTTGGGACGTCTTATCTTGACGACATAAAAGACCAGACACCCCGTGATGGTAAAATCTGTGGATTTGGACAGGTGGCTGGCCGCAAAGTTGGAGCTGTAGCATATGACTTCACTGTGAAAGGATCTTCTTCCAGTTACACAAACAATAAAAAAATGTCCCACGTCAAAGACACAGGAAACAAGAGGGGTATACCCGTAGTTTTTCTGGGAGAATCTACTGGCGTACGAATGCCAGATGTCATGGGTGAAGGTATGGGGTTCACAGCTGAAGGCCCTCGCTTCCTCCGGCGTCGAAAAGCACCTTGGGTGTCAGCCCAACTAGGGATGTGTTTCGGCTCGAGTGCCTGGCACGCAGTATGCTCAGATTTCAATGTTATGCGTAAAGGCGCAGTGATGGCTGTTGCTAGTCCACGCATGGTGTCAAAAGCTGTTGGTCACAATGTAAGTGGGGAAGATTTAGGTGGCTGGCGTATTCATGCATCCCAAACCGGTTTTGCAGACGTAGTAGCAAACACCGACGAAGAGGCGATTGATGTTATAAAACAATTTCTGAGCTATTTGCCCAGCCACCAAAATGAAACTGCACCGATCGCCCCCGTTCCCGAAGGCTCTGGCGATGGTTGCAAAGATATTTTGAAAATGATGCCAGAGTCGCTCGCGCAAACTTACGACGTTCGGAATATCATTCAAGTTATTACAGACCAAAATAGTTTTTTTGAAATCAAAGAACAATTTGGTCGCTCGATTACCACGGCATTGGCTCGCATTGACGGCCAGTCTGTTGGCTTTATTGCAAATAACCCACAATTTAAAGGCGGCTGCATGGATGCACAGAGCTGCTCGAAAGTAACAAATTTTCTTGTTCTTTGTGACTCCTACAATATCCCTCTGATCTTCCTGCAGGACCAACCAGGCTTTCTTATTGGTCCGGACATTGAGAAATCTGGGATCATCGGAAAAGTGATCAACTGGATGAACGCAATGCTACAGACTACAGTGCCAAAGATATGTATCATCCTACGAAAAAGTTATGGTAGAGGGTTTATCAACATGGGGGCTGGAGGCACAGCCGAAGAAGTAGCAGCGTGGTTCACAGCTGAGGTGAGTTTCATGGACCCTCGCTCCGCGGTCTCTGTGGTTTATGGAGAAAATCTAGAGAAAGAAGATCCTGATCAATTTGCACAACATCTAGAAGAAATGGCCCGCGATACTTCCGCCTACGGCCTCGCCTCAGTTTATGGTGTCAAGGAAGTTCTAGATCCGCGCGACACCCGAGATTATTTGATTGATATGCTGGATACCCAACGAGATCGTCTTTCAAATGGCATAGGAGAACATTTACTTGAAGCTTGGCCCACCAGTTACGTATGAATGCACAACGCAACCTGAACGTTGGTCAAGCCAGACAAATCAACGAATAATCCCGAGAACCCCTACATCATTGCAAGAGCATTCCAACTGACGCCATATTCAGCTTCAAATAATTCTTTATTAAACCTAGACTAGGCCCTTGAAGTCAATGCGATGGGAATGGAATGGAATAATGTTCTTATTGTATTACATGCGTTTCTGTATAATTGCAGAGCTAAATCATAAGAGGCATCTTTCCTGTAACTTTGCCAATTAGTTAATTCTGTAAATTATAGACCCACACTAGTTTTAGGAGAAATCTTTGTACGTCGACCTTCTCTCTGTGTATCCAAGGACTGATTAAATGCAACAGTTGAAGATACCAGCAGCTTTTGTTCGTGGTGGCACTAGCAATGGATTAGCATTTTTACGAAAAAATCTCCCCGAAAATAGGGATGATTGGAAACAAATTTTTCTGGCTGCCATGGGTAGTCCAGACCCCCACAGCCGTCAGCTGGATGGCATGGGAGGGGGTATTTCTTCGCTTTCTAAAATTCTAGTAGTTGAAAAATCCAAGGTTCCAGGAGTGGATATCGACTACACATTTTGTCAGGTCTCTCCAAGAGAAAGCTGGGTTGCATATAGTAATATCTGTGGCAACATGGCCTCAGCAGCGGCACCCTTTGCATACGACGAAGGACTTATCAGTCAACAAAGTGGCGAAATTGTGGTTCGAGTGCGCAGTACCAACACAGGTGTACTTTTTGACTCACGGTTTCGTATTGATGATGGAAAATCAGCAGTAGATGGAGATTTCGAATTGCCGGGTGTAGCAGGATCCCATTCGCCTGTACGAAATGAATTTCTCGACCCTGGCGGTACAAATGCCGTCAGTTTACTGCCCAGTGACAATATTATTGATAAGCTCACCAAACGTGATGGTTCACTAATAGAAGCCTCATTAGTTGACGCAACACTTGCTGTCGCTTTTATACGCGGTAAAGATATAGGCATGACAGGCAAAGAACTTCCTGCTCAAATTGATGATGATAAAAATCTTATGTCAGAGCTTGAATATTTAAGGTGTCAAGCTGGTGTACTTATGGGATTATCAGAAAAGCCACAGAATGTGCCTGCAGTGGTGCCAAAAATAGCTTGGGTGAACCCTCCTCAAGACAGCCCATCACTCTCGGGCGAAGTTTATAAATCCACCGAAAGCGACTTTACTGCACGTATGATATCAGCGGGGAATTGCCATAGAGCATTACCATCCACCGGCTCTATCTGTACAGCCGTCGCGGCACGCATTACGGGTTCAGTAGTGCATGATATCGCGAGGCCCTCAAAAGATAAGGAAGATGATGTCAGAATCACTCATCCATCTGGTATACTAGCAGTGTCGGTCGATGTAAAAAAAATAGCAACCGGATGGCATTGTAATAAAGCTGGCGTGTATCGTTCGCAAAGGCGTCTTTTTGATGGACATGTTCTTGTGCCTGCCTCAAAAATATCAGCTTCCTTAGCACGTGAATTAAGAACAAAAATAGAAGCCAAAAGGGACAACAAAAATGACAAATGATAGTACTCCTAATTGGGAAACAATTCGAAATTTATTCCCGGCAACTAGGGAATATATTTATCTTGATGGTGCAAACAAAGGTGCCCTACCCACGTGTGTTGCCGAGGCCACGCAGGAGTGGCTGCAAATGGTTTATGACCATGCAGGAATCGGTGCATTTTCAATGGATGAGATAGAACGCACGCGGGCTGCAGTTGCCTCCACCTTCGGTGCGCCAAAAGAATGTATAGCTTTAACCAAAAATACCTCCGAGGGCATAAATATTCTTGCTCAAGGCATTGGACTGAAAGCTGGCGATAACGTCATTCTAAGCTGCGGAGAGCATGAGAATAATACCTTCCCATGGAGGCACTTGGAAAGTCGAGGGGTAGAAATACGTTGGGTGCGAGAGGATAAGAACAATATATTTCCTATAGATTCATATGAAAAACTCATAGACGCTAAAACCCGTGTTATTACAGTTGCGTGGGTCACATATGGAGTAGGCCATCGTGCTGATTTGCAGGCGCTTTCATCACTAGCTCATGAGCACGACGCCTTATTGTTCGTGGACGGAGTTCAGGGCGTTGGCATCATTAACCAAAAGATCGCCGATTTAGGAGTAGATGCTCTTAGTGCGGGGGGACACAAGGCAATGTTTAGCCTTGCCGGAGCTGGTTTTCTTTATGTTCGTAAGGAATTGATTCCTCAAATTGATCCTCCATATGCTGCAAAGTTTTCATTTGAGTCCAATGACAGAATGAAAAATAATAATGCGTTGGCTTCAGATGCGCATCGATTTGAATACGGGAACCCAAATTATCTTGGAACCTATGTGCAACGGCGTGGATCAGAATTTATAAGTAATATTGGGCTTGAGCATATCGAATCGCGTGTCCAAGCGTTGAGTACATTTCTCATAGAAAGTGCGCTTCAACGCGGTCTCAAAGTTCGTACTCCTCGCGATTGGAATAAGCGGGCAGGAATTGTGAGTTTGGACCTTGGCCATGACGCAGAACAGGTGGTCTGCGGATTGGCAAAGAAAAAAATTCGCGTGAGCTATAAAGATAGTCATTTACGCGCGACCGTTCATATATACAATAACGAAGAAGATATAATTAACTTTTTAGATGCCTTGGAGAAAGTTTAGTTCCCCCTCGACGGGACCTACAGCCATTTGCGAACTTAGGCTGTAGCAAAAGCCCCAAATATTTGTGCTCCTATGAAACCGAGTGCATCCGTTGGCTTTATTCCTGAAATACTATTAGTCATGGTTCGTCCAATAGTCACTGCGGAATATAAATACGCGCCTCAAACGGGCTAAAGATAAAAATGAATACAACAAGTATGCAGTCGGTAGGTATCGTGTTGCCCAGCAGGGTAATTGCATTCTTCCTTTGCGATAGGGAAGTCCCGATTATCCCTGACCCAAAATGGTAGCCAATAATAAGCTGGCACCAATAGTCTCGGCTGCTATTTTTTGGCTGGGAGAAACTTTTTGCACTACACAATACCAATTACTGATTAAATATCTTGCCAATTGCAAAAAAGAATTGAAGATAACAGCATCCAACTTTGAAAAACCGCAAATTTTCTACCGTAGTAAGGTCGTAATTATTACTTAGCCACATTCAATCTCTTGGTCCCCTTGCAACACGTCCAGCCCCGCTATCTCGACTGCTGCAATGTACACAGAACTGTCGCCAACCCCTGACCAGGAACCATGAGACCAATGCCTGGGGCGACGCCGAGCCAACCTTCAACTAAAGATGAAAAAAAATTCTCGAACGGTATTTACGAGAATGTAAGCAACCAATCCTTATGCTAGTATATGCGCACGCAGCCTACATAAACCTTTGCAATCACTGCAGTTGGTGGGCGCGGCTGGGATTGAACCAGCGACCCCTACGATGTCAACGTAGTGCTCTCCCGCTGAGCTACGCGCCCATTTTTCAACCAATGGTTAGTCATCATTATCGCATTAGCACCGAAAAGCAAGTCATGGCAAGAGCCTGAAACTTTTGTGCATTGGATAGAAAATCAATTTTCCTATGTACGCCCGTATGTCAGTCGCATTCATAAACATAGAGAAATACTCTCGCACCGACAGTGGCATAAGGTTTGCTTTTAATATGAAATTAAAGGAGAAAATTTTGGACGACTTGTTAAAGCGTTGTAAAATTTGGCTTTTGGCGGCAGCCTTAGCATTAATAATCATTGCTGCCCCATTGCGGCTAACTGCTGCACCTTTAAGTTATTCCAACCTATTGAAAAATAGTAATTTTTGTGCTCGTTCGATTGCTAAAGAGGAGCGCCGTTTAGGTATCCCCCATAAACTACTACATGCATTATCACTTAAGGAGAGCGGGAGATGGGTAAAAGAAGACCGGGCAAACATTACCTGGCCTTGGACAGTTAATGCCGGCGGTAATGGGAGGCATTTCAATAATAGGCAAAATGCAATTCGGCACGTTCTGAAGCTTCAAAAAGAGGGACAGAGAAATATCGATATTGGCTGCATGCAGATTAACCTCCATTATCACCCGAACGCGTTTAAAACTATAGAAGCCGGCTTTGACCCTGCGACCAATGTGGCATACGCAGCTAAGTTTCTCTCTGCCCTTAAGGAAAATCACGGCACCTGGCAGTTAGCCGTTCGACACTATCACTCCGCCAACCAAACCAAAAGTGGCCCTTATCAAAATAAAGTGTTCCAAATTTGGAAAGCTGCACTGCGAAATGGGAATACTAGCAGTGCCATAGCTGACGCCCAAGAAAACAAAAATTATTCTCACACAGCCCGCATAGACTACGGCAAACAGGCTGCAAAACGCACCTATGGGAAATTTTTTGCAGAGCTCAAAAGAAAATTTCCACACCGTTTTGGAACGTTCAAGAGAAGTGGCACTCCAAATATCAAACACCGAGCAGCAAACTTACTGGCTGTATGGCCTCCCAGAGGCTATGCAGCCCAACGCCGTGCTGAAAACCTCGCGCGAGCCTGGTCATTCTCAAAGCGCTCGCGCGTCAAACCAGCAAAGCTAACCCCATAACAATTCACTGGGTGGCGATACCGAGCTTCCTAAGAATTCAAGGCCATGTATACGATCCTCCGCCAAAAGTAATGGACCGTCAATATCAACGTAATCAGCACCGTGTGCGACTACGTAAGCGGGGGCCATGGCGAGCGATGTAGATATCATACAACCAACCATAATTTTAAAACCTTTTGCCATAGCATTTTTCTTCAAGCGAAGAGCCTCGGTTAATCCCCCGGCCTTATCCAATTTTATATTCACAACATCGTAAAGCCCCAATAGATGCTCCAAGTCTTGGCTGGTATGACAGGACTCATCGGCACAAAACGGAATTGTATGCGGAATGTTTGCCAGCGAACCATCTGCATCTTTTGGAAGCGGCTGTTCGATCATTTCAACACCAAGACTCTTGAGCTGTTTAGACAGTGGTTCGACCATATCCTCAGTCCATGCCTCGTTCGCATCAACAATTAAACGGGCATTTGGAGCTCCGTATCGAACAGCTTTCACGCGATCAACATCCCCATCGCCACTTATCTTCAATTTTAATAACGGCCTTGCTGAATTTCGGTGGGCAGCAGCAGCCATTTTATCAGGCGTATCTGCACTTATCGTAAAAGCAGTTGTTACAGTTCTACTCTTATCAAGCCCAACTAATTCCATGACTCTTTTCCCAGCCCGTTTAGCTTCGAGGTCCCAAAGTGCACAGTCAATGGCATTTCTAGCAGCGCATGCGGGAAGAAGGGTTTGCAGTTTCTGCCTGTCAATATGATCATCAATATCGATTTTCTTTATGCATGCGAGCACACTTTCTTGAGTTTCATTGTATCGAGGATTGGCCATGCATTCCCCACGTCCCTCAAAAGTTCCATCATCCAGTGTGACTGTTACGAGCTCGGTCTCGGTTCGGCTTCCACGAGAGATTGTAAAAACCTCTGCGAGTTTCCATTTCTCTGCTTTGGCTACAAGCTTCATGAAATGATTTTATCCACAAAGGAAGCAACTCCTTCACGCAAGGGATCAACCGCAGGGAGCCCCGTCTCTGCAGTTGCTTCTGCAAGCTCTTGTAGGCGCTCTGTGTCTGACATTCTCGAAGTATTTATCGCAACGCCGATTGTCTTAACATTCTTATTTGTTAAGCGAGCCGCTTTTTCACAAGCTTCAATAGTTTCACTCAGACTGTGAATAGGAATACTTGGAGTGCCCCTCATATGCGGGCGACCGGGGTCATGGCATAAAACCAAAACATCGGGCTGTGCACCATGAATAAGGCCAAGGGTAACTCCGGCATATGCCGCGTGGTGGATAGAGCCCTGACCCTCAATCAAGTCCCAATGTCCAGGGTCATTAGCCGGGGAGAGAGATTCAGTGGCCCCAGATATAAAATCTGCTACTACTGCATCCACGGAAACACCATCACCAGCAATAAAAATTCCCGTCTGACCAGTAGCACGAAAGCTGCAGTCAACACCGCGCGCAGACATTTCTTTTTCAATAGCAAGCGTAGTAAACATTTTACCCACCGAGGTATCTGTTCCTACAGTTAATAATCGTTTACCCGACCGCTTGTGGCCACGTCCGACATCAAATATTTTGTCAGGTTGACGGACATCAAAAAGCTGACATCCCTTTTTCTCCGCAGCTTCTTCAAGGCCGGGCACGGTGCGTAAACTGACATGAAGTCCACTAGCTATATCCAACCCTAGATCAACTGCTTTGTGCAAAGTTTGCGACCATTCATCACTTATGTAGCCACCTTGATTAGCAACCCCAATGACAAGCGTTTTTGCTCCATTCTGCATAGCGTCCTCTAGCCCCATATCAGGCAATCCAACATCTGCCATACACCCCTTGAGCCGTACCTGCCCCAAGCACCAATCTGGGCGCCAGAACGCTACACCATTTGCGGTTTTTGCTGCAAGCTGATCACCCGCATCTCCAAGAAACATCAAATATGGTGGCTTAATTTTCATTGTTTTATTCCTAAATCACCATTTTTACCCAAAATACATATTTGTTATTAGCCCTAGATAGCAATATAGCTCGCAAAAAGGCAACTTAGCCCGTTTTTCGCCTCCGATTTACCTCGGGTCCAGACTATCGAAAAACCATATTTATTGGTTGCCTTGGGTTCCGAAACTCAATTAATCCGCTACGAGCGCACTGCCATTCTTAAGATACCAATCATAGGTTTGTGCTAGCCCATCACGAAGTTTAATTTTCGGCTTCCAGCCAAGGTTGAACAATCGAGAGACATCAAGAACTTTTTTAGGTGTCCCGTCAGGACGCCCATGATCGTATTCAAACTGTCCTTTGAAGCCAACCACGTCAGCTATAGTCATGGCCAAGCCTTGGATGCTTATATCTTCGCCACAGCCAACATTTATTGGGGTTGATGAAGAATAAACATCCATTAAAAAAATACAGGCATGAGCTAAATCGTCGACATGAAGTAATTCACGCATTGGAGTGCCTGTTCCCCAAACTGAAAGTCTTTTCAACCCACATACTTTTGCTTCATGTGCTTTCCGTATCAATGCAGGAACAACGTGGCTAGTTTCGAGATCAAAGTTGTCACCTGGCCCGTAGAGGTTGGTCGGCATTATCGAAATAGCATTGAAGCCATACTGTTGTTTATAGGCTTCACAAAGCTTCACTCCAGCAATCTTCGCTATAGCATAAGCCTCATTGGTTGGCTCCAATGGCCCAGTTAACAAACTATTCTCTAGAATGGGCTGCTTCGCTAATTTTGGATAAATGCAGGATGACCCTAGAAAAGCGAGCTTTTTAACTCCGTGACGGTAAGCAGAGTCAATTACATGATTTTGTATAGTTAAATTCTGATAAAGAAATTCTGCTGGAAACGTATTATTAGCATGAATTCCACCAACGCGAGCAGCCGCCAAATAAACGTAATCCAAACGCTCCACATCAAAAAAACTATCTACGGCTTTTTGATTAGTAAGCTCTAATTCGTTCCGAGATCTAAGGATAAGATTTCCAAACCCTGCTCTCTCTAGGGCCCTTACAATTGCGCTTCCCACCAAACCTGAATGACCAGCAACAAAAATACGAGCGGTGCGATCAATTTTAGCCATTTGGCAAACCTAAAGGGCCGACTGAATGACCAGCATCGACAAGAAGCTTTTCACGTTCAGCGTGAATCATATCGTGATCAACCATCATTTCCACGAGCTCCTTAAAACCTACCTTCGGCTTCCAATTTAAGACTTGAGACGCTTTTGAAGCATCACCCAACAAATGATCCACTTCAGTCGGACGAAAATACCGTTGATCAATCACAACATGGCTTTTCCAATCAAGGCCTGCGTGTTCGAAAGATGACTCCAAAAATTCTCGCACCGAGTGAGCTTCACCGGTAGCAATAACAAAATCATCCGGCTTATCATGCTGTAACATTTTCCACATCACCTTAACGTAGTCACCCGCAAACCCCCAATCTCGTTTGGCATCCAAGTTACCGAGATATAATTTATCCTGTAATCCCAACTTGATGCGTCCAACCGCACGGGTAATTTTACGGGTTACAAATGTTTCTCCTCGCAACGGACTTTCGTGGTTGAATAAAATGCCATTGGCAATAAACATGCCGTAAGCCTCACGATAATTTTTTGCAAACCAATAGCCCGCAACTTTGCTTACAGCATATGGGCTTCGAGGTTCAAAGGCCGTAGTTTCCGACTGTGGTGGTAAAGCGCTGCCGAACATTTCCGAGGATCCGGCCTGATAGATACGCACAGATGCTCTATCCTCCTGACAGTAATCGCGAACTGCATCGAATAGTCGAAGGGTTCCTGTTGCTACAACATCTGCTGTATACTCAGGCTGCTCAAATGAAACTTTTACGTGGCTTTGTGCGGCCAGATTGTAGACCTCGGATGGCCGGACCTCCTCCAGTATTCTGCGTAATCCCGTGCCATCAGACATGTCGCCATAGTGCAAAAACAAGCGAGAGTCAGGGTCGTGGGGATCACGATATAAAGAATCAATCCGTTGTGTATTGAATATGCTAGCCCGGCGGATGATCCCATGCACCTGATAGCCTTTCTTCAATAGCAAATCCGCAAGGTAAGCCCCATCTTGCCCAGTGATGCCAGTAATTAATGCTTTCTTCATAAATTTTCCCGTTACCTTTTTCTCTCTGCTAAAGGCTAAAACCGCCGCGGTCAAGCGAGACGCTCCAAGGCGATTAAGAGCCTGAACCCTCCTTGCCGGCCAAAAAGCGGCTCCAGCGCACGTTCCAATGTCAAAAGCATCCCTACAGCAAAACCTGGTACGAGACACCAATTCCGAAACCCACCAGTCATCGGGTATGTCGCAAGCCCAAAGTATTCACGCTTCACTAGTTTTAAAGATGGATATTTTGCCTCAAATGCAGTGGTGCGCGCTGGCGTCCCGAACATAAGTGTGAGCAACGCCTGGTTCGAATCAAACGGATCAGAGCCCGATTGCGAACGGTCCGGGAGAAGCGGGTCAACCGACATATTTACTGGTTCAGGATGAAAGTATTTGTATATCAATCCACTTAGCGGAGTTATTGCTGGATCAAGTATCACTAACCGGCCTCCCGGTCGCAGAACTCTTGACACCTCAGAAAAAAAGTTGAGAGGCCTCGATATATGATGCAATACATCAAGCATAACTATATTAGTGAGTGAAGCTGATGCAAATGGTAAAGATTCGGCATCTGTAGCAAGATCCAGCCATGGAGCCGGCAAAATATCGGCCATGTAAATTTCTCTTACATGATCCCGCACATGCCCCGAGCCAGAGCCTATTTCCAACGTAGGACCATCTATTAAAAATTTAGCCATGCGCCGGTAGTAATCAGCGTAAATCATCCGCAGCGCAGGTTTTTTATTCCATATTTTACGATGGGCGACGAGACGCGGGTCGACCAGCATATCAAAAAGCCTTGAGTTTGTGCCAAGCAAAAACAATCATCTTGATAAGTTCCCAACCATCCCGAAAACGTGAAATTTGTGTTTCACCGTAGGTCCTATCAGCATAGCGAATCGGTATTTCCGTAATTTTCATGTTTAATTTGGCTGCGCCGAATATTAGATCGAAGTCTCCAAACGGATCGAAGTCACCAAAGTAAGACCGATTCTTTGCGATGCGTTGATAATCTACCTTCCTAAGTACTTTAGTGCCGCACAGAGTATCCGTAAAACGTTGGTTGAGCAAAAATGAAAAGATCTGAGCAAAAAGACGGTTCGCGATTAAGTTTAGAAATCGCATGGCGCCACGTTCCATAGGGTATACAAGTCTCGTTCCGTTAATAAACTCGCCTTTTCCATTGGATATAGCATTGTAAAATTTCGGGAGTTCTTCAGGTGGAACTGTCAAATCTGCATCAAGGATCATCAAGACATCACACCTTGCTAAATCAAAAGCCTTCCATACCGCATCACCTTTACCCTTACCGTCTTGGGTGATTACCTTTATGTCCATATCGGTATAAGCTTTTTGCACCCTTTCACACTCTTCAAGCGTCCCATCGGAACTATGGCCTTCGACATAGATAACCTCCATATCATCGGCAAAGCGCTTGATACGCTGTATGGCAGGCTCTATGTTCCCTTTCTCATTACGACAGGGGATTATAATACTCACTGATAAATCTGGTTTTTCTGATCCTTTGAGCGGGCGAGCTACAACATACGTTTTAAGACAAAATCGTCTTATCAACGGCAATGTACCTACGAATCTATTGACCAGTTTACCAATACCAAAGAGCGCTTTCGGAACAAGTTGACGCCACTCAACTTTAATCACCTCAAAATCTGATAGATGTAATAGGTTTGCAATATCCACTGTCGAGAGATAATTCACCTCCGGTTGTGGCATTCGGAGACCAAGCTTATCTCCAAGACGGAGTAACGGTTCCCAATAAGGGGAATAATAGGACACAATTAACCGGGTATCGGGCGTAGAGACGGAATGCAGTAGCCTTAAACTAGCTTCACAATCATCAAGTAGTCCAATGGTATCAGACAAGACGATAATATCAAACGGCCCATCCAATTCATCAATAAATTTCGGATCTTCGATATCACCGGCACTGAAATGTAATTCTGGATATTTACCTCTGGCAATATTAATCATGTGCTCGCTGAAATCTACGCCAACTCCCTTCGATGGTTTAAGGTTGGCGAGCAAGTCACCTGTCCCACAACCAAGGTCCAGAACACGCAAACCTGGAGGGGTAAGGAATCTCATGTATTCAGCATCTTGTTGATAGTAAAAAAAGTTACGCGCTATCCAGCCATCGCGCTGACTTGCTATTCTGTCGGAAGCAGCGCGTATGGTAGTTTTGCGGTCTCTTATTCTTGCTTCCTTCATGTCAAGAATCTCGACCCTGCAAGCTCGCTGCATCGGAAATATGATGGTCTGAATTCAAAAACCATAGTATTCCCCCGGGTAAGCTTACTCCAATGAAACAAAAACCAAATGCCACAGAAAGTGCAGCAACTTCAGCAGCGGGCGCCCCTAGTAATCCAAATGCAGTCACCATAGCACCTTCACGTAACCCCCAACCACCAATTGATATCGGAACTGTTGCCACAAGCATAACCGAGGGTACGATAATGATACAGTCAATGATGCTAACGCTTATTCCAATATCGACAGCAATAAGAAAGGCTGCTGACACCATTAACAGATGACCGATCAAAGAATATCCAAGAACAGGTATTGACCGACTTGGTGTTTTGAGTAACTGACGTGCTCCAAAAGATAACTTTACCAAACCACGAATAGCCCGCCAACGACTTAATGTTGATGGAAGAGATCCCATCGCTAATAACATTATAATCGCAAAAAGCCCGAAAGCTGTTATTAGCCAAAATGCAATTAGTGCTTGGGGTTCCTGAATTTTCCGGAACAGAATTGGTTGGGCTACCACTACCAGAATTATTAGGCTGATAAAACCGGCTACTCGGTCAAGCAATACGCCATTAAACGCTGCTCCAAATGGCAGACCAAGCTTGAATACGCGGTATATTCTAATGCCATCACCACCAACAGTGGAAGGCAACGCTTGGTTAAAAAACAAGCCCTCAAAATAGATCCTAACCGTCAGAGCCAATGATAATACTCTATCAAAAAGCGCCATAACGATTCGCCAACGGATGCCTGCTAATAACGACTGGACACAAAGTAATGCCAGAACGTAAATGATCGTTATACCTTTTATATTACTGAAGTGTTGTTTAAGCTCGACAAAATTGACCTCCGTAAAAACCAACCAGATTAAGAAACCGGTAACCGCAGCCTTTGAGGCGAACAGCAGATATTTTTTCGGTGACGTTTTTTTCATTGGTTGCAGATCAAAACTAGTTTATTTCGCCGCGTAGGATGACCGGGCTGAAAATGGCGAACGAGTTCTATGGGTAGACCGAGGCCTTGGTAAGAGAGAAAAAAAATTCAAACGACGATATCGACAAGTTTGCTGCCGCCACCTTCTCCAATAGCAGCCGTTTCCGAAACTGACTGAACGGCCTCCTCAACGATTGTCGCGGTTCCAGACTCCTGTTGCAATTGAAGACGCAACGTCGATATGCCCGCCTGTAACCTGCCGGCCAATGAAGATGCAGCTGCTATATCATCCATATTTTATTTCCCGCTAATAACTCGTTCTTATGCCTAGATTATTCTCATTTGGTGGTAACATAAACTGTTTATCTGCGCTAATCGAACGCGACTGTGGTTTATATCAGGTTTTAGGTTAACTATTTCGAGTCTTTTTCTAAGTCAGCTGCAACGCGCATTTGTACAATGCTGTCCGGGTTATCAACTGATCCGTTCCGATCACTATCGCCCTTTTTAATTCCATGAACATATTCCATACCCTCTATAACTTTCCCCCAAGCTGTATATTGCCCATCAAGATGTGGTGCTGGCTGAAAAACAATGAAAAACTGGCTATTAGCGCTATCTGGATTCCCCGAGCGAGCCATAGATACAGTACCCTCCACATGAAATGCACTGTTAAATTCTGCTGGTAAATCCGGAAAGCTGGACCCACCAGTGCCTGTCCCCGTCGGGTCGCCGGTTTGTGCCATAAATCCATCTATTACCCGATGAAATACTACGCCATCATAAAATTTTTGACGTGCCAATGTTTTGATTCGATCCACATGTTTCGGCGCTAAATCAGGCCATAACTCGATAACCACGCGTCCATCCTTCAAGTCCATGTAAATGATGTTTTCCAAACTAACCGTCCGTCCTGTTGAGGGTTGAATAATGAGCAAAATTGCCACACACCATGCAGACACCCAAATTTGCCACTTAATTGTACTCATTGCCTTTTATACTCCGGAAATAATGCTGTTAACCCGGCATAACTCGCTTCAGTGATACCTCGCTCCGTAATGAGCCCCGTTACAAATTTAGCCGGCGTAACATCAAATGCATAATTCTCGACTGGCGTTCCTTCAGGGACAATACAAACGCGCTCCATTTTTCCTGACTTAGTTTTTCCACTTATCCATGCCACTTCCTCTGATTGGCGCTTTTCAATTGGAATATCTTTTACACCGTCAGTGATCTTACAATCAATCGTTGAGGACGGAAGTGCCACAAAGAATGGTATTCCATTGTCGTGCGCCGCAAGAGCTTTCAGATACGTGCCAATTTTATTTGCCACATCTCCATTTAAAGCTGTTCGATCGCTGCCAGTAATGCAAACGTCGACTTTACCATTTTGCATCAAATGGCCACCGGCATTATCGGAAATAACAGTATGTGGCACGTTATTGCGACTGAGCTCCCATGCGGTAAGGCTGGCACCTTGGTTGCGTGGCCGCGTTTCATCAACCCACACATGTAAATTTAAACCTTTTTGATGGGCAAGGTATATTGGTGCTGTCGCCGTTCCCCACCCCACAGTAGCAAGAGCTCCAGCATTGCAATGAGTGAGCACATTGATTGGTTCAGATTCTTCTTTCTTTTTCTTTTTGATATCCTTCAAAATAGGTAGGCCATGCTCGCCTATCGCCAAATTAGTTGCAACATCTTTGCCTGCCATCTCATTAGCTCGCTGATAGGCTGCTTTACACCTCGCACTATGTTCTAATGGTAGCAGTAGCTTTAGCATTTGATCGACTGACCACGCTAAATTGATAGCTGTTGGGCGGCTATTCAGCAATATTTCTGCAGTACCTCGTAGATTTTTATTTCCCGCATCCTCGTTCATTGCAAGAGCCATTGTGTAAGCCGCTGTTACGCCTATCAAAGGAGCTCCACGCACTCGCATAGCGGATATGGCTTCCCCACCCTCCGTAGCTTTCGTCAGCCGTTTTATAACGTGATCATGAGGTAGGAATGTCTGGTCAAGGATGTCTATAGCCCAGCCATTCTCAGCGACCGCGATGGTGTCGAATGCCACCGCGTCATGCGTTTCTGTAATCATGCTCATAGAATGTAACCCCTCATCTAAAAGAAAAAACCCCGTTGCTCCTATACCTTTTCCTCTTTGTGTTATTTAGAACCCAAAGTCAAAAAATCCCCACGAGCGTGGTTCACTATGTAAAATACAATTGCTTCTGATAAGATATCTTCCCGTGTTGAGAACTTTTGGTTATTTTCGCGTTGGTTTCTTAAGAGGAAGTGTACCTCGCATTTTTAAAAGATTTCCAATAGGTTTATTTATGACGACAATTAATCCAATGCAAAATGACTTTATTGCGCAAATTATTGGCGTTGACCTTGCTGGGCCGATCGAAGAGAAAACATTTGCCAAAATTCAAACGGCATTGCATGAATTTGGAGTGATCCATTTTCCGAAGCAAGAATTAACACCATCAGCACTATCCTCATTTACCAAACTCTGGGGGAAGCCTGACGTTCACCACCTTGCTGAGCATACATTCCCCGAACACCCCGAGGTACGGGTACTTTCTAACGTAAAGAAAGACGGCAAGCTGGTTGGCGCATTCAGGGGTGGTAACTATTGGCATTCAGATCTTTCCTATTTGAAGAAGACCGGCTACGTAACGCTGCTTTATGGAATTGAGTGTCCATCCGAAGGGGGCGATACTCTTTTTGCCGACATGTGTCGCTTATACGAAAACCTCCCCACCGCTATCCGAGTACAGATTGAGGGTAAAATGGCAGTGCACGATCGAAATTACCGCTATTCAGCTCTATACCCCGAGCGCCCCCCGTTAACCGAATCTCAATTGGCAAGCGTACCACCGGTGGAACATCCAGCGGTAATTACGCACCCAGTAACGAAGAAAAAATCAGTATTTCTTTATAAAGAAATAATTCGAACCATTGGCGACTTAGATCAGGAAACCACATGGGCACTGATGGAAAAGATTGAGGGCCTTTTAGACAATGACGATTTCGTTTATCGCCACGAATGGGAACCTGGCGACCTCGTAATATGGGACAATAGGTGCACTCTTCATTCAGCCACGCCCTACGATTCAGAAAAATTTCGCCGCGTCCTTTACCGAACACAAGTCAGTGGCGAATTACCGGCTTACGTTGCTTAAAGCAACTAATGTAAATAAAAGTTTCAAAAGGAGGGAATTCATTGTCAAATAAACATTCGACTTATAACGAAGGCAAAATCCAGTATGTCTACAAGATGGATGCGCTCGACACGCAACCAGACAATACAACAAGCGCAAATATACAACCTAAAAAACGGTTATCTGGAAAATCTTCCTCGTTTGGTGGAGCGCTATTCGGCGAAAAAGTGATTGTTGGATATATTCACAAGGCTGCCGGGACCGGGTCTAAACGTCACACCCATCCCAACGAACAGTATAATTTTGTACTTCAGGGCACACTTCAGTGTGACATTGACGACCAAACAGTACTCTGCCCTAAAGGCCATTGCGTCCACATTCCAGCGGGGACTGAGCATAGCTGCGTGGCTACCCCTGAAGAAGACGTGATATTCTTTGTGGCTAAAGACACCCGCCACGGCATTTCTGGGCCAGCGGTAGATGGAATTGAAGATGGTCCGCGCATGCATCCCGATGCTAAAGACGGTCAAGAGAAACTCAGTGAGAAACCAATCTAAAGAGGGGTAAGTGCAAGGAAACCGAGATGCCTTATTATCGTTTCGAGAATATGGAGCAACTTCGAACCAATCCACACCTGTCATCAGGTAAGGGAGCAGTGGTAAAAGGCAAGTTCCTGACGCTACGTAATAATAACAAAGATGCGGGCACTGGATCGCAACTACATTACCACCCTAATGAATTAATGATCTATCCGATCTCGGGTAAAATCAACTCAGTGGTTGGGAAAGACCACCGTATTGTTGAACCAGGCACATTCGTTCATGTACCGCCAAATGCTCGCCACTCGATGAAAGCTTGCGAGGACGGGCCAATTAGCTACCTTTATTGTAAGGATAACACTTGGACGTTGGCTGGAATTGCCGCAGATGAGGCCCCGCCTGATGAGGCGCCGAGCATTGATGAGCTTACAGCAAAACACGATGCGGGTATTTATCCCGGTAAAGAGAAAATGCCCGAAGCGTCGGAAGCCTTGGTAGAGGGGCTCAATAACTGTTTTTATCACCTCAGTGAAGGCCCAGACGCACCAACCCAATCGACCCGTGCTATCAAAATAATCGAAGGCCACCGCATCAACTTTGTGCTTGTCGATTCTCCTGATGGAAAGTTGGAAAAAATGAGTGCCGCTCCTCATGAGCGTTTCTTGTATATTATGAGTGGTGCAGCGAATTCAGAAATAGAAGGTGAAAAGAAATCTGTTGGAAGTGGAGACCTTCTGCATATTCCAAAAGGTTCGTCATACAGTCTCATGACCAAAGTTGAGCCAACGCGTTATTGCTATTTTGAGTCCACAGACTTCCTTGAGGTTCAGATCCAAGACTAAATATATATAAAAATTTAACGGAGGAAAAAATGGATTTTAAAGATATAAAGTATGAGGTGAAACGTCCCCATGTTGCAACAATAACTCTCAACAAACCAGAGATCAATAATGCAACTACCGGCGATAGTTTTGTGGAGATCATGACCGCATTTCATGAAGCAGATTCAGACACATCAATCGGTGTTGTTGTGTTAACGGGAGCAGGGGATACCCATTTCAATGAGGGGGGCCAAGTTAAGCAGCATTTGACCAAGCGTCCAGGGACACATCGCACACATTTTCGGAAATTACTCGGAGCGGCGCAGGCCATTCGCGGGTGTGGTAAGCCAGTCATTGCTGCGGTTAATGGGCGTGCTATCGGTAGTGGCAACCAATTACAGATGCTTTGTGATCTCGCCATAGCTTCCGACCGAGCAATCCTGGGACAACACGGATCAAAACGCGCCGGAGCTCCAATGTTTTGGGGAACCACATTGATGTCACATTTTGTTGGTGAAAGGAAAGCACGTGAAATAATATTCTTATCACGTGAATACTCGGCACAAGAGGCATTGGAAATGGGCCTAGTGAATAAAGTTGTACCTCATAATGAACTTTACGATGAAGTGGACCGTTGGTGCGATGAGGTGCTCGATCAAAGCCCTACTTCCCTTCGCATTCTTAAAACTTCTATGAACTTGAAGCATGACATGCAATATCCTGCGTTATTTCATGCTCGCGACATGATCGACCTCTTTTCTGACGCACCAGAACGGATGGAGGGCACAGCAGCATGGGTCGAAGGACGCAAACCTGACTTTAACAAATTTCGGACGAAATCAGATTGATTTAAAAAAATGCTATAGTACTTCCAAGAGTTGGAGACTTCTCTCTAAGGTTGGGCAGTAGCTCAATCCCTATAACCTGTCACTCAATACTTTCGGGCATTATCTATGGAAACGGTTTTCAGTCCAGCAGTCATTGCTTTTTTCCAAGTTATCGCTATCGATCTCGTACTTTCTGGTGACAATGCGGTTGTTATCGGGCTAGCCGTGGCTGGTTTGCCGTCAGATTTGCGGCGAAGAGCTATTGTATTTGGTATCGTTACTGCCACTATTCTCCGTATTATTTTTGCAGCACTTACAGTGTATCTTCTTAAAATCCCAGGTCTCCTTTTGGTTGGCGGTTTACTATTGGCTTGGGTGTGCTGGAGCATGTGGAAGGAGATTCGTCCGGGCCGGCAGGATGAAGGATCTCAGATTCCTCAGGATGGGATGGGCCAAAGCATAAGTATGCGTAAGGCCCTACTAAATATCATAATAGCGGATGTTTCGATGTCGCTTGATAATGTCCTTGCGGTAGCTGGAGCAGCAAGAGATCATATTGAAATTCTTATTTTCGGGTTGGTGCTTTCAATCGCTTTAATGGCGTTTGCAGCTAACTTTATTGCGTCCTTACTTGATCGTTTCCGTTGGATCGCTTACGCCGGCTTAGCTATTATAGTGTGGGTTGCAGGGGATATGATTTATCGCGGAGGCATTGAAGTTTATACAAAATTCATGGTTTGACAGTGAGAAGAAATTGGCTTTCAGCCTTCCAAAATTTATAGGACATCGAGGAGCGGCGGGTTATGCCCCGGAGAATACACTAGCAAGCATCCATCAAGCCGCTCACCTCGGCACAAGCTGGGTAGAGTTTGATGTCCGACTAACCTGCGACAGTGAGTTGGTTCTTTTTCACGATAGCTCTTTGGAACGCACAACAAATGGCAGAGGACTCTTAGCCGATCGTTGTCTCAAATCCCTGAAAGATCTTGACGCTGGAAGCTGGTTCGGATCCGATTTCACGGGTGAGGGTATTCCTACACTTAATCAGGCTTTAAGTGCTGCCAGAGAATTGGATCTTGGCTGCAACATAGAAATCAAGTCATCTTTTGGCAGGGAACGTGAAACTGTGTGTGCAGTCACCCGAACAGTAGCCAATTTTCCCAAATCACCACCGATGTTGGTTTCAAGCTTCTGCCACAAAACTCTTCAAATGTTAAAATATAATTTGCCCGAGGTGCCTCGGGCATTAATTGTCCATGAAATTCCCGCAAACTGGCATTTGTTGATTAAGCAGTTGCAGTGCTCATCACTACATGTCAGTGAAGAAAGCTTAGATCAGCGCCAAGTCCGAATGGTGCAATCAACTGGAATAAAGCTTCTGGCATTCACGATAAATGACAGAAAAAGAGCCGAGAGCCTATTTGCGATGGGCGTTCCAAGTATTTTTACTGATGTCCCAGGGACAATATTTGCGCCCATGAGTATGGCTGATTGAAAACAACAGCATCAAACTACAACAACTAAGTTTGTACAGATTATTCGAAATATTGAAAAGTAGGGACTGAAAAGGTGACAAACAAATATAGAAACACACTGTTTCGTTTTGCCGTCATTGCTGATACTCACATTACAGAAAAAGATGCGCCCGCGATTGATGGTTTAGATCAAGAGACCGTGCCATTGAGCGTTAAACGATTAGCACATATCGTTCGCAAGCTTAAGCGACTTTCCCCCGACTTTGTTATTCATCTTCGCAATACAACGCATCCGAGACCAGACCACCCTGCCTATAATAGGTCCGCTAAGGCATTTTATGAGGTTTTTAAGAATGTAGGTTGTCCTTTTTATCTCGTTGTCGGCAATCATGATATTGGACAAAAACATTATTTAGGCGTCCCCATCCATCCTGAGATGTCACAAGGCTTCGTTAATAATAAAATGATCGCCGCCTATGAAGAACAATTCCAGAAGCATTTCCTTCATTTGAACATGAAGGCTGGTTGTTTGTAGTCATCAATGGCATGGTTAGTAATTCAGGGTTGGATTGCGAAAAAGAGCAACGTGAGTGGCTTGAAACTATGCTGGCCACGAATTCAGGAAAGCGCATATTCGTATTTTCACACTACCCACTATACCTCTCCGAGGCAGATGAGGATGTTAACTTCGACAACACCGTTTTGCCTGAGCGTAAGTGGCTTCTCGATCTATTTTCTGGATATAAGGTAGAGGCTTTTTTTCCGGCCATATTCACAATTGCTTCTTTAACTACTTCGACGAAACTAGCCTCTATGTCTTACCTTCAACTTGTTTTTTGCGTCACAATTACCACGAATTGTTCCGAGCAGCACCTATAGACCTCAAACAAGGACGGCATGACACAGCAAAGCTAGGTTTTGCCTAAGTAGATTTTAATAAGGTGGGACATCTTACGCATATCGTGCGGTCTAAGAGCCAAACTTCGGAACCCTTTGAGAATGAGATCTTGCTACCACCTGCACATGGTCTGTCACCAGCTTACGGAGCTCTAGGCATATCGCTACATCAACCGTGGTGTGAAAAAGCCAATATCACCACACCATGGGGCCTAGATTCTTTCAGCGCAAAATAGATCCGTAATGATTATCCTCTTTTAGCACTGTGGGAAATAGGCATAAGCGAATTACGGAAACCTCTTGACGACCTAATGAAAAGAGATACGTGTAGGCGCGTGCGAGAATTGGCGGCTCGGGGCCATCGGTTTACTGTTTTCTCTTACAGATTACCGAAAAACGAAGGCAGGAATGTCTTAAACGAGTTTGGTGAAATTCTAAATGCGTGGGAGCTCATTATGCCAACTTGCTGCGTTGGCGATTTGATGTCGGAAATTGAAAAACTGGTGAGCAAGGTAACGATTTTCTCAAACTCTTATCGTCAAAACAGAGAAACTCTAAGCCTCAGCCATGGGTTTAACGTAGATGATTTTAATTTGGTAAACGAGCTGATGGCTCTTGACGGTGCAAAAGAAGTCTTCAGCGGCGTTGTATTTGGCGTAGGCCCAAAAGAATGCCCCATAAAAACTTTAAGTGAAATTCAAAAATATTCTACCAATTTTAACATTCGAACAGCAGCCCATGTGCAATTTGCCCGGCGCCAACCATTGAACTCGAAGAAACTTGAGGAGTCGCACCATAAACGCATCGTTGAAGCAACGATCGGGGCCTTAGGTCATACAAAAGTAAGTGTCTTTGTCGATAATTTCATTGGAATAGACCGCGGATATTTTTTTGCGAAGGCTTAGTCGACCGCCTTTATAACCCACAAACAGGGGCTCGCATAATCAAAACGCTCCATAGCGTAATTCCAAAAGGCTGTCGGATTGGAGAAGAATTCATCGAAGGAAAAACAAGGTTAATCCAGTTTCATGAGCCAGATGGTGTGGTTGTATTGTCAACAACTGGCACCTATCCATTGGAAATACCCGCCAAAGTATTTCCACTTAAACGAGGAATGTGGATTGATCTGCCAACGGGACATAAAGCGGGAAGCCTACTGCTTGGCCCAACACTAATCGTTGAATGAAACACATCTGTAAGATAAAGAAATCCCCCTGTACCGTGCACATCAACTAGTCCCGTTTTCTTGCACTGCAAAAAATAGATGTCCGTGGGGGATTAGACGTATATTACTAATCCTGCGATTTTAATAAATCAGCTTCACCGGTTTGTTGGCATTGTAAATTGTGCACCACCCTCTATACCGCTTGGCCAGCGAGCAGACACAGTTTTCAGTTTTGTAAAAAAGTGAATGGATTGAGGACCATGCATTTGAGTATCACCGAATTTCGAGCGTTTGGAACCACCAAAGTGGTGGAACGCCATAGGCACCGGGATCGGAACGTTGACACCAATCATTCCGACATCAACTTGTTTTGAAAATGACCGCGCAACGTCACCACTTTGAGTGAAAACTGCGACACCGTTACCATATTCGTGTCCATTCACCATTTCTATAGCCGAGTCAAAATCTTGCGCCCGAGCAATACTAAGAACAGGGCCAAAAATTTCCTGCTTGTATAGGTCCATATCCGTTGTTACTCGGTCAAACAACGAACCGTTAAGGAAAAATCCGTTTTCATATCCTTGTAGACTAACGTTCCGTCCATCAACAATAAGTTCTGCCCCCTCGTCCTCACCTTTAGCAATTAATTTTTCAATGCGGTCTTTTGCCTGGCTCGTTATGACCGGCCCCATATCAGCTTCCATGTCAGTATATGGGCCGACTTTGAGTGCCTGAACTCTCGGCTTCAAGCGCTTGACCAGCTCATCCGCCGTGCTTTTTCCAACGGGAACCGCTACGGAAATCGCCATACAGCGCTCACCAGCGGAGCCATAGCCTGCACCCATTAATGCATCAACGGCTTGATCCATATCAGCATCAGGCATTACCACCATATGGTTCTTTGCACCACAAAAAGCCTGAACACGTTTATTTTGCGCTGTGCCGGTTTGGTACACGTATTCCCCAATCGCCGTTGAACCAACAAAACTTATTGCCGGCACATCGGAATGCATCAGCAATCCATCAACAGCTATTTTATCGCCATTTAATACATTCCAAACACCATCCGGCAAACCAGCTTCCGTCCATAGTTCCCCCATCATAAGAGGTGCTGATGGATTGCGTTCCGACGGCTTGCATATAAAAGAGTTTCCGCAGGCAACCGCCATCACTCCCATCCAACAAGGCACCATGACTGGAAAATTAAATGGTGTTATTCCTCCAACCACACCAAGTGGCTCGCGAATGGAAAAAGTATCTATTCCACCCCCTACATCATTTGAAAGCTCACCTTTTAAAAGATGTGGTATGCCGCAGGCAAACTCAATCACGTCAACTCCTCGCTGCACTTCACCGAGAGCGTCATCAATAGTCTTTCCATGCTCTGAGCTAATAACTGTGGCAAGCGCTTCGCGCCTCTGGCTCATGATTTCCCGCATTGCGAACATTACTGCTGCACGCTTGGGGGAAGGTGTTTCTGCCCAATCAGAAAATGCAGCCTGAGCATTTTCAATGGTTTGCTGTACTTCTCCAATTCCTGCCAGTGGCACTTTACTCGCCACTTCGCCTGTAGCTGGATTGAAAACCTCGAGAAAGCGTCCGCTCTCACCCTTGATATGTTGGCCACCCACATAATGGGTCAATTCTTTCACCATTCCTAATCCCTTTCAGCGATATAGTACAAGTTACTATAATTTGGACAAACCCGAGTGATATGAGATAACAATCTCATCACATGTAATTAGCAAAAAGATTTCACATCTCTAAAATTTCTAAAAGACTATGATCCTCACGATCCTCAATCTCAACAATCCAAATATCGGGGTCATATTTAGCCTGGCGGTCAGTGAAAGAATCAGCTTCAGGATCTTGCACACGACGTCCGTCAAGTGCGGGTTGCCAAATAAAGTTTCCTGATAAATCACGTTCCTGCATGAAAATATCGACACCGGTCTCAACCCGATTTATTTTCAAGATTATAACACCACTATTTTTATCTCCCCGCTTGAGCACTACAGCCGGAACCCCTTTTCTTGACAAGCGAGCAAGGTGGGCTTGTATCCAAATGTTGGTCGGCATGCGAACATCAGACATTTTTATTTAGAGTACCGCGGTACGCAGCTTTTTGCCTCAATGAACAGTTCGCTTACTGTAGCCATTGGCCTTTCCGGTTGAAGTGCTTAAGGGGTTATCAATAGATTTTTTAAGTCTTTTCTGCTTTGGACGGCCCGTTCTAACCCTGCCAAGTACCTCCCCAGCAGAGGACTTTGTAGTGGTGCCTTTACTCGAGACATTTAGATCATATTGCCTGCAAAAGCCGTCAATTACAGCGCCAGGCTGAATACTGAGCGTTTTATGGCTTACATCGCCAATTACCTTTGCAGTTTTAGCCAATACAACATCGGTTGCCGATATGGCACCAACGACTTTCCCATGTATCTCAGCCTCTTTGCACTTAACTTTCCCGTTGATATAGCCATCACGGCCAATTATCAACTGCTCGCAGCTAACATTGCCGTTGATGCCTCCATCAAGATAAATTTCACCATCGCCAAAGATATCCCCTTGGAGAACTAAATCTTTGGATAACACAGAAGTTCTTTCCTGGGTGATGCGACGACTTCCCAGCTTATTCGCGCGAAGAAGACATTTTAATTTTTCCGAAATCGCCATAAAGGTGCCCCTACTATGTTTATTTTTATGAATTTTTATAATACTAAATAACTTGCACAAGAACAAGGAAGTCGATAATTCAAAAATTCAAGCTTTTAGGAAAATAACATTCATATATTATTTTATTAATATTTGATATATTTAAGATATCATCTAATAATAATTGAGTAATAGGAATAATTACATGAAAATAGGATACGTCGGTCTCGGAAATATGGGGCGCCCGATAGCCGCAAATCTCGCACGCGCTGGCAATGAAATGATTGTTTTTGATTTGAACCGAGAAGCAGTTGATAGCTTTGTCGATGAGTTTGGTGCGCGCGCCGCCAACAGCCTCCATAGCCTTGCACAAAGCTCCGATGTAGTTATTGCCATTGTTCCGACAGGCAAGGATGTCAATCGAATATTGCTAGGGGACGTCAATTGCGAGGACGGACTTATTGGTGGGCTCGATAGCAGTAAGCTATTCATTGACATGAGCTCATCAGAGCCGGAGGGAACGCTGGAAATCGGTAAAATCATGAAAGATAAAAATATTCCCTTTTTAGATGCTCCTGTTTCTGGTGGAGTGAAACGGGCAGTTTCAGGCACCATCTCTATCATGGTGGGCGGAGAGAGCGCCACAATAGCTCGGGCAAAGCCTATTTTTGAAGCAGTAAGCAGTGATATTTTTGAATGCGGGCCACTTGGTGCCGGCCATGCAACCAAGGCAATGAATAATATGCTTTCAGCTCTAAGCGTCCTAGCAACTACGGAAGCACTCTTGATAGGTCGACGTTTCGGCCTGGATCCGTCAACACTAACTAACGTCATAAACAAGTCATCAGGCCGAAACAATGCAACCGAACTGAAAATGCATCAGTTTGTTTTAAAAGAGAATTGGGAATCGGGGTTTACGAGCGGCTTAATGCTTAAGGATCTAACTATTGCTCAAAATTTAGCGCGTAATGTCGGCTTGAGTGCACCGTGCACGGCACTAGTGCGAGATGCATTTGCAGAAACGGTTGACCATTACGGGCCTTCGTCTGATCACACTATGGTAGCAAAGCTTCTTCAGGAAACACGAAAAACCAAGCTTTAAGGTAAATAAATGGATCTGATTCAGACGGGTCTATTCCGCTGCCGTGGGCATCTCGTGCTCGGCAAGGAACTTCTCAGCTTCTAAAGCAGCCATGCAACCCATCCCAGCAGCCGTAACTGCTTGCCGGTAGGTCTTATCTTTTACATCACCGGCAGCGAAGATACCGGGTATGCTGGTTACCGTACTATCGGGCTTGGTTAGGATATAACCTTCATCATCCATATCAATTTTATTCTTGAAGACCCCGGTTGCTGGGTCATGCCCAATAGCTATGAAAACACCCTGTAATTCAATATCCATTTTTTGTTCGGATTTCACATTTTTAATACGAGCCCCAGTGACCTTAAGTGGATCACCACCCCCTAGCACCTCATCGACGACACTGTTCCAAATCACTTCAATTTTTTCGTTCTGAAGTAATCGCTCCTGTAGTATTTTTTCCGCTCGGAACGAATCTCGCCTGTGTATGACTGTGACTTTTGCGGCATGGTTTGTTAGATATAATGCCTCTTCGACAGCAGTATTACCTCCTCCAACCACCGCAACGCTTTGATCCTTGAAAAAGAAACCATCGCATGTAGCGCATGCGGAAACACCAAAACCCTGAAATTTTTGTTCTGATTCGAGGCCAAGCCAGCGTGCTTGGGCACCAGTGGCAATAATAACAGTTTCACCACTGTACGTATCTCCCATATCGCCAGTCATTTGAAAAGTATCCTGATTAAAATCAACATCGTTAATCATGTCATAAATTATCTGGGTTCCGACACCCTCAGCCTGCTTTTGCATCTGCTCCATTAACCATGGACCCTGTATTACCTGCTCAAACCCCGGGTAATTCTCAACATCCGTAGTTATGGTCATCTGCCCGCCAGGCTGCATTCCAGCAACAATAAGTGGCTTGAGATTGGCGCGCGCCGCGTAAATTGCGGCAGTATAGCCCGCAGGACCAGATCCAATGATCAAGACTTTACTGTGATGATGACCCATTTTCATAACCCTCTCTATAAGTGCGCCATAGTGTCGACGTAGCGTTTCAGCGATTATCTTTCAAGTAATCAATTCCAATGGTTCGGAACAAGATCAGCCCGAACCGCAAATTCCTCTGCACCAGGAACTTTCGGAAATCTATTTAAAACCAGTGGATCGTGACCAGGGATAATATGTTCCGGTGAGTCTGCCAATTTGGCAATGGTACTATACCCATTCAACATGTCAGCAACGTTTAAAACCAATGGAAAAGGATTTTTTTCTTCGATATTGGCATACAGATGGATTGCATCAACTGCAAGCACTACCCAACCACGCTGAGTATTAACACGCACCACCTGCAGTCCATCGGTATGCCCACCAACATGGTGTAGCGTTATTCCAGGTGCTAATTCCTTGAAGCCGTGGACAAACTCGACCCTGTCACCGAAAAGTGCGCGAACCATATCAACCACATAATCAACAGCAAAAATATCACGGAAAACCGGATGTTGCATATTAGGCCCTGTAGCAAAAGCCATCTCACGTTCTTGTATGTGAAATGTCGCTTTGGGAAACTCATGTGCATTGCCGCAATGATCGTAATGCATGTGGCTGACGACGAGGTCCTCGACTTCGCCAGCGTCGATCCTAATCTTCGCGAGCGCCTCCGCCGGCGTGCGAAGCAATCGCCGCCCCCGCTTTTTTGCCTCTTTTTCTTCAAACCCCATATCCACTATAATCACACGGCCTTCTTCATTCTTAAGTGCCCAAATAAAATAGTCCATTGGCATCGGACCATTGTGCACATCCGTAAATAAAAAATGTTCGTGCTTTAGCGCATCAGTGCGCTCCGCATATTTGAGCACATAAATTTCCCACGTATTCATTTTGGCTATTCTCTAAACAGCTAGTGTGGGCCGAGAACCACGAACCGTGGTGCGATGCATCCGACGACGGGCATTTTTCTCATCAAATGGAAGAGCTTTATGCAACACGCTTCGATTATCCCATATGATGACATCACCTGGCGTCCACCGATGTACATATTCAAATTTAGCCTGACTCGCAAACTCCATCAGCTCATGGATTATTTTTTGGCTTTCCACATCTTCCATGCCTTCGAAACGGCGAACAAAAACAGCTGACAAATAGAGTGCCTTACGGCCCGTTTCGGGATGACTAATCACTGCAGGATGCGATTGAGGCGGTGTGGATGTCTTTTGCTCATCGGTTAGAGGAGGTCGGTCCTTGTGATGATTCTCAAAATTCCATACATAGTCGTGCACTCCCATTCTTTTAAGAAGCCATTGTTTGCGCTCCTCAGGCAACGCTTCATAAACTGCAAACATACTTGTAAAGCAAGTTTCGCCTTCACCCTCGGGACATTCAAGGCAATGGAAAATAGAACCTAGACTTGGCTCTTTCATATATGACAGGTCAGAGTGGTACCGTTTCGAACCCCCGAATGCACCAACATGCTTTCCGTTTTCTATTATATTTGAAACGACAAATATTTCTGGGTGTCCTGGCAGACAATAATTGCTTAAAACATGGTTTTCCAATAGACCGAACCGCTTGGAAAACTCAATGTGTTCGTCTGGTGACCAATTTTGGTCATGAAATATGAGAACGCTGCGATCGTGCAACTCTCTCTGGATTTGTTGAAAAACTGAATCAGGCAATGGGTTGGCCAGATCAATCCCTGACACCTCAGATCCTATATGCTCCGTAGCAGGCGCGAATGCGACCTCTTCATTAAAAACCTTTTTAGCAACTCCCATGAATTCCTCCCTTAGTCCTAAGTCTTAATCCTTGAAAGGATTCTAACAATTCCTCGTGCTGGAACAATCTCAATCTCATCACCGGTGGATATGGCGGTTGTAATGTCCACATCGAAGCGATCCATAAACGGCATTTTTGCAAATGCCGCCCCCTGCGCCATAACAGGATTGCCATCATTGAGGAGAAGGCCAAGAGGAGCTTTTTCTTTTTTGACCATCTCACGCAGCATCCATGCTGATGCTACACCCCCTTTTGCTGCGTTAAGCACCAAAATACGACCGACAAATTCTTCCCCATACAGTTCATGGCTTGGGCGTGAAAATATGCCGCGATCACGATCTAAGTCGTAACGCGTGCTGAAATCATCAGGTGCTGATAGAGCAATACCATGTACTGTTGGACCTATCCCTGAATGGCCTTTAATTTCCAATAAACTCATCCAAGGACCTTTCCCTCAATAGCCGATTGTA
The DNA here is from genome assembly GCA_036339585.1 of Pseudomonadota bacterium. Taxonomy (NCBI): domain Bacteria; kingdom Pseudomonadati; phylum Pseudomonadota; species Pseudomonadota bacterium. Next base: position 271,218 of record JAYZAS010000001.1, read on the forward strand.
TGCAACGCTGAATGGATGCTGGGGTCGGTCGATAGCCATATCCTGCACAAATATTTACCATTTTTACTGAATGAGTCATTAACCGCTCCCATTTATGTGCCAAGCGTATTTCTTTCGCAAAGGTCGCAAAAAAATCATGACCGTGCACCAACCTCGCACCTGCCTTTTCGATTATCTGAGTAAGACCGATACGAGCGCATGCTTGTTTAATTTCTTTGGGAGTGTATATCAGCAAAGTGGTTCGTTCATGAACCCTTTTGCCATCAAGCAACGCGGCAATTTCGATGATTTCAGTTACATTCATCTGTGGTGTGGATAGAGCAACCACATCTAGTTCATCACCGATACCACCCCACTCCTGATAAAACGTTCTTACATCGTCGAAATTAATGGTTTTTACATCAAGTTTTTTCCCTCCTGCCGCAGCTCCCCAATCGGGAGCTTCAGGTGTAACATTCACAACGTGAAACATTGCGATCGAGCCATAACTCGCCATTGCCAATGCCATATGATTTAGCTCCAATACCGTGGGTGGTGGCCCAGTTAGCTCAAGAGCTGGCACGCACCAATATGAGTTTAGCTCTCTGCCGATAAGTGCGCCGACAACCCCCCAATCGACTATGTTTGCTGGGGAAAAATCAAGCTTAAAGCCATGAGTGGCAAACCGTTTAGAATCCAAGTGAAAACCATATCGAGGAACACGACCAGTAAAGAAAGCTGCTAAACTTGATGGGCCCGCCTCAAAATTACAACGCGCTCCAACGATACTGTTCATATATATAACCGAGGGTGTGCCACTATAACCGCAAGCTTCGCCGAAACCAGGAGCAGTGACAGAGTGGTCATTGACATAGGCGTGGTTGGTGACAACCCCAAGTTTGCCGAGGGCGTCAACTGCCTGCCTACCCTCTACCTCCAAGTTTCGTCCCGGCAGAAGAAAATTAAAGTTTTCCTTATCAAAACCTCGAAAATCAGCGGCGGCATACGCTCGCGGATAACGTTCGCTCGGCCTAAGACTGCCCAGCTCTTCTATGAAGGCAATACCACTGTCACCCATCGTCTCTCTATCAGTGCTAATATGAACGAGCCTTATGGGAACAAAATCTTCGGCATCAAAGAAAGTGCCGACATCTTTTTGAAACCCTATCGCCCAAGCGGCGGCCCTGCCGTGTTTTCCATCGAGCATAGCCTTTTCTACGTCATCAAGTTTCATATTTTTTTCATATCACGAAGTCGCAAACATGCAAGGAGACTCGTCCCAACATCTTCCCAGTCTGGCATGTTCTCTTTTTTGGCTATAATTTCAACTCGACTATCTCGGCGGTAGGCGATAGTGGCCTTTCCCATTTCATCGTCGGATCGGTTGATCAACATCCAATGGCGTCCTGTCCGAAAAACGCCCTTCAAACGTGAGATGCCATTTATATGCTCAGCCCATGCGATCAAACTGCGTCGATTAAATATATCTGACGGTGAGAATAACCAACCACATGACACGTACCCATCTCCCTCAGTTTTGAAGTGCAGAGGTCGATTTGGAGCCAAATCAGATTCTTTCTTTGTTTTGTGCCGATGATTTGCCGAATGAGCTTCTGGAAAAAGAGGGGCTCGAGTAGGATCAAGATCGAGATCGAGAAGCTCCAAATCAATAGACCCATTACTAGCCGAGGTAAAGTGAACTTTGGAGGGGAACAACCCTGACGCCCATTCCTGAAATGTTTTTTTATTCACATCATTTGATAGATCCCATTTATGTCCAATGAGAACATCTGCCATATGGATTTGATCTTGAAATACCTCCGATCCACTATGACTCAGCTCTTTAATCCTCCGCGGATCTACAAGACACAGCGTTGCACGCAAGTCAATTTGACCAGATTGTTCGGAGTTACGTAAAAGGTCTAGTACACCAGCGGGGTGACCAAGACCCGTGGGCTCAATGAGAACTCGGTCGGGCCGCTGACGTCGTATAAGATCTGTAAGGGCCACTCCCATCGCAACATTAGATACACAACAAATACATCCACCCGGCACCATACGGACATGCTCAGATTCTCCATCCAACATAATACCATCTATGCCAACTTCTCCAAATTCATTTACCACCACTGCCCATTTCTCATAGTGTGGTTTGCGCCCTAAAATAGAGCGAATGGCCGTTGTCTTCCCAACACCAAGAAATCCAGTTATTAGATTGGTTGGTACCGAAGTCAGCATAAAAGCGCCCTACCGACCCACAGCATAGCCTTGCATCCCACGTGGATTAGCAGCAGCTTTCAAGACGCCTCCATCAGTCGCTACAGCGCACATTCGACCTTCAGACCAATCACCTGCAATTTCAAGATCGTGACCACGATTTTTTAGATCGTTTTGAGTATTCTCCGAAAATCTTCCCTCAATCACAAGGCGCCCAGGCGAGGCCTGCCGTGGGTAAAACGAGCTTGGATGGTGTTCGTTATGAAAGGAGGGCGCATCAATTGATTCTTGCAAATTAAGACCATGCGTCACATGCCTGATCAAAAAATTCGTCTGCCATTGATCCTGTTGATCTCCTCCTGGCGTACCGTACGCCATGTACGGCTTTCCGTCACGGTATGCCATCGAGGGGGTGAGGGTTGTCCTAGGACGTTTCCCAGGCATTAAACTCGCCGGCTTGTCGTCCTCGAGCCAAAACATCTGCATACGTGAACCAAGGCAAAAGCCGAGCGCTGGGATAATCGGAGAGCTTTGCAACCAGCCGCCGGAGGGCGTCGCCGCAATCATATTACCATCCTTGTCAATTACGTCGATGTGGCAGGTATCGCCATTTGATGGTCGGCCAACAGTAGGCTCGCCAATTCCAGCCAGGTTTGACCTCGCAATGGCTGCACTATTTATGGCAGCTTGATAATTTACAGAACCCCCGTATCCATCTACCTGACCAGGCCGGAACTCCAGTGAGGCGCTTTCACCAATCAGTTTACGTCTTTTATCGTTATAAGAATCAGACAGTAATATCTCCATTGGCACATCTACGAACTTTGGGTCGCCGTAGAACGTCTCCCGGTCAGCAAACGCAAGCTTTGCGCACTCCGTTACAGCATGAATAAATTCGCTACCCTCAGTATCCATGTCCTCAATCCCGAGCCCTTTCAGCAGAGCTAGTTGCTGGAGTTGAACGGGCCCTTGGCTCCAAGGACCTATTTTAAAAATGGTGTGATCACAGAAGTCGTACGCTAACGGAATATCATATGATGCCCGCCATTTTGCCATATCATCACCGGTAAGCACGCCACGATGAGGCTTCCCTGAGGCATCCATTACTTCATTTTCCCGGCAGAACTTATCGATTTCTTCAGCAATAAAACCGTTGCCCCAAGCATCTCTTGCTGCCTCGATCTGCGCCTGCCGATCACCCCCCGCTGACTTAGCCTCAGTGATCAATCGCCTCCACGTCTTGGCAATCCCCTCATTCCCTAGAAGAGACCCAGGCTTCGGCACCTCTCCATTTGGCATATATACTGGCTGTGAGGTAGGCCAATGATTACGGAATATCTCTTCCACGCCACTTATGGTTTTGTAAATATTAGGCACGATAGGTGCGCCATGCTCTGCGTAGTAGATCGCTGGAGCAAGAACATCCTCAAGATCGAGAACACCATAATCCCTCAAAATCAACAAGTAACCATCAACTGCACCCGGCACTGCTGTTGCCAAAAGGCCGGTGCCTGGCACGAGTTCTAGACCTAGTTTATCGCGATAATACGCCATTGTAGCACCCGCCGGAGCAGGCCCCTGACCACAAACAACCTTAGGCTCCCGCTCACCTGCAACATGAATTATCGCCGGCATATCACCTCCGGGACCATTCAGGTGAGGTTCAGCAATATGTAGAACAAATCCTGCACAAACTGCAGCATCAAAAGCATTTCCACCCCTCTCTAGCATCGATATTCCAGCAGCCGAAGCGAGCCAATGAGTGGTAGACACCATGCCAAATGTGCCTAGTAGTTCAGGACGCGTTGTAAACATTAAATATGCCTCTTATTTGAAATGGAATATTAAATTTAGCCTTATCTGACTATCCCCACAATCCAAACTACATATAACTTAGTCGATACCCTTGACAGGGACAATTGATGAAGCCTAATGCAAACAATAATAACGAGGGCTTTGTATATGGGACAACGAGTAATAATTCCCCACAAACGGGATTTTAAATTCGAATATGGCGTGCCAGATGTGCTATCACCCTTAATCCGCAGGGTGATTGCCGAAAACCCCAGCCCATTTACCTTCCGTGGTACCGGCACCTTCATCGTTGGTCATGGTGACGTAGCGGTGATTGACCCAGGACCACTCGACGAAAAACATATCGATGCAATACTGGCTGCCACAAAAGGCGAGAATATTACTCATATTTTCATTACACATACCCATTCCGACCATTCCCCTAACACCCAACTACTTAAACCTGCTACCGGAGCAACTACTTATGGCTACGGACAGCACGGCAAAGATCGAGGGCTTCAAATTGGCGACGGAAACGGTGATTACGACTTTCAACCGGATATCCTTTTGAAGGACGGAGATATTATCCGCGGCAAAACCTGGTCTCTTGAAGCAGTGCATACACCCGGTCATGCTTCGAATCATCTTTGCTATGCTCTGAAAGAAAATAAAGTGCTGTTCAGTGGGGATCACGTAATGGGATGGTCAACCACAGTGGTCTCAGCGCCCGACGGTGATATGGGCTCTTATATCCGTTCACTTGAGAAATTACTGAAGCGAGATGAGACACGATATTGGCCAAACCATGGGACTTTTATCGACAAACCTCATGCATACGTCAATAAGCTTATTGCTCATCGCCGTGACCGTGAAAAACAAATTAGTGCCCATCTTGAAAAAGGGATTGAGAGTGTAGAGATGCTGGTTGCTGAAATGTACAAGGGTTTAGACCCGCGGCTCTACCGAGGCGCTTGTCGAGCTGTACATGCCCACTTAGTGCACATGGTCGAAACCAAGCGAGCTCTCTGTCACGGCAAACTCGAGGAAACAGACCGCTTCACCCCACCGGGCGGAATGAAATGAAGACCGAGCTCCCAATTCCTATTTTACTCGCCGATTATCAGCAGCCGAACTTTCTAATAGATGACGTGTTTCTTGATATTAAGCTTGGGGAAACATCTACTGAAGTAGTAGCCAAACTTCACATACACCGGAATCCAAATGCCGCTCACCCACATGCGGCGCTAGTGCTTAATGGTGAACAACTTAAAACTCAGTGGGTTGCACTTGACGGCCATAAGTTGGATCGCAAAAAATATACGGTCACAAAAAATGAACTTTTTGTCCGTGAACTGCCAGAGAATTTTGTCCTCGAGACTTCTGTAGTAATAAAACCACAAAAAAATACCCAGCTTGAGGGAATTTATAAATCAAATGGGATCTTCTGTAGCCAGTGTGAAGCCGAGGGCTTCCGTCGCATCACGTGGTACTTGGATCGACCGGATATTCTTGCGCGATACAGAACACAAATAACTGGAAGCAAAAAAAAGTACCCAGTACTTCTCTCAAATGGAAATTGTACCAACACCAAGACTTTCAGGGATGGGACGCACTCAGCATTATGGGAAGATCCATACCCAAAACCATCGTATCTTTTCGCATTGGTTGCAGGGAATCTTGGCTGCTTGCAAGACGAGTTTATAACCGCGTCAGGACGTAAAGTAGCACTCAAAATATTTGTTGACCTTGGGAAAGAGGCCCAGGCTTGTCATGCTATGAAGTGCCTTATAAGGGCGATGAGGTGGGATGAGGAAGTTTTTGGTCTCGAGTATGATTTAGATGTTTACATGATCGTAGCCGTAAGCGCATTTAATATGGGGGCCATGGAGAATAAAGGTCTTAACCTCTTCAATGACAAATATGTTCTCGCCGACCCTGAAACCGCGACTGACATGGATTATGCTCTGATTGAGTCAATAATTGCACATGAGTATTTTCACAACTGGACTGGCAATAGAGTAACCTGCCGTGATTGGTTCCAACTCAGCCTCAAAGAAGGACTAACGGTTTTTCGTGACCAAGCATTTTCTGCTGACATGTCGTCGGTAGCCGCAGAGCGCATCAAGGCAGTCAAGACACTGCGTGCTCGGCAGTTTCCAGAGGATGCGAGTCCACTCGCCCACCCTATCCGACCCGACTCATACATAGAAATAAATAATTTCTATACCGCAACGGTTTACGAAAAAGGCGCTGAAGTTATCCGAATGATGCACACATTACTAGGCGCAAACGGTTTTCGGGCAGGAATGGACCTGTATTTTGAACGCCATGATGGCCATGCGGTTACTTGTGATGATTTCATTTCTGCAATGGAAGATGCCAGCAATTTCGATCTGAGCCAATTCCGTATTTGGTATTCACAGTCTGGGACCCCTTCGCTTTTCGTTGGTGAAACCTTTAACGAGGATAAGCAGTCTTACACCATCACTATTCGTCAGCACACAGAACCAACGCAGGGGCAGACCAAAAAAAAGCCTCTTCACATTCCTATTCGCGTTGCGCTGCTAGACGCTGATGGGGATCGAATGCAACTCACTGCAGACGGCACAACGGAAAAAATCCTCGAATTAAAAAAAAGTAAGCAGTCTTTCACATTTAAAAATATAAATAATCCGCCTAAACTATCTCTACTCCGTAACTTTTCAGCTCCAGTTAAGATAGAGTGGATATCAAAAGAAGACCCTTCATCAGAAAAATTAGCTTTTCTGATGAGAAATGATGACGACCCTTTTAACCGATGGGAAGCATCGCAGATGCTTGCAAAACGTTTAATTTTTAGAACAATTGATGATGGGGCACCGAAAGAAAAAACTATTAGGATATATACTGACTCCTTAAGGGAATTGCTTGAGGATGAAGAGACTGACCCGGCGCTGCTTGCCGAAATTCTAGGATTGCCGCTGGAAACTGAGCTTGCCGACATGCAAAAGCCAGTTAACATTGATGGCATCCATATGGCTCGCGAAACTATTCTTAAACAAGTCGCCAATAGACTTGAAAAACAGCTATTTAGTCTTTATCAGCGCCACGCCACGCAAGAAACTTACCGTTACACTGCTATCCAAGTTGCTCAAAGGCGTCTAAGGAATGTAGCTCTTTACTACCTTGCTGCGCTTGATCGGCACGACACTGTAAAAATTGCCAAAACACAATTCGATAACTCGTCCAATATGACAGACTGTATGGGTTCGCTTATTGCATTGAACAATTGTGGTGCGGCCGAACGAGACGAAGCGCTGAAGATATTTCATAGGAAATGGCAAGGTAATTCTTTAGTTATAGATAAATGGTTTACGTTACACGCTACATCCTTCAAACATGGTACGCTGACCCGAATAAAAGAATTAATGCAAAATGATAGCTTCTCAATTGAATCGCCTAACAGGGTTCGCGCCCTTGTCGGTGCATTCAGCAATTCCAATCAAATTCAATTCCATGCCAAGAGTGGTGCAGGGTATGCATTTCTTACCGAGCAAATTATCAAGCTGAACACTATTAACCCTCAAATCGCAGCCAGGCTCTTGATGCCCTTATCACGCTGGCGGCATTTGGATAAAGAAAGACAATTTCTCGTCAAAACTTGCTTGAAAAATATTCTTAATACCAAAGAGATATCTCGCAATGTCTTTGAAATAACTTCTAAGATGCTAGGAGATGACTAAACCCGATTGCAATCGTTTCGTATAATTACAAGCAAATCCATAAGCAGCAGAAATCAGTATTTATTGAGCAAAAAATATGTCCATTCAAACCTGATAACCGCGGAAACTTTATCAATGGCTGAATTACTCACACCTGACATTTGCATTATTGGTGCTGGATCAGGCGGTCTTCTGGTTGCAGCAGGCGCGTCGCAGTTAGGTGCAAACGTGGTCCTTTTGGAACGTAACAAGATGGGTGGAGACTGTCTTAATTATGGCTGCATTCCTTCAAAAGCAATCATCGCGGCAGGCAAGGCTGCACAAACGGCACGCAAAGCATCACGATTTGGTATCGTAGGATTATCGCCTAGGATTGAGTTTCAATCAGTCCACGACCACGTACATGATGTAATAGCCAACATCGCTCCTAATGACTCCATCCAGCGGTATGAAGGTCTAGGCGTACATGTAATTCGGGAGGAGGGACACTTCGTTGATTCCCGCGAAGTAAAGGCCGGCAATATTCGAATCCGAGCGAAAAAATTTGTTGTTGCGAGCGGTTCATCGCCGAGAATCCCTGCTATAGATGGTATTAACGATGTTTCCTTCCTTACTAACGAAAATATCTTTGAATTAAAAGAGGCTCCATCACACCTAATTGTTGTCGGTGGCGGTCCACTTGGGTGTGAGCTTGCACAAGCCTATCGAAGGCTCGGTGCTGAAGTCACAGTCTTAGATGAACGGGCGATTCTGAGCAAAGAGGATCCAGAGGTTGCCACGGTGGTCAAGAAACAACTATTGGAAGAAGGGATAGAGATCAAAGAACATGCAAAAATTCAGGCGGTTAAAAAGAAAAATAATGCCGTAACAATTATATCAAGCTGCTCCAGCCAAAAAGAGGAGGTAGAAGGGTCGCATTTATTAATTGCAGCAGGTCGCGTGCCTAATCTCGCTGGTTTGGACCTTGAGGCTGGAAGAATAGAGTATGCCCAAAATGGCATATTGACTAATAAGAGGCTCTTAACTTCCAATAACCGAGTATATGCACTTGGCGATGTTATTGACGGCCCGCGGTATACGCATGCTGCAAGTTACCAAGCAGGTGTTGTCATTCGTAACATACTTTTCAAGCTTTATGCACGGGTCAATTATACTGCTTTGCCACGTGTCACCTACACAGACCCGGAAATAGCACAAGTTGGTATGAGCCAATCTGAGGCACTTAAACAAAAAGGTAGTAGTATTCGTATCCTTAGACTAAGCCTTGCGGATAATGACCGTGCTGTCGCTGAACGCACACCAGAAGGAATCATTAAAGTACTAAGCGACAAACGAGGTAAAATTCTGGGTTGCTCAATCGCCGGTGCGGGAGCAGGGGAGTTAATAATGCCATGGGCTCTTGCAATTTCCCAGAAGCTGAAAGTAAGCGCCATGGCTTCAACAATTGCACCATATCCCTCCTTAAGTGAAATATCAAAAAGAGCGGCTAGTTCATTTTATATACCCACTTTATTCAGTGAAAAAACTAAGAAAATTGTCCGCGCCCTTCTCAAGTTCTCTCCTTGAACCTGAATTTCATAAATCTCTCAGTACCACTTCATGACTTATATTTGCTGCCTTGCCAAGCATGATAGAAGCAGAACAATATTTCTCTGCCGACAAGTTCACCGCCCGCTGAACCTTATCGCGTGACAAATTTTTGCCGCTAACGATGTAACGTATTTTTATTTGCGTGAATACCTTGGGGTCTTCTTTCGCACGATCAGCTTCGATCTCCAACTCACAATCAATGACGGTTTCTCGGGCTTTCTCTAAAATATGGACAACATCAAATGCCGTGCACCCACCCATTCCTAGTAGCAGTGTCTCCATAGGACGTACGCCAAGATCTCGGCCGCCAGCATCTGGCGCGCCATCCATCACTACGCTATGCCCGCTGCCAGACTCCCCCAAAAAAGTTCGCTTCTCTACCCACTTCACCCGTGCTTTCATCGTATTTGACATCATTACCGCTCCGCATTTAACCCATAGGGTATGGCCCAGCTCAATCCCTCCCAACTATCGCCTTTAGGGCCGTATTCGCAGCCCACCCAACCGTTATATCCCACGCTATCAAGGTGTTCGAACAAAAATCCAAGATTGACTTCACCATATTGCGGTTCATGACGGCCCGGCAAGCTCGAAAATTGTACATGCCGTATGATGTCAAGATTTGCTTCAAGATTTGCTGCGAGTGAGCCCTGCATAATTTGCATATGATAATAGTCGTATTGTAATGCGATATTAGGCGCATTAGTGGCCCCGATTAGTTTTCGAGTGTGGTCTGTCGTTGTGTGTAAATATCCAGGCACATCTATAGTGTTGAGTGGTTCTAAAAGTAGGGTAATGCCCTCAGCTTCGGCTACGGGGGCCACCACCATTAAGTTTCTTATAAAAGTTTCTTCACATGCCTCCACAGCTATGCCGGTTGGAACACGCCCTGCCGTAACATGAATGAACTGTCCTTCAAGATGGGTGACATACTCTAATGCCAAATCAAAAGCCTTTCTAAATTCCGCCTCACGTCCCGGCAGAGTTCCAAAACCACGATCAGCATCACCCTCACCCGGCTGAGTATTCAAAAGTAGAAATTCAAGCCCGTTTTCGTCGAGCCATGATTTAACCACTGTCTTTTTAAATTCATAGGGCCGCAGAAATTCGACTGCCTTAAACCCTGCCTTAGCAGCGGCTCCAAAACGACCTCTCGGCTCCAGTTCGGGAAACATCGTTGTCAAATTAGCTGCAAATTTTGGCATCTTACCTCCTGACACTTACCAGCGCCCAACGTAGGCTTATAAGTCTAGAGAATTTTCACGATTACGTGTTACATCATAATCACTTTTTTAAATGTGAACACCGGACAATTTATGCAATTTGAACAACCATGGATTTTAGTTGGTGTTGCAATTGCAATGATGGTTGGTGGATTTTGCAAGGGAGCCTCCGGAATTAGTCTAGCTCTGGTTTCGGTTTCTCTAGCAGCAATTTTTGTTGATATCACAACAGCAGTAGCACTAATGACAGTTCCGATATTGATTGCCAATATATGGCAGGTAAGCAGCAATAAATTTGTAGTTGAGACCTAGCGAGAATATAAGTCCCTATATTTAGCTATACTTCCTGGGGTTGCTTTTGGAGCTAAGGTGCTGACCTCAGTGGATCCTACCCATATTTCCGGTATTGTCGGAGCGTTGGTGGTAGCCTTCGCGTTTCTTATCTACAACCAGCCGGATTGGCACCTTAATCCGGGGACCGCTCGACGCATTAGAATACCAGTGGGGCTCACCGGAGGCGTCATCGCCGGAATATCCAGACTTGTGCCGCCTGTTCTTATTTACATGGTAGCACTCAAGTTGCCTAAGGAGCGCTTCATCTGCGCTATTGGTATTGGCTATTTAACAGCTGTTTTGGCTTTGATCTTTTTCCTCTCTAGTTACAAATTTTTTACATCGCAATTGTTATTTTGGTCGGCTGTTGTGTCGATTCCAATGTTTGTAGGCCAACTTGTGGGCCAAGGAATTCGACGTTACATAGACGATACACTTTTCCGTGCCATCATAGTTATTTTAATGATTTTCAGTGGCGCAAACCTTATTCGAAAAGCATTCTATTGAATCAGCCGATGGTCTTTAATCTGGGTCCGGTGCATTATACGCCGCTTAGTTGCGTCGAAGCTATCAAGCCTGTGCATGACACAACGGTTTTCCCACATTATCACGTCACCTTCTCGCCATTGATGGTGCCAAGAATATTTTGGCTGTGTAGCGTGAGCTCACAGATCGTCAAGCAATGCTTCCGAATTTACTAAAGGAAGACCCATAATATATGCATTCCGACGCCGACCGAGGTAGAGCGCCTGACGTCCAGTTTCCGGATGGGTGCGGACGACAGGATGGATGGCGCCGGGGCAAGCCGTAACATCGGTCACTAAATCTGCCCCCTTGCGAAGGAGGTCGGCACTATTGGTAGAGCTATCGTGCTTGATTTGAAGGCCATCAATCTGCCGACGGAGCAAATCCGGCAACTCTTCCAAAGCAACATACATATTGCAAAATCCAGTATTACCGCCCTGATCGGGGACCTCAACACCAAACAAGACACTTCCTAAGGGGGCTGATTGATATAATTCGTATCTGTATGCCACTACGCCTCGCCGTTGCCGAGCGCACCGATAGGCCGGCCGTTTTCTTTGATATTTTACAGCACGAGCACTTCTGGAAAACCGTCTACACCTACCTGCCCGTTTTCGTTTGGTGGTGCGATATCAAGATCGCCGAAGTGCTTACTGAATATAACCAACTCTCTAGGAGTAATTTGCTGACCGCGAAACAACAAAACCCAATGGGAAATCCACGATTGGTGAATTTGGTCAAGAGTATTCGTATCTATGTAGCCAAGGTTAACACCGCGTATTTCAGCACCTATAGCTTCCGAAACTGGCACTACATCAATCATAATTTGATATCTCAACTAAATTGCCGTCCGGATCGCGAAAATAAATCGAAGTGATTGATCCGATGGCTCCAGAACGCTTATCAGGGCCTAGCTCAATGCATACACCTTCAGACTTTAAATGTTTGGCTACATCTGCCATTGAATCTTTGGTTATAAGACAAAAATCCGAGCCACCAATTGCTGGTTTGCCGGCGCGATGACTGGGGCCAGTACCGACAGGCGGATGCACGTTAATCTTCTGACTACCAAAATAGAGTGCTTTCCGCCCTTCGCCAAATGTCTTCACCGTCATACCTAGCACGCGCTCGTAAAATTCACAGATAGTGTCTACATCTCTTGCGGTAAGAACGAAATGATCTATACGATGTATTTCCATCTATCCTTCATTTCCTGCTATTGCCCTAGGCCCCGTCTGCGCCCATCGTAACGTTTTTGGATCAATTGCCACCAATGTCGATTCTCCAGATACCAACTTATAGTCTGACTCAGGCCTTCTTCAAAACTTCTGCTCGGGGTCCAACCAAGTTCATTTTTTAGCTTATCGCAGGAGACCGAATAACGGTAATCATGCCCGGGTCGATCAGGAACAAAATGAATAAGGTCACGATAGGAGGCAAAACTGCCGCGTGGAATTAAAGAGTCGAGCACCTCGCAAATACTCTCGACCACTTCTATATTCTGCCTCTCGGCCTCCCCACCTATGTTATAAACTTCACCTGGCACACCCTTTGTTAAAATGCAGTGTAGCGCCGCAGCGTGATCCTCCACGTGCAGCCAATCCCTTATATTTTTCCCATCCCCGTAGACTGGTAATTGTTGACCTTCAAGAGCAGCTAAGATCATGGTAGGGATCATCTTTTCAGGAAACTGGAATGGCCCGTAATTATTTGAACAATTGGTAACAATGACGGGTAATTCGTACGTATGATACCAAGCACGGGCAAAATGATCTGCCGCTGCTTTTGAGGCAGCATAGGGCGAGTTAGGCCTGTATTGGCTATTCTCGGTAAATTGCCCCTCTGCCCCGAGTGCCCCATATACCTCATCAGTCGAGACATGGAGAAACCGGAATTTGTCTCGTGTTGAAACTGGCAAACCACACCAATACGAACGAGCACATTCTAATAAAGTAAAGGTACCTCTCACATTTGTCTCTAAAAATGGTGCCGGCCCATCGATCGAACGGTCAACATGAGACTCCGCAGCTAAATGTATTACTGCATCTGGTGTATGGGCTCTGAAGATCCTGTCAACTGCTGCTTTATCACAAATATCGTGATGTTCGAAAATATAGTTTGGGAGGTTTGACACTGACCCTACAGAAGACAAATTACCGGCATAAGTAAGCTTGTCTAGGTTGATAACTCCGAAACCACAGTCTCGGGAAAAATGGCGCACCACTGCTGAGCCAATAAACCCTGCTCCTCCTGTAATAAGAATTTTCATTCCTATTGATTGGGACAAATGAACTCGTTGGTCAAGGGCTATTGCCATTGAGCAAATAGCGGGGCAGGATTACATTGATCTTGAAAAATAACCCCTTGGAGGTCTTCGCTATGCTCAGCAACACTAATTTTACTCCCGTGTGGCGTTCTTTAATGTTCGTGCCAGTAAACGTAGAACGCTATGTCTCCAAAGCCCATACCCGTGGCGCAGATGCGATCCAACTCGACGTTGAAGATAGTGTAGCTATCGCCGACAAGCCAGCGGCAAGGAAGTTAATTCAGGAAGCTGCGGAGTCTGTCAGCCAGGCGGGTGCTGATGTAGTTGTCCGAATTAATCAGCCTCTTCGTATGGCGATACCTGACCTCGAGGAGTCCATCTCCCCTCGGGTAAAAGCAATAGCGGTTACAAAAGTTGATGGTCCCGGCCATATTCGTCTGCTTTCTGAGGCAATTGATGAACTCGAGAGTGAGAGGGGTATGGATGTTGGTCATACCAAGCTGATCGCAATGGTTGAAACAGCAGCAGGTTTCCTTCGAATTGAAAATATTGCGAAGGCACATCCACGCGTAGTTGCCATGAGTTTAGGAAGCGAAGATTTTGCAACTTCTATTGGTACTGACCCAATAGCAGAAGTTCTTACCTATCCTAAACAACAGGGAATTATTGCAGCCCGGGCAGCAGGAATTATCCCTTTGGGACTTATCGGAACGGTTGCAGACTATCAAGATATCGATGCTATGCGCGAGACAATACGTCGTTCTCGTCGATTCGGTTTTCAGGGGGCGTCTTGCGTTCACCCCAAAATTGTAGGGCTTCTAAACGAAGAGTTCAGGCCAACTCCTCAAGAAGTTAAAAATGCAAAAAAAATTATCACCGCGTTTGAGGAGGCTGTTGCCGCAGGCCGCGCATCTTTAGAAGTAGATGGAAAAATGGTCGATTATCCAGTGGTTTACCGAGCAGAAAATCTCCTTGCAGCAGATAAAAATATTAAAGAGCGTGAAAAAATGATGAAGAATACTGCATCCTAAGAACATGAATAATCCTAGTTGACACAGGAGGGCGTCCGCCATACCGTTATGGTTCGTGGTGATTTGGCCCGGCCGGCTTGCGACCACGGAAATAATTCAGCTAAAAGGTCGGCGTGTCTTCTTGAAAAGGCTCCGACCCTATAGTAGGGCATCATTTTTAGGGTCTCCTGCGTTTAAGTGAGTTCCCTCTGAAGGAGTATGACATGGCGGGTGACGGTAAAAAGATTGATCCCACTTGGCGAACTCAAACAAAGTTAGTCCGAGGCGGACTGGGGCGGAGCGAATACCGCGAAACTGCCGAGGCAATATATATGACCTCGGGTTTCGTGTACGATTCTGCGGAAGATGCAGAAGACGCATTTAATGGCAGTGCTGACCGTTACATCTATACACGCTATGGCAATCCAACAGTAGCATCTTTCCAAAAACGAATGTGTTTGCTCGAAGGAGCAGAAAACTGCACGGCAACATCAAGCGGCATGTCGGCAGTTTTCTATTCACTCCTGGCGCTTTTAAGAGCAGGCGACCGTTTAGTTGCTTCAAAAGCCTTATTCGGATCATGTGATTATATCGTTTCAGAATTGCTCCCCCGCTATGGAGTGGAAACAGAGTTGGTCTCCGGGACAAATATAGAACAATGGGAAAGGGCACTCTCTAAACCAACTCAGGCTGTGTTTGTTGAGACACCCTCAAACCCGACGCTCGAGATCATCGACTTACCAAAAGTAGCCGAGTTGGCACACACGGCCGGGGCAAAACTCGTAGTTGATAATGTGGTTGCAACACCAATTTTGCAGAAGCCACTCAAACTTGGTGCCGATGTTGTTATATATTCAGCGACAAAACACATTGATGGTCAGGGACGTGCCTTGGCAGGGGCTATTCTCGGCACTCAAGAGTATTATGAGGAATGTCTACAGCCATTCATTCGTCATACCGGGCCGTCCTGCAGTCCGTTCAACGCGTGGCTAATGTTAAAGGGGCTTGAAACGTTAGAACTTCGCGTAGAACGCCATTGTAGAAATACAACTGACGTAGCACACTGGCTAGAGAAACAGCATGGAATAGATAATGTCATATATCCTGGTCTTCAAAGTCACCCACAATATGATATAGCCAAGAAACAAATGAGCGGCTCTGGGTCGGTTTTATCATTTCAACTGGAAGGCGGCAAAAAGCGCGCTTTCTCAGTGCTCAATGCTCTTAAAATGATAGACATATCAAACAACTTGGGTGACACAAAAAGTATCGTTACACACCCGGCGACCACTACCCACCAAAGATTAACACCCGAGGGACGGGGCGAACTCGGCATTACTGATGGGCTAGTAAGACTTTCAGTGGGGCTCGAAGATCCGCAGGACATCAAGGACGATTTAGCCCAAGCATTGGCTCGATAGTTACTTTAGGCAACTTGCGCTCCAGCAAGATGTGTAACCTGAAACTGCTCTACGTGTTTAAGTGCTTTCAGAGCTATTGCAATGTTGCTAAGCTCGGCAAAAACAGGAATGCCGACACCCAAGGCCATCTCCGTGTATTTTGTCTTGCTCGCCTCCACATCAGGGTTTCCGTCAGAACGGAGGGCCAAAAGAAAATGGGATTGCCCGGGGTATTTCTTCTGGATTCGAAGTGCTGCGCCGATTAGATTTTCAAGCGGGTCAATCGGCCCACGCCCTACAAAAGCAGCCAGATTCAGATGCATCGCGACCGCATCCGGCTTAAAATTTGTATAAACGGCGTCCAGAACTTTTTCTGCAATAAGACCATCGTCCTGTTGCAACGTACCAACCGGCGCATCCACAGGGTTTGCAATTGAGGTGCCTGGCGGCATTTGTAAATCTGCCAGTGCCTTGATCGTATCCGCCTCAAATGGCTCTACCGATAAACTATGCCGAGCAAAATAATCGGTAGCCAGAACGCTGGTGCCGCCGCCATTGCCAAACATCGCGATACGATTAGTTGGACGTTCACTTCGTGGAGAAAGTACCTGTAATGCCATTAAACAATCAAGGAAGTCATCTAATGTTTCAGCAAGTACACACCCGGTTTGTCGTTCCAAAGCTTCCCATACCTGTTCATTGCCAGCGAGTGAACCAGTATGTGAAGCCGCAGCTTTACGGCCCTCCTCGGTTCGTCCACCCTTTAGAACCACAATCGGCTTTTTACCTTTTGCCCGATTAAGCAGTTCAAAAAAACGACGTCCATCCTGCACACCCTCTAAGTAGAGGCCAATCACCCTCGTTTGTTCATCGGCAAGGTAAAACTCTAATATATCATTTGGATTAATGTCAGCGCAATTTCCAACAGTTACGAGTCCACTGTAAGAAATTCCGCGCATTTGACCACGTTTAACTATATCAGTCCCAAGACCTCCCGACTGACTTATTACCCCAACATTCCCGAGGGTGCGCGGCGCGTTTTCAGGGAAAGTAAGACCTCCTCGCGGCGAATAGGTACCTAGACAATTTGGCCCAATTGCCCGACATCCACCAGAGCGCGCTGACTCAACTAGTTCCGTTTGTAACGCTACACCCTCTTCAACTTCACCAAATCCGCTAGATATTACCTGTGCATAGGCAACTCGCCCATTTGCAGCCTCTATCAATGGTGGCACAGCGCCAGAACTTATTGCGATATATGCATAGTCAACGGGGTCCGGTGTCTCGCCGAGTGATGGATATGCTTTCAAACCGTCAACCTCCGAAGCTTTTGGATGAATGGGATAGATACTTCCCTTGTAACCAAACTCCGTGACCCGTCGGATAAAAGTGTTGGCTATTGTATGTCCGGTGGCCGATGCGCCAATGACCGCGATAGTCTTCGGGTTAAAAAGCGGCTCGAACCTTTTTAGGACGCTCTTATCGGGAAGTGGCTCCTGTGCGGGCCTGGCTGCAGGTGTGTCAGCAAGAATAAATCTGGCATCTACGGCAACGGCACCACTGTTAGAAACTATTAACGGGTTGATATCTGCCTCAGCTATATCATCCGCCAATTCAACTAACAAGCCGCCAGCTCCACCCATTTTCATCATCACATCAATAATAGCATCTCGATCTGCTGGCGATCGACCACGCGCACCATCTAAAAGGGCTCTGCCTTTCAATTCGTTAAGCATTTCTGTCGCATCGGATCGATTGATCGGACACACCCGAAATGTTACATCGGACAACACTTCAACGAAAATACCGCCGAGACCAACCATAATCAGCGGGCCAAACTGGGGGTCTCGCACTCCGCCTACAACCACCTCTTGTCCGGTAGGCGCCATCTCTTCAACAAGATAGCCTTCCACCGTAGCTTGAGCTATCGAAGGCTTCTGCGCCATTTCAGTAATTGCAGCTTTAACTTCTTCCGAGTCCTGCAGCCCAACCGCAACCCCCCCAGCGTCGCTCTTATGCAAAATATCAGGGGACACCACTTTTGCCACAAGCGGAAACTTGAAACCCTTTAATGCATCTGTGACTTTCCCAACATCACTGACCACAGTACTCTTCGGCACTGAAATACCATATTCTGAAAGCAACTTCTTGCCGTTCCCTTCGTCCAGCGCCGCTTGGCCGGTATCCCTTGCTTTCTTAATTATTTCTGTATTTTTCATTTTTTCCTCAGTAACTAGTTGGCCAGGTGCGCATCAGATGCTCTCCGACCCCATTAGTCTTACGCAATTGGTATACATCAAGCATTCTTATCAAATAGTCCCTAGTCTCCTCAGGTTTGATAATATCCTGCACAGCAAAGATTGATGCCATATCCCATGGTTCTATATCCTGCTGAATTTCCGACAGTGCCTCGTTGTAACCATCATCACCATCCTCAACCCCATGCACTATTCGCGTTGCGAAACGAGGGTCCATGAAACTTACCTCAGCACTTGGCCATGCGACGAGGTCATCAGAATGCCGGCCGCCGCCCATAGCCACATAAGCACGACCATAACTCTTGCGCATGATGACAGTCAGAGTAGGCACAGTAAGGAGACATGTAGAGTTCATAAAATTCATTATTCTTCCAGGTGCTCGCTTCTTTTCTGCCTCAACACCGATAATGAAACCTGGCGTATCTACTAATTTAATGATTGGAATGTTAAAGCTGTCACACATAACTTGGAAATCAGTACACTTCTCGCATGCATCTGTATCCATTGCACCGCCACGATGCAGAGGGTTGTTCGCAATCACACCAACAGTTTGGCCTCCTAAACGAGCTAAGCACGTAACGACGGCCTTACCAAAGCGGCGTTTCATCTCGAAAACACTATCTTTGTCTACGATGGCATCAATAATCTTATGGACATCATACACTTGGCTCCGCTTATCCGGTATAATATCCGCGATATTTTTCATTTCTGACCCTGAGCCTTTGGTCACAGCTTCTTTTGGTGGTGCCTCCATGTTGTGTGCGGGCATGTAACTCAGGAATTTTTTTATAGAATCTAATGCTTCCTCATCTGTATCCACCACCAGATCAATAAGTCCAGTTGTATCAGCGTGAAGTCTCCAACCACCAAGCTCTTCGAGATCAACCTCGGCGTGTATAGCCATCGATATTAACCGTGGACTTGAAACAGCCATAGTCGAGCCCTTACGCATAACCGCAAAATCAGAACAACATGAAAGCCATGCGGAAGAACCAAACGAATAACCTAGTGCTGCAGCACACCATGGCGTATCTCTCATTCGCTGAAATTGTGTGATGTCGTTACCGAGTAGGGCTCCCATACCCTTCGAACCCATAGCATCGGGTAACCGCGCGCCAGTCGATTCGCCAATAAAAATGACTGGCATACCACATTCAGTGGCATATTTGCGGACATGACCTACTTTTTTTGAGTTTGTGGCGCTGGTAGATGAGCCCTTAACCGTAAAATCATTAACACTCACTGCAACTTCACGGCCGTCGACTTTTCCAAACCCCGTTACTTTTCCATCTGCCGGGGTTTTCCCTTTATCAGAGGGGTTTACGCTTGCTTCACCTAACAGGCCAGTTTCAATAAAGGTTCCGTCGTCCAGCAAATATTCCATTCGCTCACGCGCGTGCATGACACCTTGTTGTTTACGTTTAGCAAGCTTTTCAGGCCCTCCCATACCCAATGCTTTTTTTCTTCGGCTCACCAAGTCCTTTGTCAGCTCACCTAAGCTTTTTTCTGAAACGCCCATTTTATACCCCCCAATTCCGCACTTTTTTAGTTACCGATAGATAATGCAATGGATTGAAAACCGCCACCGTGTACTTTGAACATTTTTACGGAAGATAAAGCCCGCCATTTACATGAATCGTTTGTCCGGTTATGTAAGATGCCTCCGGTGTACAAAGATAGCGTATCATACTCGCTGGCTCTTTTGGACTACCCTCGCGTCCCCATAAGGGCGTGCTTCCTGAGGGATGTTGAATGCGGGTATCGCGAGAAGTACCCTGCTTCGTGTTTATATTACCCGGAACCACACAGTTAACGCGAATGCCAAAGGGTGCAAGTTCTACCGCAAGTCCTTTAGAAAAGCCAATCACACCTGCCTTTGCTGCTGTTACATGACAGCGTTCAACATGCCCTTGATGTGCCGAAACACCACCCATATTAATTATAGCTCCGCCCCCAGCCGCTTTTATGTGCGGGACCGCTGCATGAGTGCAAAGAAAAGCCCCCTCTAATATAACTTTATGTGCATCTCTCCATCTTTCTAATGTCATGTCCTGAAACGCAAAATGCCGCCGTACTGCGGCACTATTTACAAGACAATCGAGACGCCCTAGGTTTTTTACAGTGTCTGCTACAAATTTACGAACTTGCTTTTCGTCTCGTACATCCATCAAACGATGGAAACAACGAGACCCACAAATGTCGACCAGTTGGGCAGTCTCGTCTAGCCCATCCTTATTTTGTAATGTGCAGATAGAAACATCTGCACCTTCCTCAGCCATCATTACGGCTGCTTCCCGGGCGATATTGTTAGCCGCGCCCGTTATCATCACTACTTTTCCTCGGAGTTTTCCCTCTTTCTTCATAATCGTTATTACCTATTCGAGTTCATAACCATGTTTCCTCAAAAATTTTGAGAATTCAGGTCGCTCGGGCAACGAGAGTTGACGAGTTACATTCTCCGACCATGAACAAAAATCACTAACTCCATAAATATCCACATGTCGTTGTTTTTCAGCTGCTATCGGTTCTCTTTTATGTCGACGCTTATCATACGTGCTCACCAGCTTGGCTAGATCCTCATCAGAATATTTGTCCCAATGAACAACCACATCTTGAGGTAACCGCATCGAAATACGTGGCTTCGGATATTTTGGCCAACCCAACGCCAGACCTGCGATTGGAAAAACGCCTGAAGGAATTGAAAGAATTTTTGTTACGGAACTCAAATCATTTCTTATTTGACTGATTGGACAACAGCCGAGCCCTACACCCTCAGCAGCACATATGAAGCACTGCATTGCTAAAGCCGCATCAACAACTCCATTCATAAAAGTATCAAGATTATTATTCTGATGTTTGTGCCCACGCAATTTAGCCAATTTCTGATTGCGCCTCATGTCTGCACACCAAGCCATAAAGACCGTTGCATTCGTCGGCCAAGTAAGGCCGCTATTCAATTTTCCTAATTTTACAAGCCGATTTTTTTCTGTAACGACAATGACGGAATATTGCTGGAGGTCTGATTTGGTCGGCGCTGATTGCGCGCATGCCATTAGAGTTTTCAGCATACTGACATTTACCGGTTTATCGGTAAAATGTCGTTGAGATCCTCTTCCCAAAATTTTTCTCAAAATATCTGAGGACTCTATTTCGATGCCAAAGTCGACCTCAATCCCGTATCTGTCGGCTAGCAATTGGTTTGTAGACTTCATTGTTCGTTGATTACCTTTTAACTGTAGAGTGTTCTTTGGATTAAACAGTTTCATTTATATCAAGGCTGGCTAAATCTGCGATGGCAGGGATGTCCAGGTGTTTTTCCAAGTGCTCAGCCAATCCATCTAACGTTGCCTCCACCACATTTTCAAAATTAACATTCCCACGATCCTGTCCAGTAATTTGCGATAAAAGATGGCTTCGGTAGATATCATTATTGAATAAGCCATGTAGGTAGCAACCCATAACTCGCCCTAGTGAGCATATAGAACCTCCATCTAGCTGCTCACCGGGTAGAGCTAACAACATTGGGTGAGAAGTGCCTGGTCCATTTGTTTGTCCCATATGCATCTCATACCCAGAGATTATGTGATTGCCGTCTGCAGTGGTTCCCTTTGCTGGTAGTAGTGTCTTATCGCCTGCGATAATCGTTTCAACATCGAGATAACCAAGCCCCTTGCTTGTTCCAGCTGGGCCCTCCACGCCATCAGGGTCAACGATCTTTTTTCCTAGCATCTGATATCCGCCACAAATGCCAATAACCCAACCTCCTCTACGAACATGGGCATCAATATCGACGTCCCAGCGCTCCTTGTATACGAGTTCGAGATCGGAACGGGTTGATTTTGAACCCGGCAGTACGATTAGGTCTGCGTCGCCGGGCAGCGCATCTCCTGGGCTTACAAATTCCACAGAAACTCTTGGTTCTATGCAAAATGGGTCTAAATCATCAAAATTAGCAATCCGCGAAAATACAGGCACCGCAATTTTAACCACATACTCGGCCGCTGTCCGCGCAGGCTGTTGAAGTCGAACGGCATCCTCAGCGGGCAATTTTCCCGCTTCCTTCAAATAAGGCACAACACCAAGACATGACCATCCTGTTCGATTTTCAATCTCAATCGCGCCCTTGTCAAATAGACTCTTATCCCCACGGAATTTGTTGATGATAAATCCTACAACACGCTTACGTTCGCTATCGCTAAGAACTTCGTAAGTACCAACTAAGTTTGCGATAACCCCCCCACGCTCAATATCAGCAATTAAGATGACAGGGGTGTCAGATGCCTCAGCAAAACCCATGTTTGCAATATCGCCATCTCGCAAATTTATTTCGGCTGGGCTGCCTGCCCCCTCCACAACCACAACGTCTGCTTGATCTGATAACAAAGAGAAACTTTCCAAAACCGGCCCCAAAAGAGTTGGTTTTATTGACGCATAATCA
Source organism: Pseudomonadota bacterium (assembly GCA_036339585.1). NCBI lineage: Bacteria > Pseudomonadati > Pseudomonadota > Pseudomonadota bacterium. Next base: position 293,952 of record JAYZAS010000001.1, read on the forward strand.
CGTGCTTCAAAATTCCCAATAACATGCCCTTGAACCACTAACTGAGCCCCGATTTCAGTTTGAGGCTTGAGCAAAACCGGGTTCATATGCAAAGATGGTGAAACCCCACATGCGCGAGCTTGCAATGCCTGAGCCCGCCCAATCTCACCGCCATCCAAAGTTACGGCCGCGTTATTTGACATATTTTGAGGTTTGAAGGGACGTACGGTGTATCCTCTCCGCATGAGAACACGGCATAACCCCGCCGTAATAATGGATTTACCAACCTCAGAGCCTGTGCCCTGTACCATGAATGCAGGTGCACTCAAAATTCTATGCCTTTCTGGGCCATCACATTTTGCTCACGAAAGGGATGCTTTATTTGCATCATTTCCGTTACAAGGTCAGCAATCTCTATCAATTCTGGCTTAGCATTACGACCAGTAACAATGAGATGCAGATCTTTTGGTTTTCGTTTGAGCTCTTTAATCACCTCTTCCAAGGGCAAATAGCTATAGCGCAAAACGATATTGAGCTCATCTAACAAGATCATGTCATACTTGGGAGAAGACCCGCGCGCGTCATCTATCATTTTCTTGGAGACTTTCCATGCGGCCTCAGCAGCAGCAATATCGCGAGCCCGATCTTGCGTATCCCACGTAAAACCCTCGCCCATTGTGCGTATATCAACTTGCTCGGGAAATTTTTCCAACACATGCCTCTCTCCCGTTTCCCATTTCCCTTTCACAAATTGAACTACTCCCACACGCATTTGGTTCCCAACGGCTCGCGCAACTAATCCAAATGCCGCAGTAGATTTTCCCTTTCCTTTCCCAGTGTGCACAATGAGAAGTCCTTTTTCGACAGTCTTTGTGGCGAGCATTTTGTCACGGACAGCCTTGCGCTTTTTAGACTTTTCATTAGCACGATTATTTAATTCCTCTTCACTCAGGTGCTTTGGCATAATATTTATTCCCCTGCCCAACGGCTTTGCTATCGGTTAGAGCCATAAGTGTCGCAGGCGCAGAATTTAATTTTGGCTGCCATAGGCCCCGATCTAAGGCTTCTAAGAAGCGCTTCGCTATTTCCCCCAGCGCATCAGCGTTCGATCCTTTAAGAAATGTTAGCACTTTGTCATCCTCTATATACGCATCAAAAAGGAGATCAAAATGTTTGTCCTTTACAGCGCCGGTGGTTGCAGCAAAAGCAAAAAGGTAGTCCACTGTTGCCGCTATTTCGAAAGCTCCTTTATATCCATGCCTCATTACCCCAGAAATCCATTTCGGATTTGCCCCTCGGGCACGAATAGTTCGAGCGATTTCCTCATCAAGGGTGCGTATTTTTAAGTTTTCAGGACGAGAATGATCATTATGGTAAGCGACAGGCTTACTGCCAGAAGTATGCTCAACTGCTGTAATCATGCCTCCTTCGAATTGATAGTAATCGTCTGAGTCTAGTAAGTCGTGCTCGCGATTATCCTGGTTATGCAACACCGCCTCAATAGCTTTTAAACGACGTTCAAGCTGGCTCTTGGCTTTAACTCCGCTCGTTCCGCCGCCGTAGGCATAACTACTCCATGCTATATATGCTTTTGCAAGATCATCCGATTTTTCCCAACCGCACTCGTCAATCAATGCTTGCAAGCCAGCGCCATATGCGCCGGGCTTGGAGCCAAAAATCCGATAGGCAGAATGTAGGTCAGCAGTCTTGGGGTCAATCCCTATCCGAGTCATTTCTCTTTTTTCTCTCTTCACGGCAGCCGCAATTGGGTTGTCTTCGGCGTTTTCTTCTAGTTTGGCCACCGCTCTTACCGCTGAGTCGAATAAGTCAATCTGCGCCGGAAATGCATCACGAAAAAACCCGGATATACGTAAAGTGACATCAACCCGTGGCCGTCCCAAAACATCAAGCGGCATAATCTCAAAATTAGTCACTCGCCGGGATACTGGTTCCCAGACTGGCCGCACCCCTAACAAAGCTAAAGCTTGAGCTATGTCATCACCACCTGTCCTCATATTTGAAGTTCCCCAAACCGACAGCCCAACGTGCTTGAGCCATTCCCCATGGTTCTGAGCATGACGCTCCATAATTAGAGCGGCAGATTTCCAGCCCAAGGTCCAAGCTGCCGGCGTAGGAACAGCGCGCGTATCAACGGAATAAAAATTCCTCCCAGTAGGCAAAACTTCTGGCCTTCCCCTACTCGGCGCTCCCGAGGGGCCCGGCAAAACAAAGTTTCCCCTGAGTCCGGAAAGTAACCCATAAATTTCAGAATTCCCTGAGGACAAAACTGCTGGCCGCAAAGAGGAATCAATCTCAGCTAGCACTTCCCCCGAAGATTTCCACTCTTTTGGTACTTGAGTATTGCCAGAAACTAAACTTGAGGCCAAATCCTCTATGTGCTCTACAAGGTCTCCCTGAGTGCGAATATGTATGCCATCAATCTTATGCCCATCCCATACTTCACCCATGTTACAATCAAGAGGATCAAAACCCACTAGACCCAAATCATTCGCTAAAGCACGATGCAAAGACTGGCGTTTGGCGCCCGGAACGCGAGCTAAGGCAACTAGAAGATCGGTCAATTGACGGTCTGTTGGCGCCTTGCCAAAAACATGAAGGCCGTCCCGTATCTGTAATTCTTTAAGCTCACATAAATAAGCGTCGAGCTTCGAGAGGGCACTCGCCGGCTCCTCATCCAGAGATATTCCGCATTCCTCGGAAATACCAAGTTCTATACTTTTTTCAATTATTGACTCACCAAGAATATCGCAGCGCCCCGGATCAATGCCTGCTGCATCGAAGTATTCATCGATCAGCTGCTCTAGTTCGGCCAACGGCCCATATATTTCTGCACGAGTCAGAGGCGGAGTAAGATGATCAACTATCACAGCTTGCGCCCGACGTTTAGCCTGGGCACCCTCACCTGGATCATTAACTATAAATGGATAAAGATGCGGTATTGGTCCGAAAACCGCTTCGGGAAAGCATTCATCGGAAAGTGCTGTGGCCTTTCCCGGAAGCCACTCGAGGTTTCCATGTTTACCAAAATGGATTACTGCATGCGCCCCGAAGTGCTCTCGGAGCCAAAAATAAAAAGCGAGATATCCATGTGGAGGTGGCAAATCAGGATCATGGTAGCTGGCTTTAGGGTCTATATTGTAACCGCGCGCTGGCTGCAACCCTATAACGAGTTTACCACAGTGAAAAACTGGAACAGCGAAACTTTTCTTTTGAGATAAAAAAAAGGAATCGTTGACTGGATTACCCCATCGTTCTTCTATCTTACATTGCGTCACCGCCGGCAATCTCTCGAATGCTCGAATATAATCCTGCAATGGGAGCACAGCTTCTATGTTTCGTCCTAAAACTCCTACGTTTGTCGGTCCAGCTAGCAATTTTGCTATCAGTTGGCTTCCATCCAAATTAGGATCGGCTATATCATAACCCGCTTCAGCTAAAATATTGATGACATGGCTGACGCTTGCGGGAGTATCGAGGCCAACTCCATTGCCAATCCGTCCGTCACGGTTGGGATAATTAGCCAATACAATTGCGATGCGGCGCTCCTTTGTTGGCGTTTTAGAAAGGCGACACCAATTGGCTGCCAATTTAGCGACGAATTGAACACGATCACGCTTTGGCTCATAGTTGACGGTCGAATGCTCTGTCAGTGGATCGTGTTTAGCTTGATCTTTAAAGGAGATAGCCCTCGTGATTATACGTCCATCAACTTCAGGAAGAGCAACATTCATGGCGATATCGCGTGGTGACAAACCTTGTGTATTTTTATGCCATGCCTCCTTGGAGCCACCCGAAAGAATAACCTGGAACACGGGGCAATTACAGCCTTCCAATGCGGACGACACGTGAGCAGTTCCAGGCGTAGAAGCGGAAAATCCTGTAGTATTGAGAATCACCTGCGGTGGCGCATCAGCAAAGATCTGCTGCAGGATCTTATCCGACAAAGGGTCTTTAAGACTCGAAATAAATAAAGGAAGAGGTGACAACTCCTCAGCCTCTAGCGCTTTAATAAGCTGTAGAATAGGCTTTAAGTTCCCTGATTGAAGGTGGGCACGATAGAAAACAATTGCAGCTACTTGGGCTTCCACTCTCCAATTATTCGCTATCGTAGCCAAGTCCACAGAATCTATACCTGGCCAATAGAGCCCCGCTCTCAAAAGAGGTCTTGGCTCACGCCATTGTTTAGAACCGTCGAGTATTGAGGAGGCAAAATTTAGAAATTCGCGCGCATTCTCTGATCCACCATGCACAAGGTACTGCCAAAGCCGGTGGCAGCTTTCCGAAGGTAAATTTGAACGTGAGGTAAGACCTTCATCAGGTTGATCATCTCCGGGAAGAAATACAAGTGCCGAACCATTTGAAGCACACATACTAGAAATCTGTTCAACACCATATTGCCAATAGCTAACGCCACCTAAAAGTCGCACTATAATAAGTTCCGCTGCCTTCACCATCTTTTCACAGTACAGATCAACTGACATATTGTGTGAGAGCTGCATTACGTTCGCAAGTCGGAGAGAGGGGAAGTTCGCTCCAAAACTCGCTCGCGCAGCTGAAACGACCGCGAGATCTGTATCTGCAGCGGACAGAAATAATATTTGTCCCGGCGACTGTCCTAGATCGATCGCTTCTGAACCATCAGCCATTACGCCCGGCTGGGCATTTAGAAGATGCATTCTAGCCCGCCAATTCAGTAAGAATTGCTGCCTTATCTAAACCACGTAATCCAATAACAACCAATTCAGTGTGGCAATCTTCGCCGGATTTCCAGAATCTATCGTAATAGAACGAGAGATTTGTCCCAACTCCTTGAATCACAAATCTAAGAGATTTCTTTTCAATGGCAGCAAAGCCTTTGACTCTAAGAATATCATGGTTCTTGACGAGTTGCTTGATGCGTTGCTCAAAAGCTTTGGCTGATGGCAGGACACCTAATCTTATTGAGAACGATTCGAATTCATCGTGAGTATGGCTATGCTCCATCTCATCATGATGAGAAAGTCTCGTTTCTAAATGTTTTTCTGCAGTTGCTTCAAGTCCCAGAAGCAGTTGAGTGTCAACCCGACCGTATACCGTATTGATTATCTTAGCATTTGGCCTAGCAGTGCTTTCAACTATTTGCATAGCTTTGACCAACTCATGCTTGCCCATAAGGTCTGTCTTGTTAATCAACACTATGTCAGCACTACCCAGCTGCTCTTCAAATAATTCCTCTATAGGGTTCTCATGATCTAGTTTGCCGTCACCAGATAGACCTTCTTCAAAAGGCTTGTCGCTTTCTGTGAATGACCCTGCTGTTACTGCGGGTCCATCAACAAGGACCACAACCCCATCTACTGTGACTTTAGACCGCACCTCAGGCCAATTGAAAGCTTTAACTAAGGGTTTTGGTAAGGCAAGACCTGATGTCTCGATTATTATATGATCAGGGGGATCTGAACGGGAAATTAACCCGTTCATAGCCGGGATGAAGTCATCTGCTACGGTGCAACAAATGCACCCATTGGCCAACTCGACAACATTTTCGTCTTGGCATTCGGAAATGCCGCAACCTTTTATAATTTCGCCATCAATGCCAAGATCGCCAAATTCGTTGATAATCAACGCCAACCGAGTTCCAGCAGAATTTTGCAAAATGTGCCGGATCGTACTGGTTTTACCAGCCCCTAGAAACCCGGTTAAGACCGTTGCCGGTATTTTACTTTTTAAACGCATAAGTTCAAACCTCCTACGGAGCCTTAAGCAACTGAGGAATGCCGGCTGTCACCAGGACAACGGATGTAGCCTCCGATGCTAATAACTGGTTCATTTGACCAGCAGCGTCACAAAATTTTCGCGCTAATGCATTCTCGGGGATTATTCCTGATCCAACCTCATTTGAAACAAGGAAAACGTTACCTTCGGCCTGCCTTAGCTCTAATGCCAGCTTGGATACGGATCCTTCAACATCGTGATCTGCAAGTATTAAATTAGTAAGCCATAGCGTGAGACAATCAATCAAAATAGCAGACTTTCTATGAGCCTTTAGCACACCAACTAGATCGATTGACTCTTCCACTGTCTGCCATGTAGGTCCGCGTCGCTCTCGATGCCGTTTAATACGCTTAATCATCTCGGGATCACCGGGTTCAGCTGTAGCGATATAAACTGGTTGCTGCGATACATTTTCTATGCACCGCTCAGCATAACGGCTCTTACCCGAACGCGCACCACCCAACACCAACGTTATCGCCGGTAATGCTCTGTTTGTAGACAACTTCTAAACAGACCCAGTTAGGAAATGACTTGCCCGAAAAGTGTAGCAGCACCAAATCCACCTATGGTCATGCCTGCCATTCGTACACCAAAGTCTGTTCGGCTAAACTTTGGCCCTAAGTATCGGAATCCACAGTACACCAACGCACCAATGCAAAACTGCACAAGACTAAAACCCATAAGGTATGCACCGAGCACCGAGCCCTCTGCTCCTATAATTGCCTCGCCATATGCATAACCGTGGAAAAGACCAAATATGCCAATTGCTGGTCCAAACACATATTTCGATAACGCATAGCGATAGGCGATTATGACCCCCGCTAAGATAACAGACGATGCGATAATTGGTTCAACTAGGGGCAAATCGAGGGAATTAATATGCATAATGCATCCTACCAAGCAGCCTACAATGAAAGAGCTCAAAGCGGCGAGACCGCTCGGGAACAGCGCACTTATAAAACCCAACCCAACAACAAAAGCTAAGTGATCTAAACCAATAATAGGATGCCCAAACCCTGAAAGCAGTCCTTGAAGAACCGTTTGAGGTGTTTGAAAATCCATCGGATGGTGCGCCTCCGCTGGCCCGATGCCAAACCCAAAAATACTGAAGACAAGAAATGCTAAGGCGAACTTTTGCAAAAATGACTTTGAAAAAAACATATCAACACTCCCAACGAACGTTGTTTCACCGCTAACGCCATTTTTCTCCTCCCGATTCGCCAAATTTGACCTCGTGGATTGTGCTCGTACACCCCGCCGAACAGATTTGCGATAGCGCGTCAACGGTAGGTATACTGGCTCACGGGTCATCGCCCACATCCTGCCTTCCCAGGTTTCCCCAGTGGCGTATGTTGGATGGGGCTCTCCGCCTACAGTTGCGGGGGCAGCCACGGCTTTGATCTTCTAAAAGAGATTTAGAAGACCGCACCGTGTTCCCTTGACACGTTCGATCATGGGAACCATTGACAACCAACTTGTATCGAAAGGGGAAGGCCTTTGTCAACGAATGGTGAAACGAAATCTACCTCGCCACCATTTCAATGTTTTACCGAAATGCCGGCTTCTACGTTACCAAGACATGGAGGTTCAATCGCACTTGCTGAAAAAGTATTCGGGGTGCCCACTGAAGGTTGGTTGGATCTTTCAACAGGTATTAATCCCGATTCATATCCGTTCTCTGAAGTGCCTAATGAGCTATGGCAGAAACTTCCCGACACAACATTGACAGACGCTTGTATCGATATAGCAGCCAAATATTTTGGTTGCAATTCACGCGACTACATCGTGCCGGGTCCTGGGACGCAAGCCTTGATTCAATGGCTACCCTGGTTGCGGTCCCCTAGCAAGACGGGGATTATTGGGCCAACGTACACAGGGCATGCGAGTGCTTGGCAAGCTGCGGGCCACGAAGTAATAGAAATTACCGACCTTCCAAATTGGGGCGATTTTGCAACAGTAATAGTCACTAATCCAAATAATCCTGACGGCAAACAATTTAAAGCCGAAGACTTGGCTTCACTATCAGAGAGACAAGCTTATGGCGGAGGGTTTTTAGTTGTTGACGAGTCATTTATTGACGCATCCCCAACCAACAGTGTTTCCGGGATTACAGGGAATAAAGGTCTGATCGTTCTGCGTTCTTTTGGCAAATTTTTTGGACTTGCTGGATTACGTTTAGGTTTTGCATTAGCAGACATAGAAACTGCTGAAATCCTGCGTAATGCATTAGGGCCATGGCCGGTAAGTGGACCAGCCCTTGAGATTGGAAAACAAGCGATGGCTGATTTGAGCTGGCAAAAAAACATGCGCATATCGCTCAAAAAACGTTCTAAAAAGATGACAGAACTTCTAGATCTCCATAATTTTGAAATTTTAGGAGGCACTTCATTATTCCTTTTAGGTGGCCACCCTAATGCCCATAGTCTCTATCGCCACCTAGCGAAAAGTGGAGTGCTCACACGAGCCTTTGAAGACCAGCCTGATCGCCTTCGTTTTGGAATTCCAAGAGATGAGAATGATTTTATTAGAACCGAGCGCGCTCTCTCTCAATTTGAGAGGGAAAACTAGCTTGGCGGATTTTCCGCCAACATTCCACCTACTCTCACTGCCCCATGAGATGCATTTGTTTGGCCGGGTAACGCGTGCCTGTCGCCGCACCCAAAGGAAAGGCTTCTTCGAGAGCAACAATTTCCTCGACACTTAGATCAGCAGTGCAAGCTTCAATATTTTCCCGCAGGTGCGCAGGGTTAAGGGTGCTAGGTATTGGCACAATATCGTCTCCTTTCGACAATAACCATGCTAAAGCAACTTGGCTCTGCGTCAAACCACGCACTTTGGAGATTTGGTCGATCGTTCCAAGTAACTTTGCATTTTGTTTTAAATTCTTTTCTTCAAACCGTGGATGATCGTTGCGCCGATCACCCTGAGCAATATCTTCAGAGTTACGAATACTGCCAGAGAGAAATCCGCGCCCTAAGGGTGCGTATGCGGTACATGCAATCCCCAACTCACGACAGGTTGGCAAAATATCTTGTTCTATCTCACGCGTCCAAAGTGAATACTCAGTTTGTAACATTGTAATTTTTGCAACCTTTGCTGCACGCCTTATCGTTCCAGCTCCCGCCTCACAAAGCCCGATGTACCGAACTTTGCCCTGTTCAACCAAGCGGCTCATAGCACCCACTGTGTCTTCAATGGGCGTCTCCGGGTCAACACGGTGTAGCGTATAAAGATCGATTATATCTACACCAAGACGCTCGAGGCTCGCCTCACATGCGCGCTGTACATAATCTGGCTTTCCGTTCGTTCCTCCCCGTTCACCATTGGGACCTCGAATATTGCCGAACTTTGTTCCAATTGTAACTCGATGTTTGTCTTCGCCCAAATTAATGCCCAGAAATTCCTCATTGTGCCCGTTACCATAGGCATCGGAAGAGTCAAAAAAACTAATCCCTGAATTAACGGCTAAAGACAAAATTTTGGCTGCACGTTCTTCATCTCTTGGGCGATACCCTCCAGATAGTGACGCACAGCCAAAACCTAGGGCAGAAACGTTCAGGTCTGTTCCCCCGACTTTCTTTGAGATCATAAAAGCGTACCCCTTACCAGTAAGTTTGCATTAGCCTTTAAGCGGGTCCTTGCGTTCTGGCATAGTAAAGAATCCGTGCAACACATGAACTGCGCGATGACGATTATATCCAAGCCATGTTGAATGAGCCTGCCCCGCCATAGTAATAAGAACTTTATCTCTCGTTGGTAGCTTTTCATAAAAAGATATAAGATCCTCCGGTGAAGCTATCCCATCGTGCTCTCCACGAATGATCATTACAGGACAGGAGATTTTTTCTGGGTTACATACTGGTAAATTTGCACACATATCGAGATAAGTTCCCGTGGGCACGAAACCACCAAAACGACTTTCGGATTTTGCCATAGCCATGGCTACATCTTTATCTGCTAATCCATCGATATCTCGACTAAAGATGGTCTCAAAGAATTCTCGATTGACAGGGCGTTTATTCGATGATCTCCACTGATCGAGCTTCTTAGACCGCTCTGCCAAAGTTGGCGACCCTTTACCTGTCCACACCATGGCTCCGAGAGCTAATCGCGCGACCCGCTCTGGGTATGCTTCGGCGAATGCAGCTGCTCTCAGCGCTCCTGACGATTGCCCCGAAAATAAAAAAGACGAGACGCCAGTCTCTGTCATGATAATATCGGTCGCTGCTTTCAAATCCTCAACTCCCGATGCGATGTCAGAATTTGCTCCCTCGCGTAGCCCTGAAAAACCATAACCCTCGTGATCCATACTCCAAACGTCGTAGCCAAGCCTTGCAAACGTATTCATCAGTGAGTAGTCCTCACGGCCTGGCACCTCAAGATCGTGACCAGTGATGCCAGCATAGGAGGATCCGTGCACAAAGAATGCTATTGGTTTGGGACTGCCATCCGCCGAAGTAGATGCTAGCTGTCGGCGAAATATATGTAGCTTAATGCTATCTTTTTCTGCCCAGTATTCTTTCCGAATAAATTCATCACCCATTTCTTTCATCCTTATATAACGCCTGCACTACAAGTTTTTTCAAATCTCAAATCAAAATGAAGTCGAATGCACCTAAGAGCCTGCAACTATCAGCGCCGTATCACGCTCTGCACAGAAATGTGAATAGGATTCGATATTCCTTAAATGACACACGACATCGGCTTTTGAATTAATTCTTATTTGGGGAATTATTGAGAAATTCTATAATTACCTCAAAGCCCTCGCCTTCTATGCTATTAATCTCGATGTTACCGCCGTGGCGTTCAACCACCTCCTCATGCACAAAAGCAAGACCCTGTCCTGTACCATCACCATATTCTTTTGTTGTAAAATAGCGTTCAAAAATTCGACCTTTGATATGTTCGGGAATGCCAATACCGTTGTCTTCAATTGTTAATTGAATGTTATCTCCAATCCGCTCCGTACGCAGTCTTATCCTGCCTGCTTCGGGTTTTCTCTCGCTAATGGCATGAGCAGCGTTGACCATTAAATTTAGCACTGCCTGGATGAGCGCGCGCTCATCCCCGATAATTTTTGGAAGGTTTTTGGCAAGGTCAAGCTCAATATTAGCAACATCTTTCCATTCGCCAACACCAATTGTACATGCGCGTTCAACTATACGATTTAGGTCAACGGGAATCATTGCTCTGTGGGTCGGGCATGAAAAATCCCGTATTGCCCTAACTAAAGTCAAAACTTGGTCAGTACCTTCAATTGCTTGATCCAATGCAGAAGGTAATTCCTTGCGTATGAAATCGATGTCCCTTTGTTTATATTCTGTTCGATATTTAGAGATTATATCATCCAACGATTTCTCACTCTTCATACGATCGACTAACTGGTCAATCACGTCAAAGATCATGAGAAGGTCTTTGGTTGCTTTGCGGCAATAACGGAGATTATCTCCTACATATTGGACGGGAGTGTTCATCTCGTGAGCAATCCCTCCAGCAAGCTTACCCAAATTTTCCATTATATAATGCTGTTTAATTCTATTTTCTCGTTGTGAATTTTCGCCTCCAACTTCGATATGTTCCTTAATTGGAGTTTGGTCCTTTCCATCAGCACTTTGTTTCTTTTCAGCCATTATTTATTTCCACCAAATTCAAAGAGGGTCTGAATCTCATCGAGGCGATCTTCAATCTGAAGTGGGATAACCTGTGCGAACGTATCGAGAATCGTCAATGCGTTAAGTTCTGAAAACTCACCGGACGCACGCAACCTCTTGGCTATAGACGAATTCACAATCGACATTTCCGAGTAAAGAGACGCAAGATTTGACAAGTTTAAACCACTGGTATCGCCGCGTTTAACCTTGAAATATTGGTGTAAAAGAAAACCCCCGGTTATTCTGGTTAAAGTCTCCTCTGCTGTTGCAAGAGGCAAATGAAAGCGTGCCATGGGCTTCAAATAATCCGTGTGCGGGCAGGCACTGGTGGCTATTTTCAGACCCATTAATGAGCTAATCGCCTCTTGAGACGTTGTTTTTTTGCCAACCCATCGCTCCTCAGAAATTACCACCATTTCAACTTCAGAGTGCGAGACCACCTTGCCAACACGTCTAGCGATGTCGGCCAGGGCTACAGCAGTTGGACAGTTTTCTGATTCTTTCTTTTCTAGAGGACAATTTGGGCATTGTTCAAAATCGAGTTTAGCCCATTCTGGTATCACACTGGGCGGTGGCGCTGACGAACGCCCGGTAAGTCTATCAATTACAATATCAAATTTTTCTGTGTGTGAGCTATCAAACTGAAGAATGTACCTAATCTTGGTAGAGGCGGTTCCTGCAGAGCCCATCATAACCATCCTCAATCGTTAAGTCGCCATTTATCACTCAGGATAGGTAAACCCACAATGACTGCTTGCTTTATGACTTTAATTTGCGGAGGTTGACTTTGAAATAGCATCTGCATCAGGTTCCGGCACCGAGATCAAATCACAAATAAAGTTGTAAAATTTTTCCATATTATCAGCTTTCGGCCTTGGATAATTTCCGTGGTTCGTCAGCGATTTCCATGCATTATTAACATGCCCAAAACTTCCAACGCACGTGCCCAATTGCTCAAAATGAACGGGAGCATTATTTAAAAAAGTGTGAAATGGTCTAGGGTCTTGGTGTCGAATCAGGTTCACATATGACTCATCATAATCTCTCATGATAGCGCAAGCCTTCTGATATGCGGTCCGAAGCACTGATTTTGCCCTTTTGCGCACATTAAGGATATCGGCAGCGTGGTTTGGGCCCATCAAGCCTATGTCGCTCGGGTAGGAGTTTTCACTTCCCAGCCAACTGAGCATATTGAGATAATCTGTTCTAAATTCATTAAGCATGTATTCATAATACGATATGCCCTTCCAAGCGAGGAGAATAGTATCTTCCTGATCCAATGGAATTCCCATCTCTTGGAATACTCTGCTAGTTCCCTCGTTTGTTTCTGTAAGCCAGATTGCATCCTCCAGCTCAAGCGCCGTTGCATTGATCTTATCGCTTTTGATTCCGGAATTAGCCGCAAGTTGAACTAGTTGACGCGCCTTTACCGAAATTATTGCACGCACCTCGCTAGCTGTGGATGCTGCAACAGCAAAATGCTTATCGCCAACAGACCGTATTTTTTGAATATACCCCCGCTGAGACATAAGCATAAAAGGGTCAAACGTTGGAGTTTTATTAAACACATCAAGCACGCAATTATCGTGGCTTGAAAGTTGCACCCGTTCTCCCCCATAGTAGTCTGTTAGATATTGGTCCAATTTGCCTGAGATTTCAAAGGAGGCCCCACCTTCAAGAATATTTTCGTCATTAAAAGCCATTAGGAATCGAGTTGATGTGTACATCAAGCCGGTACGATGATCCGTCGACACCTCTTTAAAAAATACCGAGTCTCTGAGAATTGGGGAGTCGAATAGATCCTCTACTTCAGCATCATCATCCGCAGCCACAGCTGCACCCCCAACCATTTCTTCTTCCTCTTCCTCACCCTCACCCTCCACTTCAATCTCTGTAGGGTTAAAGCAAAGGTACTTCCCTGAGCTTAGCAAATAAAATAGAGTTTCACGGTCCATGTGTATTTCAAAAATGAAGTTGTTAAAATGTATTTATTATCGGCATAAATGCATAAATAACATATTTTATAGTATAGAAAAGTATTTTATTTTCAAAATTCATGTAAATCTTTTATTCATTTTTATTTTCACTCTATCTAATCAAATTAGCAAGCCAACAAAATCTACATACCGGTTTTTGTAATCAGAAAATCGACATTAGTGACTTGAATGTTGCGGCCAACTATCCGTATTGCGCCAGCCTTACGAAATTTATCTAACGTAACCGTTACCCATTGCCTAGTAGCCCCCACCATACTAGCAAGTTCCTCGTGAGTAAGGACGCGGCTAATTATAGGATTATCATTTTCCACAGGCCCCTCTGACTGGGATAGGATTAGCAGAAGTTGGGCAAGTCTCTCAACTACCGATCGCGTTCCCAACATTTGCAAGAGGGCCGAGTAACATTTACCCTTCTGAATTGATCCTTCTAAAAGGCAAACAGCTAAAATATTCGACTTCTCTACCAAACTACGGAAAGCGTCACCTCCCAGTTTTAAAAGCTTACAATCATCAGCAGCAATACCAGACCAAATATGGTGCCCCCCACCAAAAATTTCCGGGCCGCCTACAAAGTGGCCACGAGACCAATGGGCGAGGGTAATCTCTCGGCCGTTAGGACCGACATAGAAAGTTCGGACCACCCCCGTCTCAATCAAAAATATACCGTTATGCTGCTCCCCTTGACTGAAAACCGTATCGCCAGCCGACACCTGCAACTCTATGCCAATATCTTTAAGCTTTTTGTATACACCCGGCCCCATACGAGAAAATAAAGATGCGGACTTACCGTCTGCAGGTTCCTCAGCTAAGATTAGTGCTGAGGGCCCTTTTTCTCCTGAGTTATTCTCTCTGTTGATGTCTGTACCGTCGTCTTTAATCGAAAATGATGTTTTCTGTGCCATAATATTTTTTTCGCCGTATTTTATCATGGTGCAGACTTAAGAACGCGAGCCTGCCTTGCTATATATTGCGCCAAATTTTTTATCTCTTCCGTTGTTAACGCCTTCGCAATTTTTTGCATTACACCATTGTTATCATTCATGCGTCGACTTTTACGGAAATCACTGAGTTGCTTTTGCAAATAACCAGCATGCTGAGCTTTTAAGCGCGGAATGATAGGATCGACACCGTGGCATTGGCCGCAACCCGGAATCCCGCGACTGGGATCACCACGCTTAAAGAGATTTTTGGTAATCTTTGAAACCTTAGCGTTATTACTTGAAGGTTCTGGGGCTTGTAATTCACTAAAATATCGAGCCGCTTCTAGAAGTTCAGGCATTGATTTTGCCTCAGTCATTCCTGACATCATACCACCATCATTTCTACGGCGTTTCATTTTGAAATCTCGAAGCTGCTTTGCGAGGTAATCGTATGGCTGACCTGCTAGCTTTGGAAATTTTGCCATATGGCTATCACCATCGACACCATGGCACATTGCACAAGTTTCCCAAGCCTGCAAACTTCCAGTATCGATCATGTCTCCCCTCACCATACTATTAGCAAATCCAATCACCCCAAAAAACATGCCGAAGAGTACAGGTTTGTATTTTATTATTTGTGAGTGGGTCAATTAGTGGCCCATGTGGCTGTGCGATTTAGGAATGTCATTCGATCTCTTAACCACAGCTGAGAAGCTCTGGCTTGCGCCATCCAAAAAAACCAATATCATTTTTATTTTATCTCCCATTTTTATCCCAGTGACCGGATTTAGGAGCATCAGATGTAGGCTCCCTGGCATTAATTTAATTTCTCCGCCTGCTGGAATCGTAAGGCTTTTTTTTTTCCTCATAGTAGCCACACCATTTTGTACTTCAGATTGATGAAGTTCTACTTTTTGATAATCTGGACTTCTTACAGAAATAAATGTTACGGAATGTTTTGATTTATTTTTAAACACTCCATACCCTGCATGGGCTTTCGCGTTAGGAGGAGCCTCCCTCACCCAGGCGTCGCGCACTTCGAGTTTATCCGCCGCTAAAAGCGACGAATTAAAAAAGAAAATGCCTAATGTTATTGCCAAAATGTAGTGCATATTGCCGGCGCCCCTTAAGAAACTTGCCTATGTGACAATTCAGGTGAATATTTTTTTTGTAATAACATTATTATAAAGGTGGCGCGTTAGTTTTCTGAAATAAAGAAATCATTTTTTGAAAACGCGCAGCAGTAACATGGGGTACAAGAGGCGGGTTAAGGCTCTCAACCACATGACCTAGCGGATCAACCACAAATACCTCTGCGCTGTGGTTTACTCTGTAGGTATTATCATCCTTTTTTGGAACAAATTCATAGAAGCCCCCAATCCCCTTAACGAATTGATCAATCATTTTTTTTGTGCCGGTGGCTGCACGAAACTTAGGATTAAAATGCCTTACATAATTCCTGAGATCTGCAATTTTATCTCGATTAGGGTCAACGGATATTAGCAATACAGTGGGTATGTCTTTTGGCACAGCATGTTCCGAAATTTTGTCATGAACGGCTGAAAGATTTGCTAGAGTAAATGGACAAACATCGGGACAGGAAGTGAATCCTAACAATACTAAATGCCACTTTCCTTGGAACGATGACGGGCTAAGTTGCCTACCCTCATCATCAACAAGATTTATAGAGGTGAGTTTCTTTACCTTTTTTGAACCGACACCGATCACCTTCGGTGAAAGTCCAGCTTTAATAGCATTAGGTGAGGCCAAATATTGTCGTGCCAGGTTAACCGACACTCCAATTACTATTATGATTGCAGCGGACCACAAAAATATTTTAAGTGAGACTAAATTTCGCCAATTCATTCCAAACTGTTGCCTTACCTCTTTTTACTGCTCAATTCCGGATTCTGTTGTTCAAAAGCGCGCATGCTTTCTGCCTTTATAATTTCAATGCATTGTTTTTTTGAATCAATGAACTCATCTTTGGTTGTCATCTCCAACGTGCGGGGACGTGCCAGTTCAATATCGATATCAGCGATAATCCGACCAGGCGATGCACTCATTACCAGAACACGATCAGCGAGGAAAATGGCCTCATCGATGTCGTGAGTGATGAACATGACAGTAATGCGAAACTCCGACCAAATTTGCAGCAGGTTCTCCTGCATCATAACGCGCGTCTGGGCATCCAAAGCACCAAACGGTTCGTCCATCAACAAAACGCTTGGGTAGTTTGCCAGCGCTCTTGCAATACCAACCCTCTGCTTCATTCCGCCTGAAAGTTCCGCAGGATACCTGTCTGCATAGTCGTAGAGACCAACCATTGACAAAAAGGTGTTAGCGGTTCCTTCGGCAGCAGCACGGCCTGAGCCAGTCTGCAACGGACCAAATGCAACATTTTCCCTGATTGTTTTCCATGGGAACAAGGAATACTGCTGAAAAACCATTCCCCTGTCAGGGCCAGGTTTCTCAACTATGTTCCCGTCAACAGATACCGAACCCTGTGTAGGCGAAATGAAACCTGCTACCGCATTCAATAAAGTGGATTTGCCACACCCTGATGGGCCGAGTATGCACACAAACTCGCCAGGCATGATTTTGATGGAAGTGCTGTCGATTGCAATATTTTTCACCCCGTCACGCTCAAATATCACACTAACATCATCAATAATAATATTGCCCTGTTTCAGCTTCTTCATGACTTTATCGCACTGGATAGGACCTTCTTCCTTAATGAGCTGTAACATTTAACAAATTACCTTATTTTATTATTCATTGCAAAATTGTTCGCCGAGAATTTTTTTGCTCACGTGTCAAATTAAAAATACCGATAAACAATAAGGCAAATCCTGCCATTGATAAAATTAAGCCCGCGGGCTCTAGCCATAATGCAGTAGATGCACTCAACCCAAGCATAGCGAGGCTCACCACCCAAGTAGATGACGCACAACAAACTACCCAGCTTAAGGTTGCGCTAGTGAACCCCACAAGGAATGCCCCGCCACCAACAGCTGAGGCATCCCGAATTTTACATTTTGGAGAAAACTTTACCGCACCCAAATCAATCCAAAGCACAATCGCAGCACCGACCATCATGCCTGCCAAGCACTGCAATATTAAATAGGATGGAATTATGTTGAGACTCCACTCCGAAATGCCGTGACCGTAGTCATAATTCATAAATCCAATCTCGAGTAACCATTCATCGCGAATTATTGGCAGTGTATCTACGATATCGGGGGTTTCACGCAGAATGGTGAAAACGTTACTGATATAATCGTAAAACGTAACATAATTAGGAAAATTATCGAAACGTATGACCAGCATCGCCAGCAGGAAAAGATAATAAAGCAAGACAAAACCGGCTGTTGATGCAAGCCAGACAAGTTTTTGGTGGCGAATTACAGCAAAGACTGTTTTCAAACCCGATATCATCGGCCGGTCTCCAGTGCCTGCCAGCGCAGCAATGGGCGAGCCAATAATCGTATCAAATATGTAGACAATGTACCCAAGGCGCCGATTATCAGCATGCCAACAACAATATCTGTGTATTTGATTAAGGAATAAGCGTTCCACGTAAAGTAGCCAATCCCATACTGGCCAGAGATTATTTCACCCGCTAATAATGAAAACCATGAAACACCCATCCCGATCGCAAGCCCCGCAGCAATACTGGGCAAAGCTGCCGGGAACACAACGTGCCAGAAGATTTCGAAGTTCTTAGCTCCCAATGAGCGCGCCGCCCTTACTAAAATCTCCGGAGTAGCTTCAACACCTTGTATCGTATTCAAAATAATAGGGAAAAAAGCGCCAAGAAATGTAATAAAAATGATGCTGGATTCTTCAGTTGGCCAGATAAGGATTGCTAATGGTATCCACGCAACAGCTGGGATAGGCCTTAATATTTCTACATATGGAATACAGAAGTCCTCAGCCATCCGGAAGCGTCCCATTAGTAAACCAATTAGAATGCCCAAGACAGCTGCCGCCGTATATCCAATAAGAATGCGTTTCACACTGACAATAATATGAATGTAGAATTCTTGGGTCTGAGCATGGTGAATGAAATTAAGTAGCACCAGAAGTGGCTCTGGTACATTCTCGAAATTCACCCCATTATTGAAATCATATTCTGTTAGGTAATGCCAAACCGCAATAGCTGAGATAATTGCCATGATCCGAATGGTCCAACGCGACCTCACCACTCTGGAAAAAACTATCTTTTCCCACACACTGGCCACAATTTGAGTACTAAACCGCTGCTTTTTGGTCTTATCATCAGCAGAGTCTACTGATGGTCCAATAATTTTTTCATTTAGAAGTTTGTTCACAACCATTTTTTGCCACCATCTTCGATTCACACTTTTTGAAATGCCCGCTGGAAAGCTCGAAAAGAACAAAGGCCCCCTTGGATATCGAACTTTGGTATTTTTTGAGAGGGCGGTAATACAGTTAGGGAGGAAGATAGACCTGTCTTACCGCCCGCCCACGGGACAAGTTAGGTGGCTGCAGAAGCAATTGCTTCTTTAAAACTTATCGTCTTTGAACCTATCTTTTTGGCATACTTGTCGGCTTCATACTTCCGCAAAAATGCCTTAAAAGATGTTTTTGTCGGAACATAAAAGGCCATTTTGCCAAACAGCTTCAAGCCTGTCACATCGTCGTAAACGTAAGTGGCGTTTAACTTTTGAGCAACAGATTGAAAGCTTCCAACTGCCTTCAAAAACTTATTCATATTTTTATATGTTTTGATCCCTTCTTTGGCGTGCCAGACTTCAGCCGGCAAACCCACGTGTGCCACTTTGGGATCATGCATCATTTTAACTTGCTTATTGTAATCTAAGTCCATTTCTTTAAAGGCTTGGCGAATATACTTATCCTGTATCCACGCCTTCAAATCCAATGGCGGGATTTGTTTTTCGCGTTCCAACACTCCGTGGTCAAATTTCAACGCCTTATACCATTCGTCTTTAATTGTTGGTTCTAATGTAAGATGACCACCCTTGCTGAAGTATAAATACTGAACTTCTTTTTCTATACCTGTCCATTTTTCCAGAAGTTCTGCAGCCCGCATCGGATCACTATCTACCCATTGCCCAGCCTCTATTACTGCTTTCAAGAAGGCTACGACTACCTCTGGATATTCGGTAGCGAGCTTCTTTCTGACGACTACTCCGTGTAAATACGGAATTCCAGCCTCACTACCATCGAAAATCTTTCTGCCTGTGCCTCTGAATTCCATCAATTCCGACCAAGGGCAAAAATCGGCGTGTGCATCAATCTTACCTTTAGCGATGTTCGCCGCGCCAACAGCTGGGCTTTGATTTTTAATTGTTATCTCCGAGGATTTTATTCCCGCATCCTGAAGAGCCTTTAATGTCATCCCCCAAGCAGCACTGCCGACAGGCACAGAGATCGATTTACCCTTCAATTCTTCAAAATTTTGAATTTTAGACTTTACTGGAACTACAACTGCGTTCCCGGATCCCTTTAGGTTGTAGCCAGTGCCCGCTACGTAAAGAGTTCTTAAACTCTTTGTCGCTTGGAACTTCGCCCCGTTTACAATTAATGGGTAATCACCCATAACCCCAATATTTAATTTGCTCGCGAGCATTTGGTTGGTAATCGGCCCTCCCGAACTATAATCTGCCCACTTTATATCATATTCTACACCTGCGTATTTACCGGTTTTAGGTAGGTGCTTTTCCAGTAATTTTAACTCTTTAACAATAATTCCCGCAGTATAGGTATCGGAACACATACTTTGATGGCCAATACCAATTTTTATGGTTTTCGCATCCACAGCAGTCGCGTAGCTAAACACCAATACAATTAATGCTAATATTGTTCCTCTTTTCATGAAATAGCTCTCCTCGCAATGATCGTTACCCTTCTAACGTCTCTTTGCGAAAGGGATGCCAACTCTCTAATACGGCGGGAAAAATTTTTAAACCATTGATAAATATCATTTTATATCCCTTAGGAAAAAGTTTACGTATACGCACAAGTCATCTAAAAGATTAAATATTAGGCAGCATAAAAATTATGATTATATTTTAACCAAATCCGTGGCACCAATTGAAGTACAACTAGGAAGTGAAGGAAATATCCTCACTGGACCTAGTTTATTGATGAATCAGTTAAGAGAAATTAAAAGATCTAATATGGGCTTACTTGCCCAATCTCTCTCACCAACTGCGCCGTAGACAATTTTTCCTCTGCCATCTACAACGTAGGTGGTGGGCATTCCGAGCAGTTGCCATCTGTCCCGAAGCGAGGAAGACGGATCAACAAGTATGGGAAAACTGAGCGTTTGATCGCTCAGAAATCGCCGAACGTGGTCTGCTTGCTCTCCCAGATTTATTGCGAGGACCACAACTCCATTTGGTTCAAGCACTTTGTATGCCCTTTGCAGAGCGGGGAGTTCGCGGCGACACGGTGCACACCAAGTTGCCCAAAAGTGGACGAGCATTGGTCGCCCCTGATACTGTCCTACCGTATGCAATTTACCTGATAGGTCGGTGATATCCAGAGCGGGTGCACTGGGAGGCTCTGGCATTCTGACGAGGCTGGCATTAGTACTGTTAATACTCAAAATTGGATTTATTTGCCAAAGCACAGCAATAAGCCCAAAAAAAACTACGCTGAGTACTTTTACCATCGCTGAACTCGAATTCCCAATTGCAAAGCATCCGTGTGCCCTCTGAAATTCTTAAAGTCAATTGGCCTGCCACTGCCGTCATGCGTCAGCCGTTTGATTTGTAGGGTTTGACTTTCTGCGCTTATTTGCAATTGTTAAGCAATCCTAAAACAAGTATCTTTCACACAGGATAGCAGATCTCCAATATCAACCGAATGCCCATGTAACTTTCTTACCGTAGAAGATGCAGTGATTTTACTAAAGGAAAGTACCTTGGATAAAACCTCAAAGCCTGTTTCTGATACAGTTTCTCCTAAGCTAAAAATCTGGTCTAGACTTTGAACCGTCGGACAATGTGCTACAGAACAGCTGTCAACCGTATGGCTCTCGATAAGGTTATCATTAGAAAGATACTCCATAGGCATGCAATAGGTCCTTCCCCATGGCCACCAAGACTTTATGTCTAACTCTTTATAAATGATCCGATTCCTTGGATTCCGGAATACAGCTTGGTAAAGCTCCATCCTGAAAGCTTTGCCCCGCGTTAGAAAACCAAGGCGCTGTAAAGCAGGGGTCGGGCATCACCCTCTTAAGTATCTTTCAAAACCGTATCTCATCTGGTCATGCAGCTTTTATCTGACTTATTGCCCAGCGAATGTTCTTGTTTACATCTGGGTCGGGATCGCCTTCTGCTTTTTCCAGATATGCAAGAGCGCTCGAATGCGCGATTTCTCCGAGAGCTGCTGCAGCCTCTTTCCTCAGATTGCTAATATCGTGCGAAAGCGACGGGGCTAAAGCGTGTACCGCACTCACAGCCTTTATTTGGCCCAAGCTACGAGCTGCTTTCACTCGGACCTGCCAATATGGATCTTCCAGTGCAGCAATCATTTCATTTGTAGCTGACTTTCCTTTTACACGGCCTAAAGTTTCCGCTGCGGCTTCACGAACAGACCAAACCTCATCAGAAAGTCCTTTCAGAAGTGCTTTTACCACCAAGTCTTCATCACAAAACGCCAAAGCACGAATAGCTGAGCGACGTACATCAGCACTCTCATCCTGAGTAACCTGGATAAGCGCTGGAAGCGCCGTTTTATCCTGCAGGTAGCCAATTACGGTTACAGCCTCCACTCGGACAGAAGCGTGATCATCGGCAAGCGCCTTCAATGCAACAGACAGGGATATAGGATTGCGAAGTTCACGTAACGCTCTGAGAACAGATGCGCGCACAAACATGCTATTACTACTAACGAAATCAACTAATGGAATTGCGCACTCCGGGTTTTTAAATTCGGCTAGGCTGTAAGCCGCTGCCTCGCGCGTCGCTTCGTCACTATCATCTAGCGCTTCGGCCAAACATTGCGCGGCTGCTGGATCGTCAAATGCCTCAAGTGCTCTAGCCGCTTCTAACCTAACTTCGGCGGCTTTATCATTAAAACAATTAATTAGAACGTTTAGGCTATTTGCATCGGTTTTTTCAGCGAGATCAAGAACTGCCACCTTACGAACCAAGGAGTCATCATCTTTTAAACGTACAAGTATATCTTCGAGGTCTGTCTCATCCTCCAACTCTTCAAAAATTGGCATCACGAGTCAACGCAGTAGATATGGCAAGCTGACATTAACTGCCCCAGTCGGGCAATCTGCTTCACAAGGCATGCAGTACCAGCATTCATCATACTTCATATAAGCCTTCTTAGTTTCTTCGTGGATACGCAACACATCCAATGGACAAACATCCACACAAACAGTGCAACCTTTATGGGCTATACACTTATCGTCGTCTACCGTCACCGGCACGGTGCTGGCTGAATGAGCTAATGGCATTTTACCCTCCTAAACACTAATGTTACTCAAGCAGAGACAGCGCCTACGCTTGGACACGCTGTTTGTCATAGGCATCCTTTTCAGCGTCATCAATTGGTACCACATAAGGATCTACCTGCCTCTTTTTTATGTCCATGTGTCCGTCCGCATTTTTGTAGAGCTGGCTAAAACAAAACCAATTTTCATTATCGCGTTCGGGGTAATCGAGATAGTTATGATATAAACCCCAACGGCTTTCCTTACGGAAAAGCGATGCACAAGCTGCCATGTCAGCACAGTCTAGTATCGAATGAGCTTCCAAAGCCCGCATCAACTCGTGAGAGTCACGAGCAGACATGTTCTTCATGTCTTCACGAATCTCAGCAAATCGCTCCTGTGCCAGCTGCATTTTGCGCGTCACTTTAGGTGGCTGCAAATAATCATTCACCAATCGGCGCGTTTTGTATTCCACCTGATTTGGAGGGATACCATCCTCGACTTTAGTCGGAGCCAAAACGCGCGTTTTCTCATTCTCCACCTGCTCTTCATCATATTCGGCAAAATCTACCTCTCCAGCATGATCAATTGCATCCTCTCCAGCAAACCATCCATTGGTAAAAGCTCCCAACATATAATTGTGTGGAACGCTTGCCATATCTCCAGCCGCGTAAAGACCCTGCACAGTCGTCCGTGCATTTTCATCTACAAAAACACCCGACGCACTGTGGCCTGAACAGAAACCAATCTCGGATATGTGCATTTCAATCATTTCGTGGCGATAATCAACCTTACGACCATGCTGAAACCTTCCCCGGGTAGGTCGCTCCACATTGTGAAGAGTGTTCTCGATTTCTTCGATGGTTTTTTCATGAAGATGGTCAAGTTTCAGAAAAACCGGACCCTTTCCCCCTTGCAGTTCATTGTAAAACTCTTGCATCATCATGCCGCTCCAATAGTCACATTCGATGAAGCGCATTCCCTCGCTATTGGCCGTGAATCCTCCGAATGGTCCTGCGACATACGCGCAAGCAGGCCCGTTGTAATCCTTGATTAGAGGGTTAATTTGATAACATTCGAGGTTAGAAAGCTCGGCCCCCGCATGATAAGCCATTGCATACCCGTCCCCGCTATTTGCCGCATTTTCGTAAGTGCCGTACAAGTAGCCGGAAGTGGGCAAGCCTAGTCGGCCGGCGGCTCCCATGCAAAGGATGACTGATTTGGCTCTGATCACCAAAAAAGTAGCATCACGGGTATTTACAGCGATAGCTCCCGCAATACGACCATCTTTACCAGTCAACAGACGTGTTGCCATAAAACGATTTGTCATCAATAAACGCGCTTTACGAAGTTGCCGATATAACGCCTTTTTGACCGTATCACCGTTCGGCATTGGTAGAACATAGGTGCCAATATGATGAACCTTTTTAACATCAAAGTTACCTGTCTCATCTTTCAAAAACCGAATGCCGAATGAGTCAAGCTCCTGTATCATTTCATAACAATTTTGAGCATATCGATAGACTGCCGCTTGATTTACTATTCCGTCGTTTGCAACAGTAATTTCCTTGGTATACTGCTCCGGTGTTGCATAGCCAGGTATCACAGAATTGTTTAATCCGTCCATGCCCATAGAGATAGCTCCGCTGCGTTTAACGTGAGCCTTCTCCAATAAAACAACTTTTGCCTCGGGATTCTTGCGTTTAGCTTTATACGCGGCCATCGGCCCTGCGGTGCCACCACCGATCACCAACACATCACAGTCGAAGGTCTCTGTCCCAGTGCCTATTTCATCCATAACCTTTCCCTTTTTTCCCTTGCCAAGGCGTGGCGAGACGCCGAATTCTATTTAACACTAACGCTTAACCTATCGAAAGCGCTCGCTCGCATGCCTTTTCCGCCACGCCACGCATTAGTCGTTCGTAACACAGTTCTCTCAGGTAGGACCAAGGGTATATTCCACGGTCGTGCCCATCAGAGAACACTAAGTTGATCGCATAAAGTCCTACAGAGCGTATTTCTGCAATTGTTAAATGCTCTGTTTTCAGCTCCTCAGCGCCGTCAATACGGGATCGTTTGGAACTAGCTGAATTACAGCGCTGCCGTAATAGCAGAGCAGATAACTCTACCTTATCCCCATCCGGCCAGCTGATAATGATTTTTGACTTATCCCGAGATAATTTGATTTCAGTTGGGGTCACGGTTGTTACTTCAAATTGTTAGCGTTCCGCATAAAATATTTTTTTTAAAAAGAAATGTAAGCAATTAATTGCCAGACGCTCAAGTATTTGGGACAACGTCTTGTTTTGTAGCAAGGGAGGTGGCCGAATCACTAACAGCAGTTGAATTATTAGTGCAAAAGAAACACTTAGTAGGCAGATAAAAAAACTACATCGAAGAGCGAATAATACGAATGCGACTTATAACACTTCTCATCACTCTATTTAACCTGATGCCTACCAAAGCAATTGAGGCGCGTGGTACAGCCTATCAATTCTCCTTCAAATCGATAGATGGCCGCGACTTGCCCCTCAAAGCATACAAAGGAAAGGTGATACTATTGGTTAATACGGCGTCACACTGTGGTTTCACATCTCAGTACAAATTATTGCAAGCCCTTTGGGAATCATATAAGGAGAAGGGATTGGTAGTTATTGCTGTACCATCCGGTAGTTTCGGCGGCCAAGAATTCGATACAAATGCAGAAATTAAGTCCTTCTGTGATGCTAATTATGGTCGAACATTTCCAATGACCGATAAGACTCCCGTTAGAGGTCAAAAACGCCATCCATTTTATGCTTGGGCGGAAACGCAACTCGGCAGCCTAGCTAAGCCGAGGTGGAACTTTCACAAATACCTGATCAATCGCGACGGCTTACTGATAGATTGGTTTTCTTCACCAACACAACCGACGTCTACAAAGGTGCGAAGAGCAATTGAAAGAAGCCTCGAAAAATGAACGCGCGCCAGCATCAAGACTAAAAATTGAAAGTCGGTTGATAATTGTCGGGTGCTGTAACCAAGTTTGCTCTTTTTGAGCGGCTCACTTTGCGTAACTTTCGGCTGCCGTGGCGTTTCAAAATTGCGTCAGCTTCCTCTCGGAAAAGAGGCTCTTTTCTAATTGCATATATTAGTTCTCTTGCCCTCTTAGCCGCAACAAGATGATCTATGATTGGGAGAGGATAGTCTTTACCGAGTTGTAATTGTAATGCCTCTTGCTCAAGCGGACCCATTCGCCAAGGTTCGTGTATATAGCTTTCTGGCACACCCGATAACTCTGGCACCCAATGCCGTATAAATTCCCCGTGAGGATCATGATCGCGCGATTGTTTGACGGGGTTGTATATTCTCACCGTATTTATGCCCGTCGTTCCGCTTTGCATCTGTATTTGGTTCCAATGTATGCCAGGCTCATAGTCATTAAAGTATCTTGCCAGATGAAGGCCGGGTTCACGCCAATGCAGCCATAGATGATACGATGCAAAGGAAGTAAGCATCGCGCGCATTCGGAAATTAATCCAACCGGTTGCCTTCAAAGAACGCATACAAGCATCTATGAAAGGAAAGCCAGTTTTTCCTGCAACCCAAGCATCAAAGAGGGTCTCATCAAACCCTCTATCACGTAATTTATCGAACCCTCTGTGAACATTTTGAAACTCATGTGACGGTGAATTTTCTAACTTTTGCATAAAGTGACAATGCCAATGCAACCTCCCAATAAAAGCGCTTATCGCACGGCCCCAGTCACCGCGTTCCTCACATGGCAATGATGCGATGTATTTTTGCCGATTCGAGGCAGCTTGGCTGACTTCCCTCAGAGAAACAGTGCCGTTAGACAGGTGAACTGAAAGCCTCGAACAGCTCGTTCCTGCGGTCAAAGGACTAGACATTTCCTTATGGTATCGTGCCCCACGGCAGTTGAGAAAGCTTTGCACAAGCGCTAAACCGCGCGACCGTTTCCCAAGTTGTGCGTCAAAGACCCCATCTGCTTTTAATCCAAGTATGCCAGGCTTTGGGATACAAACGGACTGCATTTTCTTTTTTACACTTTTCAGGCCGGCTGGTCGGGCCGATACAGGATATTGCATAAACTTATCCCAGCTCTTGCTCCATCTGGCTCTGTCTTTTAGGCCTCGCACAACACCGAACTGGGGATATTCATGCCAAGGAATACCCTCAGAGCGTGCCCATGCGGCAACGACAAGATCTCGGTTATAGGTCCAGCCATTGCCAGTCTCTTCGTGAGACCATAAGCCTCCAATACCTGTTTGCGCCTTAATTTCAGATAAAACATCAGTAACTACACCAATGCGTATAACAAGTGGGCTACCCAAGGCGGCTAGTTCACTCCGTAACTCTTGTAGGGCGTTCGAAGCAACCAACCATTGGCGGGCAGATTTATCGGCCTGTTTCCAAAGTTCTGGTTCTACGACATACAAAGGCAAGACGGGTCCAACCTTAGAAGCCATTAATAACGGCGCGTGATCCTTGGTACGAAGATCTCGTTTAAACCATACGATTTGGTTTTGCATGAAGCGGATCCTCAATGTTTTCTGTTTGCCAAGAGTACTATGAACGCCCCGCAACCGATGCATATACAATACTATAGCAACGGCAGATATTAGCTCTTGGATCACATTGACAAACGAAGTGGAAGTGACCTTTGAACCTTTTTCAGGCATTTACCAGTCTGCATCCATTGCCAGCTGCGGACAACAAGTGAACCTTAATCATCAAGGGGATAGATGCTCATCAAATACGTTACTTTTGATGCAACTTGTAGATGCTATCTAAAATGAATTTTTGTAGTAGGTAAATGTGGTGTCTTCCCCCAACAGAGGTAGAATGCTGTTGAGCTACATAATGAGTATCAGCAGTCCGCTGAGGAGCCAAATAAACATGTTTAGTGCCTGCAAGTAAAAGATACTTTCCGCATCACAAGAACCACACTGATCTAAATAAAATAGGATTACTGATGACAAAAAAATGGAAATACCAGATACGGATCTTTTTGAGTGAGGAGAGAGCAAAGCTTGCCCGCAAAGATCCAATTGACACTTCTTTTACCCGATTAAACAAAGTACTATCAAAGCATCAAGCTTGTCTCAAATGCCAATACGATGCTTTCTCAGAATATTGCGCGTTAGCCGAGGAATCAGGCGAAACTAATCAGCCGCTCTATAGATGGACAAAAGCAACTCTTGCTGACCCAAAAAAAGTAAAGAAATTCATGCAATCTTTTTCTTGTTATATAAAAGGCGATGAGATCTATGAAAAACACAAGGCAGATGCACTTGAGATTGATTTAGCACCTCTGGTTAATGAAGGTCTCATCGAAAGCCTGAAAAAACACGACTCAAATCCTTTAAAAAACCCGCAACCTCCATCGAAATTTACCATGTAACGTGAGGGTCGTTAGATATACAATGCAACCGGCCCAATATAGAAAAAATAGGTTTCCATTTATATTTTTGATGCGTGTTCTTATCCAGGATTAGTAAAAATTAATGCACAAAAGCATTCTTTCATTCGTTTCAACATAGATTTTTGAGAGCGCGCATTCCTTTTCTTCAAATTATAGCCACGCTTTTACATAATCATTTTTAATCTGAGAAACTGACCTCATGAGCAACGAATTCCCAAACTTCGACTTCGAAGTGTCGGACATAATAAAAACCAACAATGGGATACTTGAAGAAGATTGGAAAGTTTTACGCCGACTGAAAATACCCAACATGTTCAATCGACCGTCTGGCTCGAAAGTCAAGCGTGGGGTTGTGCTTGACGTCGAAGCCACTGGACTTTCCCTCGAAAACGATGATGTAATTCAGCTGGCAATGCTACCTTTTGAATATGACCCAGAAGATAATAGAATCACTAATGTCTGCAAAAAAATGTCATTCGAAGGGCTGCGGGAGCCCTGCACTTCAATATCGGAAGAGGCGAGTTTAGTTACTGGCATAACCGACCAAATGGTTCGTGGGAAAACGATAGATAATTATGCCGTAGATAATATTGTTAAAGACACGGACATCATTTTTGCTCACAACGCACAGTTTGATCGAGTAATGGTTGAAAAACATTGGCCGTGCTTCTCAAAAAAACCGTGGGCTTGTACTTTCCGCGCTGTTGATTGGCTCCGCGAAGGATATGCTGCCGGCAAGCTGGATTACATAGGAGCGCAATTTGGTTGGTTTTACGACAGCCACACAGCGTTAGCAGATTGTGAGGCGTGCTTAGCTATCCTGGCTCAAACCCTACCAAAATCAGGCAGGCCGGTTTTAGAGGTTGTTCGAGCAGCGGCTCAAAAAATCGAATACCTTATTTGCGCTTTCGATGCTCCATTCCACAAAAAGAACCTATTACGCGATCGAGGATACCGTTGGCGCCCAGCTGGACTCCCAAATGGAAGAGTATGGTGGACTGTATGCTCCGATGAGAAAAGCGAGATTAACTGGTTAAACTCGAATGTTTATGACACAGAACGGGAGATTGCACCCCGCAAGGTAACGGCATTCAATCGCTTCTCAAACCGTATGTGGGAGTTTTAAATTTCATATTTGTGCAGTAACCGTTATGAGTGACTAATGTTGTCAGATCCGCGAAATATGGTCAAAGAGCCGGCTCATGCTAATTTCTTATCCGGACTTTGCGGATATTTCTAACATTTCTTTGCCGAGCAATCGGAACTCTTCACCCCTAGTTGAAGTCTTTCGCCAAACAAGTCCAATTTTTCGAAAACCAGCTGACTTGACCAACGGAACTAGTGCTATGTTTAACCCTTTTGTAATGCCAGCATCAATTGCCATTTGGGGCAGTAGGGTCAAGCCAAGCCCCAACGAAACCATCTGCACTAACGTAAACATAGAAGTTGCTTCAAGTTTTCTACTTTTTGATTTGTCCACCAAACTACAAGCCTCCAAGGCATGACGCCTCAGACAATGTCCATCCTCAAGTAAAAGCAGTTTCTCATCAGCCAGTGTACTTGTTTTTACCGAATCACGGGTTGATAAACGGTGATCTCTCGGGCAAGCTAATACAAAACGATCCTCAAATAGGATTAACTCTTCCGCGTCCCCAATTTCAAATGGTAATGCTAGTAATAGAACATCTAACTCGCCATTATTGAGCTCACTTAATAGATGATCTGTAAAATTTTCCCTAAGGTACAATTCAAGCTTTGGGTGGCTTTGCTGTAAATCAGACAGAATATTTGGCAGCAGATATGGTCCTATGGTTGGTATGACACCCAAACGCACGGTACCTGTCAACGGAGTAATCGCCCCTTTTGCCATATCAACTAAATCTTCAGCACGACTCAGTACGTCTTTTGCTGCTCTAGATAAGCTTTCTCCAAAAGGCGTCATAATCACTTTTCTATTACTGCGCTCGGCGACCTGTATGCCTAGGACTTGCTCAAGATCACGTATGCCCAAACTCAAAGTTGATTGAGTCACATGACATGCTTCGGCAGCAAGGCCAAAATGGCGGTGAATACTCAACGCAGAAAGATACTGAAGTTGTTTTAATGTTGGCAAACGTCGCATGGAAAAAGCCTACTATAGTGATGAAATGTCGATTGATTTTTCCAATCAATATAATGAAAATAAGTTATTTTCAAATCATGCGCTTCTTGATCATTATGAAAAAAGTTATAACTATTATGTGATTTTGTAGTGTTACAAAACTTTCAGGCTTAATGAGGTAGCAAAAATGAATATGATCAACAAATCGATTCCAGAATTTACCGCTCAAATGTTTCATTCAGGCGAATTCAAGGAAGTGTCTTCCAATGACGTCAAGGGCAAATGGTCGATCTTTCTTTTTTATCCGGCAGACTTTACATTTGTTTGTCCAACCGAGCTAGAAGACATGGCAAAACAGTATGACGAACTGAAAGGTTTAGGCGTAGAGGTGTATGCCGTTTCGACGGACACACATTTTGTCCATAAGGCTTGGCATGATACTTCCGATGCCATCGGCACACTGAATTACCCAATGATTGGTGATCCAACAGGAGCCATAACACGGGGATTTGGAGTAATGATCGAGGAGGAGGGTGTTGCATTGAGAGGCACCTTCTTGGCAAACCCTGAGGGAATAATCAAAGTATGTGAGATTCACGACTTGGGCATTGGGCGTTCAGCCAAAGATATGGTCCGTAAAGTTAAAGCGGCCCAATATGTTGCGGATCATGATGGCGAAGTCTGCCCAGCAGCGTGGGAAGAGGGCGAGAAAACCTTAACGCCAAGCCTAGATCTTGTCGGCAAAATCTAGTCGACAAAGCACGCGTAGGTAGAAAATCATGGCGCACACGTCGCGGCTTTTTTGTCGGGGCGTGTGTGCTTTTTATCGCTTTATCAGGGGCAGTGGACACGGCATATGTTGACACAAGAAATTAAGGACGCACTTACGACCTATACTGCAGCAATGAAAAACGACTTAGTTTTTGTATTGCAAAAGGGTGTGCATGAGAAGCGTGAGGAATTATTAACATTCCTATCTGAGGTTGCCAGCACAAGTGAAAGGCTGTCTGTTGAAGAACGCGATTCCTCTAACACTCTGCGCGGACCAATCAGTTTTTTACTCGAGGTCGACGGACAGGAAACCGGGATTCAATTCTCCGGCATTCCAAGCGGGCACGAATTCAACTCTTTGATATTAGCGGTGCTCAATACCACTGGCACACCTAGTAAATTAGATGAGAGTCTCAAAACCCTCATCAAGGGTATCGACACTCCCCTTAAGTTTGAGGTATTTGTAAGTCTAAGCTGCCACAACTGCCCGGATGTTGTGCAAGCCCTCAATCAATTCAGCAGCTTAAACCCTCTGATCAGCTCTGAAATGATCGATGGGGGTCTATTTCCGAAGTTAGTGGAAGACCGGAATATTCAGGGGGTACCAACAGTTTTTCTCAATGGTGATATTTTTGCGAACGGAAAAATTGACCCCTCTACATTAGTCGATCGTTTGTTGGAACGAGTTCCCAGTGTTGAACCAATACACCTAAAATCCGAATTGCCATTACAGGATGTAACTATAATCGGCGGGGGTCCAGCTGGAGTTTCAGCGGCTATATATGCGGCACGTAAAGGGTTGAAGGTGACAGTCATTACAGACCGGCTTGGTGGCCAGCTTAAAGATACACTGGGGATAGAAAACTTTATCTCAGTCTCAAAAACAACGGGCCCAGACCTTACTTCCGACTTGCTCTCCCACATGCAAGATTATGAGATCACCTTAAAGGAGCATCTAAGAGTAACGAAGATAGATGACGGAGAGATAAAACTAATCCATATTTCATCCGGTGAGATAATTGAAACGAAAACAATTGTCATCGCTAGTGGCGCTAAATGGCGTGA
The DNA here is from genome assembly GCA_036339585.1 of Pseudomonadota bacterium. Taxonomy (NCBI): domain Bacteria; kingdom Pseudomonadati; phylum Pseudomonadota; species Pseudomonadota bacterium. The sequence continues at coordinate 326,079 of JAYZAS010000001.1, forward strand.
ACTAGGTTGCCCAGGGGAAAAAGAAAATATTGGAAACGGTGTTGCATACTGCCCACACTGCGATGGCCCCTTTTACAAAGGCAAGGATGTGGCAGTGGTCGGAGGGGGTAATTCTGGAATGGAGGCCGCACTCGATCTTGAGAATATTGTTAATTCAGTTACCGTCTTGGAGTTTTTGCCCGAATTAAAGGCTGATCAGATACTAGTTGACCAAGCTAGCACCAAAGAAAAAATCAGAATCATAAAAAATGCAGAAACAAAGCAAGTTCTAGCTGCTGATGGTAAGGTTACGGGCATTGAGTATATTGATCGTGACACGAAGAAGATTACAAAGTTAAATTTATCGGGTATTTTTGTTCAGATAGGATTAGTGCCAAATAGCGAATTTGCTAAGGACTTGGTAAAAACCACCAAGTGGGGCGAAATCGTCATTAACGACCGCTGTGAAACTAATGTTAAGGGAATTTTTGCTTGCGGAGATGTGACTACCGTCCCGTATAAGCAAATTGTAGTAGCAATGAGTGAGGGTTCAAAAGCTTCATTATCAGCATTCGATCATATGCTAAAGAACTAGCCTCTATCTTTGACTTTGCATGAGACCCCACAAATAACCTAACCCTGATAAGCCCATACATTGCGCTTAAAATAGTTGCTATGTCATTAATTTTTTTTGGGCGGCTGAGGCCTTGAGAAAACCAGTTCAAACTCAGTGGATGCGGGCGCGTCTAGAATGTATCCATCTGAATTAAAATCTTTTAAGCCTTCCGCCCGGTCAACACGATTTTCCATGATCCAACGCGCCATCGAACCGCGCGCATGTTTAGCATAGTACATAAGAGACCGGGGTGTGCCATTTTTGATATTGAGGAATTTGGCAGTAATCACGGGCCGTTTTAACACATCGCGATCAACCACCTTAAAATATTCATTTGAGGCAAGATTAACCACAGTCGCGTCATTGTGGTCGGCAAAATCAGCATTCAATTCATCTGCGATGCGCGTCCCCCAAAACTCATAAAGGGACTTCCCTCTATGATTTTTCAACTTAGCGCCCATCTCAAGACGGTAGGGCTGTATCGCATCCAACGGTCTCAAAAGACCATAAAGGCCTGAGAGGATGCGTAAGTGCCTTTGCGCGTACTCCAACGTATCTTTTGAAAGACTATCTATCTGCAACCCCCAATAAACATCTCCGTCAAATGCGAAACCAGCTGGCTTTGCACTATTACTCATATTATCCAGATTGAACGCTTGGAACCGTTCATAATTAATGGCGGCTAATTTGTCACTTATGTGCATAAGTTCTTTTAAATCGGAAGCTGTCTGCTTTTTGGCAATACTTGCTAGTTCAACCATGTCATCAGATAACTGCGGTTGAGTAATAGGAACACCGATCGTAATAGGCTCCATATCAAGTTTTTTTGCTGGAGATAGTAAAGTAAGCATATGATTTCCTTTCCTCCTAACATCAACCCGGCCGGCCCGGGTTAGTACGCGTGGGTAGGTTGTGACCTAAATATGACACCTGCACACCAATATCAATTGTTTGGTGCACAAAACCTCAACATTAAAGTTGTACCTGCCGCCTTTTTTAATCGTTATATTACGACACAAATGCAGATAAGTTTTGTGTTTTTGCCCATCTTATTTGACAAAAGAAAAACCACCATTCGACCGAATACCACTTGGCTCTTTAAGTTGGTCTGCTTTTAAGAAAATACGAGATGATTCTTGTTTTATTTTCTCGTCTTCTCGCCCAAGAGAGTCGATTTCTAAATTTTTACAAACTACTGTCACACATAACTTCAATTAAATTTGGGCCTTTTTTATTGGCAAAAGCACTTTCAAGTGCATCTCTTAAATCTAAGGGATCTTCTATGCGGCGAGCTTCGACCCCCATAGACATCGCAAGCGCTGTAAAATCAACCTCAGGATTCTTGAAGTCCATACCAATAAAGTTATCATTTTTATGAAATGCTACCAGTCGCTGCTTTATAATTCTGTAACCGCCGTTGTTTACAATGATATATGTCATGGGAAGTTTGTGATTAGCCGCGGTCCAAAGCGCCTGAATGCTATACATTGAGCTGCCGTCACCTATGATAGCACAAACGGGTCTTCTGGGATGGGCCAATTGAACCCCAACGGCGGCTCCCATACCCCAGCCAATGCCCCCAGAAGCAAGTCCGTGATAATCATGCCTCTCACGATATGGCCAGAGGTCATTGAGAAACCGTGCCGCGGTTAACCCTTCATTTACAATAATAGTATTGCTGGGCAATGCTTCTGTTAATTGCAGCATAAGCCAATCGGGATTGATTGGAATGCCACTGCCTTCATTAGATATTCGGTGTGTGAGTTTCGTCCGTTTTGTAGACCAATTTTTGTTTAAGAGAGCTTTAAGACGCTCTTTCGCCAAAACGTCTAAAGCAGTTCCGCCCGTTTCTTTTAATAGAGGGATCAACGCTCGGAGTGTTTCACGGATATCACTGCCAATCGCCATTTCAGTTGGATAATTCTTACCCATCTCCCAATCATTCAAACCAATCTGTATAATGGGAAGATCGGCAGGCATAGGATCAACATCATCCCAAACCGACATACGCAGTACATCAGCTCCCAACACAATCATCAGGTCAAAAGCTTCTAGAATTGACCGGACTTCCCTCTGGTTGCGTGAAAGTGCACCCATAAAACATGGTTTTTCAGAAAGAAAATGGGAACCATAGGGTACTGTTTGCTGATAAACCGGAACTCCCAGCGTTATCGCAAAGTCCGCAGCCTCGATCAATGCGTTGCTCGTCACGATTTCATTACCACAAATCACTACCGGATTTTCAGCACGGAGTATACGCTCAGCAACACTGGCCAATGCCTCTACTGACGGCCTATTCCGCGTATCTATACGAGTTATCGAACCAATTTCAATTCCGGCTTTGTGGTTTAGAATATCACCGGGCAAAGATAGGAAAACGGGGCCAGTGGGTGGCGTTAAAGCAATCTTAGCGGCACGATGTATAATACGTGGCATGTCTTCTAGGCGAGTAATCTCGGTAGCCCATTTAACCAAAGGCGCTGCCATTGGCACCAACGGGTCGTAAAGCAACGGCTCTGTCAAGCCGTGTCCTAGTTCTTGTTGTCCCGCTGTTATTATCAATGGCGTTCCGGTAAACTTGCAGTTGTAGAGTGAACCCATAGCATTGCCGAGGCCAGGCGCCACGTGCACGTTGCACGCAACCAACTCACCCGTTGCCCGGGAATACCCATCAGCCATCGCAACCACAATCGCTTCATGCATTCCCATAACGTAGGTTAGATCTGGATGGTCCTTAAGGGCATGCATAATTGGCAGCTCTGTAGTTCCAGGGTTACCAAAAAGATGGGAAACACCTTGAGCTTTTAGCAGCGTAAGGAATGCCGATCGTCCGGAAATCTGGTTCGCAGCCATGACACGCCCTTTCAGGCAACAGAGAAATTAAAATATTGCTCTTATTATATCGCAATATTTATACATTCGCCTAAAGAGCTGAGTCTAGGCTGCTCTATCCGACACGCAAGAAGCCGTGATAAAGGTTTGAGCGCTCCCTAGCAAAGAACGAGAGTTAGTGAAGGTTTCTTGCACCCAATGCTAGCCTCTACCAATATCTGGTGACAGGCAAACTACAAGCTTATTGACTGGCAGAGAAAACCTGCATTGATTACCCTTCCCCTGCTTTTCAAAAAATCTCTCAAGCTGCATTAGCATATGATCTTTTTCCTGGGGGGCTACCACAAACGATGCATAGAAGAACCCTGCTACTTCCCTTGCTAAAACATCAGGCGTAGCATCCAAATAAAAGACCATAGGCTCGATTTCCACTTCCGCATCAGTAAAAGTTTGTTTCGCAAGTCGCGCGAGAGATGCCCCCTCACGTACACGAGGGTCACCCAAGTCGATCCCACCGTATCTAGGGTGCTGCTGTTTAACAAAAGAATAAATTATCTTGTGTAATTCATCATAACCTGGTGCGGTTTTGGGATCTCCATCCACAATAGCTGCGAAAACTCCATTCTTTTTCAGCACCCTCTTAACTTCCCGTAACACCAAAGGAACCTGGTCCATCAGTGTTAAAGCCCAATGACACAGAACAATGTCAAAGAAATCATCGTCTATAAAATGTAGGTCCTGTGCAACACCCACATACAAATTATTTTCTAATTCAGGGTTGCGTTGTCGAGCTAATACTAGCTCCTCAACACTCATATCAACACCAATTAATTCTGAGCTTGGTTCACACCGCTGTCGACATAATTCAAGTAAAACACCGCTGCCGCAAGCAAGATCCAAAATATGTGAGTGTCGTTTTGGGTCCATAACGCCTGCGAGTAATTCGTAACTGTTACGACCCAAACTGTCCCGGCACTTTAGGGCACAAGACTCTGCAAAGCCGGGATGATTACGATGAACCAATAAAAGGTGCTCGCGTAGGGATTCATCACTTGGCTGCTCTCCCCTCATCAGGCACTGCATCCAGTATGACTCATCGTAGATAGGTTTATTCATTATTAAGAGAGTCCATACTATTGAATCTAAGAGATATTCCCGGCAGTGATCCTGTTACGTATTGCGTATGCCTTTATGCGTGGCGTGGCGGTGACTGTCTTATTGAGAGGGTTCGCCTCATCCACCCGAAGACAGCAGCACAAATAAAAACGTACAGAGAAAGGACTAAAAATTGTGTTTCTAATCTAATACCAACATCAATCAACGCCCCCAGTAACGCTGGCGCAACAGCAGTTGAAAAGACCTGTAGCGTCACGCTCAGAGATCTAATGGACCCAAGGTTTGCAGTGCCATACATCTCAGCCCATAACGCTCCGAATAGGACAGTCGCCCCCCCAGCTGAAGCACCAATCAAGGCCATAAATACTGGAGCTACGTAAAACTCGTCAATACAGGCTATCAAGGCAAGGCCGAAAGCAAGGGGTAGCAAGTAAAACTGCAAGAGATACACCGCACCAAATCGATCTACCATCCATCCAGCCACTAGAGTAACTATCGTCGCACTTATCGCATAAAGCGGATAACAAGAAGCAAATTCGGGAAGTAACCATGACTTCATTTCGACAAGGTGGACCTGATGGAACAAAACGCCTGTGATGATGAAAGGGGGGGCGAGAAGACCAGGCAATAATATATAAAAACGTTGGTCACGCAGGACTTGCGCACGGGTCCAACACTTAAATCCTTCTTTTGTCTTTTCGGGTAATAATTGCTGATGCCGATCGAGGTTTCGTGATCGTAAAAGATGGCTACTCCAGAGCATAGCAGGCAACAGAATGATGAGTATAATAAGAGCACCGTGTGCCCAGATCTCACGCCAAGTCAAGAATGTTAAGAAAGTAGCAACAAGAATTGGCAGCAAGGCCTCCCCAACTGGGTACCCAAGCGTCGCAATACTAATCGCACGCCCGCGCTCCGCCGAAAACCAACGCGCCATAGCAGTGATTGCGATATGACCTGGAAGTGCTTGACCTAACAAACGCATTCCAAAAAGGGCCAAGCAGAGCACAAAGACTGAGTATGTGTTGGCTATAACTATCATACACCCGCTTAGACCTAATAAAGCGATAGCGCCAAGCAGACGCAAGTCATACTTGTCTGTTGATTTTCCAAGCCACAAGAAAACTATCGCACTGCCAAGTGTTGCCGCGGAGTAAATGGCCCCAAATCTCCCGTGAGATAGCTCCAAGTCATTTCGAATTTCCCCTGAAAAAAGAGCAATAAAAAAGGTTTGCCCAACATTAGAACTAAAAGCTAATAGGAACCCAAAAAAGAGAGCCGGTGCTGCGCGCTTCAACAAACTACAAGCATTCATACGATTAAAATAAATTCCAAAAAGTGCCATCGCCCCATGACATGATGAATTAAATGGCGGCGACCTTTATAAAAAATAGCATAACCTGTTGATCAAAGCGCCATATGCCATTTTGCAGACATTCCTTTAAATAAGGACCAGTCACCGGGCTTTTAAGCATAGCTTCAAGACCAATTGTATCGTCAAAAATACAGCGCTGCAGGTATCCTTCTACATGTTCACTCGCATTTTCGAGCGCAGTGTTTTGATAAGAAATCTGTTTGACCTTGAAATCTACTCCCATAGCCTTCAATGTTTCAGCTATTAACTCAGCGCTCGAAAATGGCACTCCCGCACCATCCTTAATGCCATTGATATAATGTCTGTAGAACCTCAAATAGTGCGAATTACTAGTAGCGTGAGCAATAAAGCCAGCGCCGTCCAACGCGAGAACAAACCTTTCTAGAGCAGCCTGAATCTCTTCTTTAGGTACCGCATAAAGCGCATGAGTAGCCCAAACTATGTCAAAAGCGCCTGGCTCACACGCCAACGCTTGCAGCGTCATTTCAAATTCAGCGCTGCAGTGGAATGGCGGAAAAAGAGCTTTCCGCGCTTCGGAAATTGAAAATGCCGATGGATCAAGGAGAGAGTATTCAACAGGCAATATACTTGCTTCAGACAAGCGGCCAAATTGCTTGAGTGCAGAGGGAAACTTACCGGAACCGCAAGCCACATCCAATAGCTTTAAATTGCGCTGACCAACCACTTTTTGGCGTTCTTCAAACCAATTCTTCCAATCGATGGCTTCAGCAAGGTGTTTATAGTCAACAGAGGCAAGAGCATAGAATCTGTCCATTTCAGCACGGCCAGCCTCACTCCAGTGCGCACAACTTCGTTGGAAGGTATCTGTCATTTGTTTAATCCTTGGCCTGCCAACAAATCGGGTTTAATTCACTTGCGGCTTTATCACCCGGACCAGCACCAGGAATAAATTTTCCCCAGTCACCTGACACCATTGTCGGCTTATCGACAATCCGAGCTCCATCTGCAAAATAGGTGCTTGCAAGCACAACTCTGCTTTGACTTGTTCTGTTGGAAGCCGCCGTATGAAAACTCCGGTTATGGTGGAAGCTGACCTCTCCGATGTCAAAAGCACTATCCTCGACTGCAACATTTTTTTTCTTAAAAACTTCGTTAATTTTCTTATCGTAACTTGTGTCAAATTTATTAAATTCAATATCCTTAACGAACTCAAAAACACTCAACGGTTTTGCAAAAGATAAGGGGCCCATTTCAACTGGAATTGGTTGTGCCGGAATCCAAGCCGTAACAACATCGTCTGTAGCTAGAGGAAAATGGTGGTCGTCGTAATGCCACGGTGTTCTGCCGCAGCCTGGCTCCTTGGACAAAATATTATCATGATAGAGACGCACACTATTTACATTTAAAAGTTCGGCACAAATCTTACCAATCCTTTCACTAAGCACGAAAGCTTTGATAAGTGGATTGTTAAGCCACGCCATCTCAAGGCTTAAGAAGCGATCACGGACATCACCATCAAGGGAAGACTTAAAAGACTCACCTAATAACCTAACTAACTCTTGACGTAATCGGACTACCGCCCCATGCGTCAGAATTTTTTTTAGTTTAATAAAACCATTTTGTTGGAATTCCCCTCGATCCTTACTCGATAAGGGAAAAGGGGTTCTTAACTCTTCGATGATGGCTTCATCGCTTGGCAAGTCTTTAACCTGAACAGAGGACATGGGCATTAGCTCGACTGGCTGCTCTTCGATGTTTTCAGCTAGTGTCACATACCAATCCCACCACGCTTGATTGTCTTGTTCCCAAGGCTGATTGACATCTGCTTGAAGAGCATTTTCGCCCACCAACAAACCAGCAGAATGCTTCTGCGTATCTTTTTTTTTCAAGGCTAACTACCTTTTTTTATGGGAAGTTTGTGTTCGGTGAAATGTTATTGAAACTCAATCTTCAGACTTTTATGCGGGTCTGATGCGGAAAGTAGAATCTTATAATATTAGGGTTTTGGCAAGTTAAAATCTATAACTTCATGCCAAAGGATCTAGCACTCTCTATGATGAGAAGGGCCACAAGACTTGGCGGCTTATTTAAAGTTCACATTATTTCACGATCAGGCCCGTATAATTTCTTTTCGCATTCTAAAAAAATAGCATGGCGATATTTTGGAAAGCCAGAATTGTTAAGTTCTCTTTTTATCAGACGGGCACATCAATCAAGTCAGCTAAGAGACCGGCTTGTTAACGATCACGCCAGACGCGGCCATTTCTGAAATTTCGTCTTCCGAGTAACCCAGTTCGGCCATTATTTCCCCGGAGTGTTGACCAAGACCAGGCGCCAAAGTCTGACCGCGCTCCCATTCGACAGAAAACTCAGTAGGTTGCTTCATAGTATAGACCTTGCCCTCAATTGGGTGCTCCTGCTGTCGAAACATTTCCACATCTAACATATGCGGATCGGACATCAAATCCTCAAAGGTATTGTAGCGCATAGCAGGGACATCCAGTCGGTCAAAAATCTCCATCCATTCGGCTGTCACTTTATTCTTCAAGGCATTGTTACGGATACTATTATACTCAGTCACATTTTTGAAACGGTTTGCGACAGAGTTAAAGCGTTCGTCTTCAATCAACTCAGGCCGCCCAATAGCCTCGAATAATCCGGCCGCTTGTTTCTGGGTGTTAGCAGCAATGCAAATGAAGCTATCTTTGGTCTCAATCGGAACTGCAAATTGATCAAGCACACGCAGGTCACCGCTGGGTCCGTCAGAATCAGGATAGATTAACTGTCCCATGTGCTCAATTAGGACAAACTCAGCCAAACTTTCAAACATAGGCACTTGCATGAAAATGCCTTCATTATCCCGGTTTCTATACATGAGGGAAACCAAAATCGCTTGGCATGCCATCAAACCAGTCAATCGGTCCGCGACGACCATCGGCATGTATTTTGGCCGCCCGCCTTGACGGTGATGGCAAGCGGCAATCCCGCCGGAACCTTGAATAACATTGTCATACGCAGGCCTATTCTTGTATTGTCCCTTTTGGCCAAAACCAACGATTGAACAATAGACAACCTTCGGGTTTAGTTTTTTGTAGGATGGATAATCGAGACCAAGCCGCTTTAACGCTTGTGGGCGAACATTGCTCAGAAAAACATCGTGGCTCTCTATGAGCTTTGTTAAAATTTCACCAGCGTTTTCGTGCTTCAGATCAATCACTATAGAGCGCTTGTTGCGGTTCAAGTTCATGAATTTTGGTGACAGCTCTCCAGACTTGGAGGGCCCGCCCATTTTCCTAAGTATGTCTCCTCCAGGGGCCTCGATCTTAGTAATTGAGGCACCATAATCAGCTAGGAATTGTGAGACATAAGGGCCTACAACAACAGATGAAAGGTCAAGGACTCTTACGCCATCGAGAGGTGGTTTCACCATTTCTACGAACTCTTATATTGAAAGACAAGAAGTGCAGAAATAACCGTTATTAAGACGACTAGGCAAATTAAAAATCGTACGATGTTTAAAAGCACCAGGGATTTGTTTCAAAATCATAGCGAGTGGACTACAAGCAATATAATTAAGCGTGCCGAAACTCCCTCAGATTGGGCATTTAAGAGGTGGAAGTATTAAAGATAGAATATAAATTTCAACCCCTAACCTTCAGGTGTCAAACCTGCAGGTGACAAAATGACTTGCGAACGAACGCAAAAAAGCCGCCCCGCAGGGCGGCTAAGGCATTGATTCTATTGGTCGCGAGGGCAGAATTTAAACCTACGACTTCCAGGGTATGAGCCTGACGAGCCACCAGACTGCTCCACCCTGCGCTAAAGCATTCTTGTTTCCGCACGGGCCGCAAAAATCTGCTGCATGTTGATCACAATAAGTTTCAATAGGCATCATAATGCGGCCTAATTAATTGACTTGGGGTTTACATAATTAACGCGTGACACCGATAAGCCGGTCCCGAGTGACGAGGGTTTCCATCTCCGCTTCATTCATGTCGGCTAAGTTTTTTGGCGGCTCAGGTAGTACAAGATACCGCATATCGGCGTTGCTATCGTGAACTATCAATTCCATGTCATCCAGCAGAATTGTACCGAATTCAGCTAACACCTTGCGAGGTTCACGGACCGCGCGAGCGCGATACGCCTTTGAGATATACCATGATGGTGGCTGGCCCAATATGGACCGTGGGTAGCACGAACACAGAGTACAAGTGATTAAGTTGTGTTTCTTTGGCGTGTTTTCGACGACAATGATTTGCGCTTCGCCAACATTGATACCGATAGAACCTATAGCCTGCTTGCCGTTCTCGAGTAGCTTCGCCTTGTAGTCAGGGTCGGACCATGCGCGCGCAACAATTTTTGCGCCTAGATGAACGCCCGGAGATTCAAGCTTCTCAATCTCTTTGAGAACCTCGGGTGCTGTCAATAAGCCATGCGCAACCAGGACCTCCTGCAGCGCGTCAATAATTATTTGTCCTTCTAGGTTTCCAGCATCATCTTCGACAACTAACGCCTCATGATTTTCACAGGAATTGTCGTCTATAGTATTACTGCTGGGCATTATTGCCTTCCTTTGCTGCTTTCTGCAGACGATAGCCAGTGGTCATAGATTTCGATCACTAAATGATCGTGCTCTGGGATCCCTTCATCCGGCCAAAGGTCGCCTTGAGCGAACTTAACACGATACAAATCGATAGCCGGACCTGCTGTATTTCCAATTGCAAGATCTTCGGGATTAAGATATCGGCCACAAAAATTGACAATTTCGCCGCGTTTGCCGCGGACATAGAAAGGAATACGCACATGGCCGGATTTGCAAAGATGTTTAACCTTGACCCAATCACCCTCGTGAAATCGCCGATAATGTGCCGCCATACCCATTAAGGGGTCTCCCCCCTAGCAACCTTTGACCAGACGACGCGTTTCTCACTAATTGCCGCATCCAATTCTTCGCGAGTAATCACCTGCTTTTCGATCAGTACATCGATCATGGCATCGAGTCGGCGACGGTAAAATGATAAAACCTTGTATTTCTCAGCCCCGAAACTCTCGAACCCACGACGCATTTCATCTAGCGAAACGATACGCCTCGTTCCATCGCCTAAAAGATTGCGGATTGCTTCCGTCTGCTTTTCCCAGTGCAGCCATGGCAACTCGGTCTTCGGAATTGCGCCAGCGGGGTCGCCGCCAATGTCATGATAGCCGCGAGGGCTGTTTTCGCTTTTATTTCTGCTATTCATACAACGTTCACCAACTCAAACATTCAATTCGACAGTTCATTGACCTGCGCTTCTTTTTGGAAAATTTTCAGACACTCGCTGCGCAAGTCTACAAATTCAGACTCCGTCAGGGTGCCAGCATCCCGCGGCCGCGGCAGCGGGTTTTCGATCAAGGCCGCCACTTGGGTCGGACGCCTTGAAAGCAAAAGGACCTTGTCAGCCATTTGCACAGCCTCTTCAAGATCGTGAGAGACAAGGATCATGGTCGTTTTTGTCTTCTCGAAAATTGATTGCAGCTTCTCGCGCATGAGCAATGTCATTTCATAATCAAGTGCCGAGAATGGCTCATCCAAAAATAGCACATCGGGCTCAATAGCAAGTGCGCGCAAAATTGATACGGCTTGCTGTTGGCCGCCAGACAGCATATAGGGATAAGCGTTTAGGTCGATGCGAATACCAAAATCTTCGATAAGTTGCTCAATCCGACTCTCCTGTTCTTTCTTCGAATAACCATTCCGAGCCATAGGATAGCGAATGTTGTCGATGGCTCGGCGCCAGGGGAATAATGCCTCTCGATAATTTTGAAAAACATAAGATATGCTTGTTTCCGCGATCGTCCTACCGTCGTATAGCACACTGCCGCCGTCGCGCGGCATCAACCCCGATATCATATTAATCAAAGTACTTTTACCGCAGCCGTTTGGGCCGAAGACACTGGTGAAAGTGCCAAGTTCCAGTTCAAGATCGAACCCATCGTAAACGACCCTCCTGCCAAATGACTTTTGCAAACTCTTAATCACAAGTTTGCCGCGGCGACGAACAGCTTTGACCTTTGCCACGGTGTCAGTTTTTGCCATAGACATAATTTGATCCATAACCTTTGGGCGATGTAACATTAACAAGTTTATTGGAGACATCCTACCGAGAAAGCACACCCCTCGCACCCCATAATTTGTGCGCGCGGGGAGACACAGTAACATGTGCCTCCCAGCCTACAATCGGTTTTAGCTATCTCCAAAATCGCTCATTTTGAGGATTTTCGTGCGTACATTCATTTTCTTCTTCATGACTCCTTCAGAAAAAAACACATCGACAAACGCTTGATAAGAGTTAAGGTCAGTCTCGTTCAGATCAGAGAAGCTCCGTAGGTATGGCTTCGCGAGTAAGTCCAGTTGGGTATTTCGAATCGCCGTGTATTTCGGAATGATTGTCTTGTATTTGTCGAAGTCAGCCATCGCCAGCGCGGTTGCTTTATCAATGATCTTAACGATCTTACGCGCAACGCTTGGGCGTTCTTTGATGAACTTCATTGTCAGGACAGCGGCACCTGAATAGAACGGATCGGCAATCACCATGGCGACTGGGTTGACAACGGCACGATCGACGCCGTCAGTTGCCGCTGCAATTGACCCCACGGGTTCTAGCGACAGTGTTGCGTTAACGCTACCGCCAAGCACCGCGGGCACCTGCTGCGGCACGGCAAGGTCGACCAGCTTGACGTCTTTGTTTGGATCAAGGCCGGCCGATCTAACAAGGTGCTTCGTTATAGTTCGCCATTGAATGCCGGGTACGTGGCCAATCGTGTAGCCCTTCAAATCGGCAAAGCTTTTGATCGGGGAACCTGTTTTAACAATTAAGCCGTCGTTTATGAGATTGACTTTAATGCCGCCGCCTTGCAAACCGAAAACTTTGAACGTTCCTGGAAACTTTTCTTCAGCGAGCATAGCAATACCTGCAGCCGCACCTGGCGGGCCGAAATCGGCGCGCCCACCCACCAAAGCGTCGATAATATGATTAGGCGACTGCATTTTATTAGATTTGACCTTTATGCAAGCTTTTTCGAACAGATTCTCTTCTGTTGCCACGTAATAAGCTGTGGTTTGCATTATAGGGAGCCACGCGGAAGTGACCTCTTCGTATTTATCGCACGCGGCATAGGTAGGCCCTGCGCCGAGAATAGTAAGAAGGCCAGTTACGGCGAAAATTTTCCTTAGCATTTATTACTTTCCTTTTCTGTTAGCATTAAGATTGACTAAATATGCATTCGCAGGTGTCAGTGTCCGGACCAGTGAACGAGTCGCTTCTCAATGGCGAGAAATAAGACGTTGAGGCCATACCCCATTGCCCCCGTAACGAGGATAGAACCATACATGTCAGTTAGGTTGTAAGAGATCTGGGCGTCGATAATTCTGTGCCCAAGACCATCCGTAGCGCCGATAAACATCTCGGCCACGATGATGACAACGAGCGCGATTGATATCCCGGTGCGGACGCCGACAAAAGTTTGGGGTAACGTTTCAAAAAATATTACATCGAAAAAGATACGAAGTGGGGACGCCCCCATGGATTTAGCCGCTAACATCCGGGTACGGCGCGCGTTCATGACCCCATAGGCGACATTAAAAACGACGATGAGCCAACCGGCGAACGCCGCTACCGCAATTTTCGAAAAGTCACCTAACCCAAAGAGTAGCAGGAACAGCGGAAACATGGCTGTCGCTGGCGTCGATCTGAAAAAATCGATGATAAATTCAACTGATCTGTAAACCTTTTCATTGACACCGAGTACAATACCGATGGGGACACCGCCAATGGTCGCAAGGGCAAAAGCGTAAAAAACACGTTCGAATGTATACCAAAAATCCTCCATCATATTACCAAAGACGATGTTGTTCCCGGTATCTGCCAAGGTGGCGAAGGGTGAGGGCAGCAATTTAGAATCAACAAGTTGGAATTCGTATGCAATCCACCAAACGGCGACTAATACAAGGGGGCCGGTTATCATTATAGAGAGAGAAGAGATCATCGGCCTGAATGAGACCCACTCTTCACCCCAATGCTTCCGCGACTTGGTGCTTTTGGCAGAATGGCTTGTGTCAAAAGACATAATTTTTGCTCTCCGGCATTACAGGTTCGGTGAACAGGCTATTTCTTTAGGCTTTATACGTGTATACGTGACAAGTGTTGCTGTCTGCTGTTAATTTTGACTATTACTGGTGCAAAAATTCGTACATAAACCGTTTCGGCATTCCAGTGAGGTTGTGGGATTGATGGATAAAGCCTTTATAAACTTTAAGTATATTGACGCGATTGTCCGGGCAGGGTCCATCCGGCGCGCAGCGGAGGCACTTTCGATCACTCCTTCGGCCCTTAACAGGCGACTCATATCCATAGAAGACGAACTTGAAGTACAGATATTTGAAAGATTGCCACGCGGAGTGCGTTTAAATGCAGCGGGCGAAATTCTGATCCAGCATATACGAACGCAACTGTCTGACTTCGAAAGAATAAAATCGCAAATTGCCGATTTATCTGGTTTTCGGCGCGGCGAAGTGACAATCGCTTGTAGCCAAGCACTGTTGCCATTTTTTCTTCCTGAACAAATCGATCGGTATCGAACTGAACACCCAAGGATTCAGGTTTGTGTTTTGCCAAGGGATCGGTCCTCTGCGGAGGCCGCCTTAGCGGATTTCACCGCCGACCTCGCAATCGTCTTCGAGCCTATCAAAATGTCTGATTTCCACCCGATAATCACCGTTCGCCAAGAAATTCTTGCAGTCATGGATAGATCTCACCCGCTGGCAAGAAAAACTAAATTACGACTTCACGACTGTCTGGAATACCCATTGGCGCTGCCAACGAAGGCCTACGGTGTCAGATGGCTATTTGACCAAGCGATTGCCAAACTCAACCAATCCATATTGCCATCCTTGGAGTCGGATAGCTTTGAGTTCTTGCGCATGGCTGTTAGCAACACAGACCTAATAACGCTTCAGATAGAAGTTGGTTTGGCTGCGAATGAAACCGAAAAATCAGTCATAAGCCGACCGATTGCCTCCTCAGATATAGCAACTGGACTTTTGCATTTTGGGCATCTACGCGGCCGTGTTCTCTCTGTCGCGGCAGCAAAATTTGCCACGCAATTGGCACAGGTTTTATCCAAAAGATATCAATCCGTTTAGTCGGCTCAGACAGAACCAGCCTAAGATAATTGATTATTTTTTTAATATATTTACTTTGCCCCCTTAAAAATAGCACAAATATTGATGGTTGCGCAGTTCGCCGACAAGAGCGAACATAGCCGTTTTCGATGATTTGCTGACAGAATTCGTTAGGGATGATAACAGACTAATGCGCTTTTTATCTGTATGAGCCCAATTCGATTACCGTTGGGCTCGTGTGCTGCTGTTCTATAGCTTCCATAGCCTGATCAACAGCGGTAAGCATTTTATTAATCAGTTCTGTAAGCTCATTGATCACGCCTGATGGAGCGGGATTGCGATTGATCGACCAACTTCTTATCGTGTCGAGACGTACGTCATGGTAGGCCGCAGCCTCTCTGTGAGAGAGGCCTGCGACTAGCATTAGATGTTTAAAGATGTTCATGCTGTTTGCCTCTCGGATAGTAACTGGACATTATTAGTTTTCCCAACTAGCACTGTCCTCTACAATACAACTACTGCCAAATTTCAGGCTTCAATGTGCCAAGACTACATCCACTTTCTCTAAAAAACACACCGACCGTCAGGCGTCTGCCCTGCAGGTCACAAAATGACGTGCGAACAAACGTGCGAACAAACGCAAAAAAGCCGCCCCGAAGGACGGCTAAGTCGTTAATTTTATTGGTTGCGGGGGTAGGATTTGAACCTACGACCTTCAGGTTATGAGCCTGACGAGCTACCAGACTGCTCCACCCCGCGCCAGAAAAAGTGTTATAGAAAGAACCGCACAGGTAACGTGCGCATCTCTCTTATCCCTTGGCAAAAAAGAACACAAAATTAGAGCTCAGTGTGTTACGCACTAACGATTATGTCACTGTTGCCCAACTGCATGGAAGGCTTGGCAACGACCTACTCTCCCGCGTCTTAAGACGAAGTACCATCGGCGCTGGGGGCTTTCACTTCCGAGTTCGGAATGGATTCGGGTGTTGAGACCCCCGCCAGGGCCACCAAACCATCCATGAAGTTGGACGGGTTTTACAAACCAACGATGCCTTGCATATACTGTTTCTTATATATGCTGTTAGCAGATCGTCACGGATGATCTTGAAATCAAGCCAATCGAGTGATTAGTACCAGTTAGCTTCACACATTACTGCGCTTCCACACCTGGCCTATCGACGTGGTGGTCTTCCACGACTCTCAAGCGAGACCTAGTTTCGAGGGAGGCTTCCCGCTTAGATGCCTTCAGCGGTTATCCCTTCCGTACTTGGCTACCCGGCGGTGCGGCTGGCGCCACAACCGGTACACCAGAGGTACGTCCACCCCGGTCCTCTCGTACTAGGGGCAGCTCCTCTCAAGTCTCGAACACCCACGGCAGATAGGGACCGAACTGTCTCACGACGTTCTAAACCCAGCTCACGTACCACTTTAATCGGCGAACAGCCGAACCCTTGGG